>CAZJKR010000069.1:1596-13874 GCA_964546615.1 uncultured Curvibacter sp.
CGATGGCCTCCAGGTCGGCCATCTGCGCGTCATCCAGACAGGCGGCGATCAGCAGAATGCAGTCCGCCCCCATGGCACGCGATTCATAGATCTGATACGGATCGACCATGAAGTCCTTACGCAGCACCGGCAATTCACACGAAGCACGTGCTTGCTTCAGGTAGTCGGACTGGCCCTGAAAGAACTGGCGATCGGTGAGCACCGACAGGCAGGCGGCACCATGCTCGGCATAACTCTGCGCAATGTCGGCCTTTGCTCGGGCTGGCCTTCTTGATCTCCGCAATCACGCCGGCACGACCGGCCGCGATCTTGGTGCGCAGGGCGCCGACGAAGTCGCGCGTCAGCACGCGCGATTCGGCGTCGGCACGCATGGCCGCCAGCGATTTTTTCTTGAGGGCCGCCGCGATTTCCTGGCGCTTGACGGCCACGATCTGGTTCAGGATGTCACTCATGGTCGGGGGGGCGGTTGATCGCCGTTTTTCAGAATTTTCACGAAAACGCGGTGCATGACAAAACCCGCCACCACGAAGAGCGCCGAGACGCCCAGCGCGATCCAGGTCCCAGGGTCATCCCACATGGTCAGGCCGGCTGGCCGAGGCGATGGGCCACGGTCACCAACTGGTCGAGCTTGGCCTTGGCAGCGCCGGAAGCGATGACCTCGCGCGCCAGCGCAAGGCCATCCGCCATGGTGGCGGCTACATTGGCCGCATACAGCGCCACGCCCGCGTTGAGCGTCACGATATCGCGCGCCGCGCCGGGCTGATTGTCCAGCACGCCCAGCAGCATGGCGCGCGAAGCTTCCGGCGTATCCACCTTGATGGCCCGCGTACTGGCCATGGTCAGGCCGAAGTCCTCCGGATGGATTTCGTACTCGGTGATGGCCCCGTTCTTCAACTCGCCCACCAAGGTGGCCGCGCCCAGGCTGATTTCATCCATGCCGTCCTTGCCGTACACCACCACCGCATGTTCAGCACCCAGCCGCTGCAGCGCGCGCACCTGGATGCCGACCAAGTCTTCATGAAACACCCCCATCAGGATGTTGGGCGCGCCGGCCGGATTGGTCAACGGCCCCAGGATGTTGAAGATGGTCTTGATGCCGAGCTCCCGCCGCACCGGCGCCACGTTCTTCATGGCCGGATGGTGGTTAGGTGCAAACATGAAACCGACACCGGTATCGGCAATGCACTGTGCAATCGCCTCCGGCGTGAGGTTGATGTTGACGCCCAAGGACTCCATCACGTCGGCGCTGCCGCTCTTGCTGCTGACTTGGCGCCCGCAGCAGCCGCAACGAACATGGCACAGGTCGAAATGTTGAAGGTGTTCGCACCGTCGCCGCCGGTGCCGACAATGTCCACCAGGTGCGTGCGGTCGGCCACCTCCACCTTGGTGGAAAACTCGCGCATCACCTGCGCCGCCGCGGTGATCTCGCCGATGGTCTCCTTCTTCACGCGCAGGCCAGTGATCAACGCGGCCATCATCACCGGCGACATCTCGCCGCCCATGATGAGGCGCATGATGTGCAGCATCTCGTCGTGGAAGATCTCGCGGTGCTCGATGACACGCTGCAGCGCCTGCTGCGGGGTGATCTGGTGGGTATGCGTCATGGCTACGTCCTCAGGCTTGTTCCAGGAAATTCTTCAGCATGGCATGGCCGTGCTCGGTCAGGACGGACTCGGGATGGAACTGCACCCCTTCGATGGCCAGCGTCCGGTGCTTGATGCCCATGATCTCGCCATCCTCGGTCCAAGCCGTCACCTTCAGTTCGGGCGGGCAGCTGGCGCGCTCGATGGCCAGCGAGTGGTAGCGGTTGACCGTGAACTGTTTCGGCAGGTTGGCAAACACCCCTTCCTGCGTGGTGGTGATGACGCTGGTCTTGCCGTGCATCAGTTGTTGCGCCCGGATGATCTTGCCACCGAAGGCGGCGCCAATGCTCTGGTGCCCGAGGCAGACACCCAGGATCGGCAACTTGCCGGCGAAGTGGCGGATCGCCGCCACCGAGATACCGGCTTCAGCCGGCGAACAGGGACCGGGCGAGATCACCAGGCGATCGAGCTGTCCGGCCTTGAGACGGGCATCGATCTCTTCAACCGTGATTTCGTCATTGCGGTGCACTTCGACCTCGGCGCCCAGTTCGCCGAAGTACTGCACCAGGTTGTAGGTGAACGAATCGTAGTTGTCCACCATGAGAAGTTTGATCTTGTTCATGGTGTTCACTCCAGTCCTTCTTCCACCAGCTCCGACGCACGCAACAGCGCGCGCGCCTTGGCTTCCGTCTCTTTCCACTCCAGCTCCGGCACCGAATCCGCCACCACGCCGGCCGCCGCCTGCACGTACAGCGTGTCGTCCTTGATGATGCCGGTACGGATGGCAATCGCCACGTCCATGTCGCCGGCGTAGCTGAGGTAGCCACAGGCGCCGCCATACAGGCCGCGCTTGCTCGGCTCCAGCTGGTCGATCAGCTCCATGGCATGCACCTTGGGCGCGCCGGTCAGCGTGCCGGCCGGGAAGGTGGCGCGCAGCACATCCATCGACGTCATGCCGTCGTTCAGCAGGCCCTCGACGTTGCTCACGATGTGCATCACGTGGCTGTAGCGCTCGACCACGAAGGCCTCGGTCACCTTCACGCTGCCGGTCTTGGCAATGCGGCCGATGTCGTTGCGCGCCAGGTCGATCAGCATCACGTGTTCGGCGCGCTCCTTCGGATCGTTGATCAGTTCGACCTCGGCCGCCTTGTCCGCCTCGGGCGTGGCGCCGCGCGGGCGCGTGCCCGCCAGCGGGCGGATCGTCACCTTCGGCCCCTCCAGCGTCTGCTCCTGCCGCACCAGGATTTCCGGCGAGGCGCCCACCACATGGAAGTCGCCGAAGTGGTAGTAGTACATGTAGGGCGAGGGGTTGAGCGAGCGCAGCGCGCGGTAGAGCGACAGCGGCGACTCGGTGTAGCGCTTCTTCAGCCGCTGGCCCACCTGCACTTGCATGAAGTCACCCGCGGCGATCAGATCCTTGGCGCGCAGCACGGCGGCAATGTAGTCGTCCTTGGCAAATTCGCGTGCCACCGCATGCGACGGGCTGGGCTTGATCTGCGGCGCCTGCACCGGCGCCTGCAGCTGGGTGCGCAGTGCATCCAGCCGGGCGTGCGCCCGTGCATAGGCCTGCGGCTGCGCCGGATCGGCATAGACGATCAGGTAGAGCTTGCCCGAGAGGTTGTCGATGACCGCCAGCTCCTCGCATTGCAGCAGCAGGATGTCAGGGCAGCCCAGCGTGTCCGGTGGGCAGCTGTGCACCAGCTTCTTTTCGATGTGGCGCACCGTGTCGTAGCCGAAATAGCCGGCCAGGCCGCCGCAGAAACGCGGCAGACCAGGCTGCAGGGCCACCTTGAAGCGCTGCTGGTACTGGGCGATGAAATCGAGCGGATTCAGGCACGAGGTCTCGACCACGACGTCATCGGTCACCACCTCGGTCATCGCCTCGGTGCCGAAACCGCGCGAGCGCACCAGCGTGCGCGCCGGCAGGCCGATGAAGCTGTAGCGGCCGAAGCGCTCGCCGCCCACCACCGACTCCAGCAGAAAGCTGTAGCGCCCACCGTCCTTGGCATGGGCCAGCTTGAGGTAGAGCGAGAGCGGCGTTTCCAGGTCGGCAAACGCCTGGGCCATCAAGGGAATGCGGTTGTAACCCTGACGGGCCAGGGCATCGAATTCGGATTCAGTCATCACAGGAGTCTCTCCAGTCTCGCACCGAGTCCCAGACTCGGGCGGGGCACGGCGTGCCCGGTTCACTCAGATCAGGTTCCCGGCCAGCGGGACGAAAAGCAGTTTGGCAGCGCCGGCGCTGCCAAGTGCGCTCAGGCGTACGCCTGTAGGCATGCAGTCTGCGGCTTGCGCCAGGGCCAGGCTCCCCGGTCGCTGCAACCTGTGATGCTGATGCGGTGAATGAACATGGACAAAGTGTAGCAAACGAGGCCACCGGCCGGCCGGAACCGCCGGTCGGCAGCAACAGCCCCCGGAACACCGGTCAGTTCCGGGCTTCGGCCGGCGTGACTTCGCTCTGTATCGGTGCATACCCTAGTCGCAAAGCGCCGACAGTTGTTTAGAGTGGACCGGTAACCCCGGCGGCACCGGAAAGCGCATCGCCGCCGAAGCAACCCCCTCGGAGGCACCCCACATATGAGAACCAGCAACCTGAACATCGGAACCCGTCTGACCCTGGCCTTTGCCGCCGTGCTCCTGATCACCGCGGCCATCGCCGTCATCGGCGTCTGGCGCCTGGGCAGCCTCAAGGACACCAGCCGCGAAATCGGCACGGTGGAGCTGCAGCGCAGCCTGCTGGCCCAGCGCTGGGCCTCGCAGATCAACATCAACTGGGTCCGCGCCTCGGCGGCGCTCAAGACCAGCGATACCGCCTACATCGACGCACTGCAGAAGGACATGGCCGCCACCTCCAAGGCCATCAGTGACGACCAGAAAGAACTTGAGGCCATGGTGCAGGACGAGCCGACCAAGGCACTGATGGCCTCGGTGGCGAAGAATCGCAAGATCTACGTCGACGCCCGGGCGGCGCTGATCAAGCGGCAGAAGGACGGCGAGAACATCTCCGATGCCGTAGACCGCGAACTGCGCCCCCTGGCCGAAACCTACCTGAAGTCGGTCGATGAAGTGGCACAGCATGCCCGCAAGATGCTGGCCGAGGTCCAGGCACACGCCGAATCGGTCGCCTCCACGAGCCAGATTGCGTTGGGCAGCGGTGCCGCCGTGTCGGTGGTGCTGGGCATGCTGCTGGCAGGCCTGGCCACCCGCTCGATCACCCGCCCGCTCCAGCAGGCCGCCGGGTCGGCCGAGGCGATTGCCGACGGCGACCTGAGCCGCGCCATCCAGGTCGAGGGCAAGGACGAGGCCGCGCGCCTGCTGCAGGCCCTGTCGCAGATGCGGAACAACCTGGCGCGCATCGTGGGCAACGTGCGCCAGAACGCCGACGGCGTGGCCACCGCCAGCGCCGAGATCGCCACCGGCAACAGCGACCTGAGCATGCGTACCGAGCAGCAGGCCAGCGCCCTGCAGGAAACTGCCGCCTCCATGGAGGAGCTCAGTTCCACCGTGAAGCAGAACGCCGACAACGCCCGCCAGGCCAACCAGCTGGCGCAGAGCGCCTCCACGGTCGCCATCAAGGGCGGCGAGGTGGTGGCCGAGGTGGTGGAGACCATGCGTGGCATCAACGACTCCAGCAAGAAGATCAGCGACATCATCAGCGTGATCGACGGCATCGCCTTCCAGACCAACATCCTGGCCCTGAACGCCGCGGTGGAGGCGGCACGCGCCGGCGAACAGGGCCGCGGTTTCGCCGTGGTGGCCAGCGAAGTCCGTTCCCTGGCCAGCCGCAGTGCGGAAGCCGCCAAGGAGATCAAGAACCTGATCAACGACAGCGTGAACCGGGTCGAGCAAGGCAACGCCCTGGTCGACCAGGCCGGCGTCACCATGTCCGAGGTGGTGGCCTCCATCCGCCGCGTGACCGACATCATGGGCGAGATCAGCGCGGCCAGCACCGAGCAGAGCCAGGGCGTGGCCCAGGTAGGCGAAGCCATCACCCTGATGGACCAGGCCACGCAGCAGAACGCGGCGCTGGTGGAAGAGTCAGCCGCCGCCGCTGCCAGCCTGAAGACACAAGCCCAGCAGATGGTGGAAGCGGTCAGCGTGTTCAAGCTCGACGGCCAGGCCCATGCCACCCCCACCGCTGCCGCCAAGCCGAAGCCTGCTCCGACCCGCTCCAACGAAACCAGCCGGCTGCCCTACAAGGGTACGGAGCGCCGCAGCGAAAGCCAACCCGTGAGCGCCAGCGCGGCATCGGCGAGTGCCGCCAAGCCGGCCGCCACCGGCACGTCGGCCAAGCCGGTCAAACCGGCCAGCGCGGCCGACGATGATGAATGGACTTCCTTCTGAGCCCGGGCGGACGCAAATCGAGCGCCACCGGCACAGGCAGAGGCCGGCCCTCAGTCCGCGGCCTGGGCCTGCGCTGCAATCCAGCGCGCCAGGGCCTTGTCTTCCATCGGCTTGCTGAAGAGGAAACCCTGCCCTTTGGTACAGCCCAGTGCTTTCATCAGCGCGGCCTGCTCGCGGGTCTCGATGCCTTCGGCCACCGTGACCAGGCCCAGCGTCTGCGCCATGCGGATGGTGGCCTCGATCATGACGCGGTGGTAATCGCTGTGCATGGCTTGGCTGACGAAGGAGCGGTCGATCTTGACGATATTGACCGGCAGCTCATGCAGGCACGACAGGGACGAATAGCCGGTCCCGAAATCATCGAGCGACAGCCTCACGCCGAGCTTGCGCAGCCCCTGCAGCGCCCCCTGCACCGCCTCGTCCTGCGCCGCCAGGCTCTCCGTCACCTCCAGCACCAGCTGGTCGGGGCGCATGCCGCTGTCACGCAGCACCTCCAGCACCTCGGCGGCCAGGCCGGACTGACGCAGCTGGGCCCGTGACAGGTTGACCGCCAGGGTGGCCGGCGCCTGCGGCCCCAGCTGCGCATGCAAACGCATGAACTCCGCACAGGCCGTGCGCAGCACGAAGTGACCGATCTGCCCGATCAGGCCGCTCGCTTCCGCCACCGGCACAAAGGTCAGTGGCGACACCAGGCCGCGTTGCGGGTGCTGCCAGCGCACCAGCGCCTCCACGCCCGACAACTGGCCGCTGGCCAGATGCAGCACCGGCTGGTACATCACGAACAGTTCGTGGTTGCCCAGCGCCTGACGCAGATCGTTCTCCAGCGAGACGTCGTCGCGTACCCGCTTGCGCATGGAGGGGTCGAACATGACAAAACGACCGCGCCCCTCACGTTTGGCTTCGTACATGGCGATGTCGGCATCCCGCAGCACGCTGTCCGCGTCGTCACCCATGTGTTCGGAGGTCACGACACCGATACTGGCCGAAGAACTCAGGCGGTGCGGCCCGATCTGGTACGGCTCGGACAGCACATCGAGCAGCCTTGACGCCACCACCTGGGCATCGAGATCGCCCCGGATGTCGTCCAGCAGCACCACGAACTCGTCGCCACCGATGCGCGCCGCCATCTGGCTGAAATCACTGGTCAGGACAAACGTGTCACTCGGCCGCAGGCTGTCAAGCAGACGCTGGGCAATCTGGCGCAGCAGATCGTCGCCGACGCCGTGCCCCAGCGTGTCGTTGACCTGCTTGAAGCGGTCGAAGTCCATGAACAGCACGGCAAAGCAGTAACCCGGCTGCTGGCGCGCGCGCTGGATGCAGGACTGGATACGTCCCAGCACCTCGCTGCGGTTGGGCAGACGGGTCAGCTGGTCGGTCCGCGCGGCATGGCGCAACTGGTCTTCGAGCTCCTTCTGCGCATTGATGTCGTAGGTGATGCCGGCCATGCGCAGGGCCCGGCCCTCGGTATCGCGCGCCACCACGGTGCCGCTGAACATCAGCCAGACCCAGCGCCCGTCGCCGCGGCGGATGCGGATCTCCCAGTACAAGGGGCGCTGCGAATCACGCAGATTGGTCCGCAGCGCCCACAGCCAGCCGGCCAGGTCGTCGGGGTGGATCAGCGCGTTCCAGGCCTTGGCGTTCATGTCCAGTTCTCCGGGCTGATACCCCAGCAGGGCGAACATGCGGTCGTTGCAGGTCATCGCATCGGTGAGGATGTCCCAGTCCCAGATGCCGAGCGAGGCGCTTTCGATCGCCAGCGTCAGCAACTGCTGCTGGGCACGCTGCTCGGTCACATCGACCGTACAGGAGATCACGCCGGTCAGATGGCCGGCGGCATCGCGCACCGGCTCGGTGTTGGCCAGCAGCCAGCGCACCCCGCCTTGCGGCGACAGCAGACCGATCGTTTCGCCGCGCAGACCCTGGCCGGTGCGCAAGGTCCGGCTGGAGGGGCGCTCACTCACCGGGTAGGGCGAGAGGTCGTCGCGCACCGCCATGGCGGCGCGCGCCAGACTGCCGAATCCGACCAGCTCATGCCGCTGCAGACCCAGCATCTCGCTGGCCGTCTGGTTGCATTCGATCACCTCGCCATCCAGGGCCTGCTGCACCACCCCCACCGGCAGCGCATCGAGCAAGGTGCGCACGCGCAGCTGCTGGTCGAACCGCTCGGTGATGTCGCTGGCCACAATGGTGAAACCCGTGACCGCGCCGGCGTCATCGTGGATGGGCTGGTAATCGACATCCAGCCAGACCGCCCGGCCGTTGCGTGCATGGACATGCACCTCGAAGCGCACACCGCGCCCCTGGTCGAGTTCGGCATCCAGCCGGACCAGCGCCTCCAGATCGTTGTGCACCTCGGACAGCAGCTTGCCCGGATGCCGGCCGGCCAGCTCCGCCATCGTGTAGCCGGCGCCACGAAGCAGCGCCTGGTTGCACCACACGATACGACGCGCGGCATCCAGCACCGCCACCCAGTTGGCCGTGCGCTCGGCCACCAGCGCCATGCGCCGGCTTTCGACCGACTGGTGCACCAGCGTTCGGTGCTGCCGCTGCACGAAACGCGCCAGCGGCTCGGCCACCAACAGGGTCAGCAGCAGCAACAGCAGCACCATGACCAGCGCCGAAAGTTCGATCTGGTCGATGGCGCCGCGGGCACGGCGCTGTGCCGCCCGCTGCATTTCATCAATCAGCGTCTGCGTGGTCAGCAGAAAGGGATCGACCTCGGCCTGCAGAAAACGCAAGGCGGCGCTGCGCCGGCCCGCCGGGCCATGGGCGTCCATCCACAACAGCGCCTGGGCCCGGTACCAGACCCTCTCGCGCCGGTCCTGCCAGTCGAAAATGGCCTGCCGCAACTGCGGCCGCGCATCGGATTGCCAGGCGCCCTGCTGCGCCAGCAGTTCATCAAGCCGCACGGCCTGCGCCTGCGCCTGGCTGACGGCCTCGGCCAGCGCATTGCCGGTCTCCTCCTGCTGGCCTTCGGAGACCAGCAGCAGGGCGGCCTGCATGCCCATGCGCTGGGTCAGCGTGTTCTGCGCCGAGGCGAGACGGATGATCTCGGCGTCGGCCAGCCGCACCACCTCGGTCTTCTCGAGCTGCCAGGCCTGCCAGGCCGAGACGGCCCCCACCAGCAGCAGCACCGCATACATGGCCACACGCACACGTCGGTGCACCGGGGCATCGGCATCGGTCGGCGTACGCGTCAGCCCGAACCAGGCCACCGCCCGGCGCAAGCGTTCGCCCAGCCCGACCTTCGGTGTGGAGTGCTGTGGAGCGACAGAAGTCATGAACTGCGGGATGCTAACCGACAGGTGCGGCGTACCGCCCTGTCGTTTTCCCCGGCCCGGTGGCACACCGGCGCGCAGGAGTGCCCAACGCCGGCCTCAGGCCAGTGCCTGGCGCATGGCGTCGATGACGGCCTTGTAGTCGGGTTTACCGAAGATGGCGCTGCCGGCGACAAAGGTATCGGCACCGGCGTCGGCCACGCGGCGGATGTTGTCGGCCTTGATGCCGCCGTCCACCTCCAGCCGGATGTCCTTGCCCGATGCCTCGATGCGGCGGCGCACCGCCTCGGTCTTGCGCAGCGCCGAGTCGATGAAACTCTGGCCGCCGAAACCCGGGTTGACGCTCATGATCAGAACCAGATCGATGTCCTCGATCACCCAGTCCAGCACGTCCAGCGGCTGCGCCGGGTTGAACACCAGCCCGGCCTGGCAGCCCTTGGACTTGATGGCCTGGATGCTGCGGTGCACGTGGCCCGAGGCATCCGGGTGGAAGCTGATCAGGTCGGCCCCGGCCTCGGCAAAGGCGGCCGCCAGCGCATCGACCGGCTCGATCATCAGGTGCACGTCGATCGGCACCGGCGTGCCATCGGGCTTCTTCGCGTGCGGCTTGAGCGCCTGGCACACCATGGGGCCGAAAGTCAGATTGGGCACGTAATGGTTGTCCATCACGTCGAAGTGGATCCAGTCGGCACCGGCAGCAACCACGTTGCGCACCTCCTCGCCCAGGCGGGCAAAGTCGGCCGAGAGGATGGAGGGGGCAATGCGGTAGATTTTGGACATGGGCGTATTTTCGCAGGTAGCATCGGGTTATGGCCAAGTACCAGATTCTTGTCGAAATCCAGCCCCGCTACCTGCCGGAACAGTCCAGCCCGGAACGAAGCCTGTACGCCTTTGCCTACACCGTCACGCTCACCAACACCGGCGAAGTGGCGGCGCAGCTGATCTCGCGCAGCTGGAACGTCAACGACGCCAACGGCCAGACCGAAAAAGTGCGCGGCCTGGGCGTGATCGGCCAGCAGCCGCTGCTGCAGCCGGGCGAAACCTTCGAGTACACCAGCGGCACGCGCCTGCGCACCCCCACCGGCACCATGCACGGCAGCTACTTCTTCGTGGCCGAGGACGGCGAGCGTTTCGACACCGACATCCCGATGTTCGTGCTCGACGCCCTCAGCGCCAGCGGCGGTTCGCGCACCCTGCATTGAGTCGCATGGCCGCCCCGCGCGATCTGCCCGGCCTGCTGGACGCGCTCGACCCCCAGGCCACCCCGGTGCAGCGCCACCTCTGGCTGGTGGCCTTGCTCGACTGGGTGCGCGGCGACCGCAGCGACGCCGCTACCGCCGTCCAGCGCGTGCAGCTGCTGCTCGACCGGATCGAAGCCGAGCCGGCGCTGCAGACCCGCATGCAGGCCTGGTGCCAGGCCCTGCTGAGCGGCATTGACGGCACCACCCTGCTGGCCGACCACGGCTTCGCCCAGCGCCCGGTGTTCGTGAGTGAATTCTTCAGCCGCCTGCTGCGCAAGGTCCTGCCGGCCACGCCGCAGACGCGCGACGCCTCCGAACTGTTCAGCCTGCTGCTCCCGCATGCCTTCGATGCCGAATGGCTGGCCCTGCTCGACGAGGCCACCGCCTGGCGCCTGCTGCGGCTGCTGGGCCCCACGGCCGGCGAGCTGCGCACCCCCTGGCAACTGGCGCTGGAGGAGTCCATCACCTACTGCGTCAGCCAGATCAGCGCCATCGGCTTCGCGCCCGAGCTGCGCCTGCGCATGAGTCCGGCAGCGGCTGACGCCCGTGCCTTCCACACCTTGGCGGCTGATTTCGAGACCCTGCGCCAGGCCCTGCACCGGGTGCCGCTCGACGAAGACGGCCTGGCGGCCGCGCTGCAGCACTTCAAGGAGCGGCTCGACGCCTGCCGCCACGCCGCCGCCAGCGTCTACCCCCATCTGGACGAACACGGCATCTCGGTCGACGTGGTGTTCCGCCTGCGCCAGTTGCGCGAGCGCGTGCTGCGCATCCGTGAGCTGCTGGACTGCCTGGTATCCCCGTCGCCGCTGGGCACTGCCCAACTGCTGGCGCGCCTGGTGCTGGTGGGCCGACAGAACCACAGCCTGGGCGCGCTGATTGCCAGCAACGCCTCGCTGCTGGCGGCCAAGGTGACCGACCGCAGTGCCGAGACCGGTGAACACTACATCACGCGCGACCGTGCCGAGTACCGCGACATGCTGCGCAAGGCCGCGGGCGGCGGCGCCGTCATGTCGCTCACCACGCTGATGAAGTTCGCGCTGGCCGCGCTCGGCCTGTCGGCCTTCTGGGGCGGGCTGGCCGCGGGCCTGAACTACGCTCTGAGCTTCTTGCTCATCCAGCTGCTGCACTGGACGGTGGCCACCAAACAGCCGGCCATGACGGCGCCGGCCATCGCCGCGCGGCTCAAGGACCTGAACGAGGCGGGCGCGATGGATCGTTTCGTCGACGAAGTGACGCATCTGGTGCGCTCGCAGGTGGCGGCGGTGGTGGGCAACCTGGCGCTGGTCATCCCCGGCGTGCTGCTGCTCAGCGGCGTCTGGTGGCTGCTCGCCGGGCGCGCACCCATCGACGCCGAGGAAGCCCGCTACGTGCTGCACTCGCTCACGCTGCTGGGCCCCACCGCCCTGTTTGCCGCCTTCACCGGCGTGCTGCTGTTCGCCTCCAGCATCATTGCCGGCTGGAGCGAAAACTGGTTCGTGCTGCACCGGCTCGACTCCGCCCTGCGCTACAACCCGCGCATCACCGCCACGCTCGGTCCGGCCCGGGCGGCACGCTGGGCCGGCTTCCTGCGCCGCAACATCTCGGGTCTGGCAGCCAATATCTCGCTCGGCCTGATGCTCGGGCTGGTCCCCGCCTTTGCCGCCTTCTTCGGCCTCGGGCTGGAGGTGCGCCACGTCACGCTGTCCACCGGCCAGCTGGCCGCTGCCGTGGCCAGCCTGGGTGTGAGCGCCTTGGTCACGCCGGCCCTGTGGTGGTGCCTGGCGGCCGTGGTGGTGACCGGCGCCCTCAATGTGGCGGTGAGTTTCTATTTCGCCTTCCAGCTCGCGCTGCGT
>CAZJKR010000070.1:0-1766 GCA_964546615.1 uncultured Curvibacter sp.
TGGGCCCGCCACAGCGCCGCCTCCAGGGCCGTGTGCAGGGTGCCGCCGCCGGTGCCAGCCACCACCAGCCCGCGCACCGGTGCTGCCCCGAAACGCTCGGCCACGCCCGGCGCCACCAGCGCATCGACGGTGGCGCCGCAGGCCTGCGCATGGCTGAGCACGATCTCCACCCGCGGCAGTTGCGAAGCCGCCAGCAGACGCTCAAGCGTCCCGGCCGCGACGGGCGCCACGGGCCGCGGCCAGTCGCGCCAGCGGTCGATGCGCCCATGACGCACCTGCCCGATGGCACCGGCATCGCCTGAACCGAAGGCATCGAGCCGCCATGTATGCACCTTCTGGACGTCCTGGGCGCTGTGGATGCGGCCGGCGCACACCGCCACGACCCCCTGCGCCTGCGGCTCGGCGGCCACCGCCAGAGCGTCCAGCAGATTCTGCGGACCGTCGGCATCCAGGGCCGTGGCCGGGCGCATGGCACAGGTCAGCACCACCGGCCGCTGCGGCGCCAGCACCGCCTGCAACAGCCAGGCCGTCTCTTCCAGGGTGTCGGTGCCGTGGGTGATGACCAGACCGGCCAGCTCCGGCTGGGCCAGCCAGTGTGCGCAACGCTGCAGCAGCTTTTGCCATACGGCCAGCGTCATGTCCTTGCTGTCAATCTGGGCCACCTGCTCGCTCAGCACCTCGCAACCGGAGGGCGAAGGCAAGCCCGCCAGCAGATCATCCACAGTCCTTTGCGCCGCGACATAGCGACGGGCGGTCGGACTGTCTGCCGTCCCGGCGATGGTGCCGCCGGTGCCCAGCACCACGATTTTTTTGCCTTGTGTCCCGCTTTGCACTTGCAAATCCTTGAAAACTGGTTAAAAATACAGTTACTGGATATCAAGACAGTGGTTTTGCACCAGCCGCCTACGAGGAGTCGTCATGATGGACCTGCCCCAGTTCCCGGTGAAACTCACCGCCCGCCAGCAACAGATTCTGGACCTGATCCAGAGCGCCATCGCACGCACCGGCGCGCCGCCCACGCGCGCCGAGATTGCCGCCGAACTCGGCTTCAAGTCCGCCAATGCCGCCGAAGAACACCTGCAGGCCCTGGCACGCAAGGGCGTGATCGAACTCGTCAGCGGCACGTCGCGTGGCATCCGCCTGCAAGGCGACGCCCTGCGCTCGATCAACGAGTCGCGCATCAAGCAGTTCTCTCTGCCCCTGCCCGGCCTGGCCCAACTGGCTCTGCCGCTGGTCGGGCGCGTGGCGGCCGGCTCCCCGATTCTCGCGCAAGAGCATGTGGATCAGACCTACTATGTGGAGAACTCCCTGTTCCAGCGCAAGCCCGACTACCTTCTCAAGGTTCGTGGCATGTCGATGCGTGACGCCGGCATCATGGACGGCGACCTGCTGGCCGTGCAGGCCACCAAGGACGCCAAGAACGGCCAGATCGTCGTTGCCCGCCTGGGCGAGGACGTGACCGTCAAACGCTTCATGCGGCGCCAGCACCTGATCGAACTGCACGCCGAGAACCCGGACTACAAGACCATCGTGGTCGAGCCGGGCGAGCCGTTCGAGATCGAGGGTCTGGCCGTCGGCCTGATCCGCAACACCATGCTGATGTAAGCGGTTCACAGAGAAAGCACTTCCATGAACATCGCCTTCTTTGCCGAACCGCGTACCTGGGCGCCGCTGCAGGGCTTGCTGCGCTGGCTGGCACCAGCCGTCACCCCCCTGAGCCAGGGCCAAGCGACAACCCCACCTTGCACCACACAAGCCACGCGCAT
>CAZJKR010000070.1:1776-13629 GCA_964546615.1 uncultured Curvibacter sp.
GGCCTGCCAGCGCCGTCCGAGCCGCAGCGAGGCCGCACCGTCCCGTCTGGTGCAGCGCCGCCCCTTGCGCATCGTCCGCATCATGGAAGCCGGCCAGGCGCCAGCCCAGGTCGGGCGCATGGTGATCTCCGGCCGCATGGCCGATGTCTGTGCCGAACTCGACCGCTTGGCGGCATGTGAGGCGACAGCCCACTAAAGCCCGTCCAGCGTGCCGGCCACGCTGGGTGCCGGGGCTCGGGCGCAGCCTGTCCAAGGCACAATAGCGGCATGAATATTGTGATTCTGGACGACTACCAGGACGCCGTTCGCAAGCTCGAATGCGCGACCAAGCTCGAAGCCTTTCCCGCCAAGGTCTATACCAACACCGTCAAAGGACTGGGCCAGCTCTCGGTACGGCTGCGCGATGCCGACATCATCGTGCTGATCCGCGAACGCACGCACATCACGCGCGCCCTGGTCGAGAAGCTCCCCCGGCTCAAGCTGATCGCCCAGACCGGTCGCGTCGGCGGCCACATCGACATCAATGCCTGTACCGAACGCGGCATCGCCGTGGCCGAAGGCACCGGCTCCCCGGTCGCCCCGGCCGAGCTGACCTGGGCGCTGATCATGGCCGCCATGCGGCGCCTGCCGCAGTACATCGGCAACCTCAAGCACGGCGCCTGGCAGCAGTCCGGCCTCAAGGCGGGCTCCATGCCGGCCAACTTCGGCCTGGGCAACGTGCTGCGCGGCAAGACGCTGGGCATCTGGGGCTACGGCAAGATCGGCCAGCTGCTCGCCGGTTATGGTCGCGCTTTCGGCATGCAGGTGCTGGTCTGGGGGCGTGAACCCTCGCGCGAGAAAGCCGTTCAGGACGGCTTTGAGGCTGCCGCCAGCCGCGAAGACTTCTTCACCCGCAGCGATGTGCTCAGCATCCACCTGCGACTGAACGACGAGACGCGCGGCATCGTCACCGCCGACGACCTTGCGCGCATGAAGACCACCGCGCTGTTCGTCAACACCTCGCGCGCCGAACTGGTGGAGCCCGACGCCCTGATCGGCGCGCTCAACCGCGGCCGCCCCGGCATGGCGGCGGTGGACGTGTTCGAGACCGAACCCATTCTGCAGGGCCATGCCCTGCTGCGACTGGAAAACTGCATCTGTACGCCGCACATCGGCTATGTCGAACAGGAAAGCTACGAGATGTACTTCGGCGCCGCCTTCGACAACGTGGTGAATTTCATCAAGGGCACACCGACCAACATCGTCAACCCGGGCGCGCTGCAGGTGCGACGCTGAGTCGCTCCCCCATGGCCGGATCGCCGTCCCCCGCGCCGCGTCTGCCGGCGGCCCTCTGGGCCTTGATGTTCGGCAACAGCATCATCGGCACCGGGGTGATGGTTGTGCCCGGCACGCTCAACGACATCAGCAGCTCCCTGGCGGTACCGGTTCCGGTGGCCGGCCAGCTGATTTCCGCCGCGGCACTGATGATGTGTCTGGGGGCCCCCTTCTTTGCCACCCTGGTGGCCCAATGGGACCGCAAGCGGCTGTTGACCCTGTCCCTGCTCTGGTATGGCGTCATGCACCTGCTCAGCGCCCTCATGCCCGGTTTCGCCTCACTGATGGTGGTGCGCGTGCTGGCTGTGATGTCGCCTGCCATCTTCACACCGCAGGCCGCTGCCTGCATCGGCCAGCTGGTACCGCCCGCGCAACGGGGCCGGGCCATCAGCCTGGTTTTCCTCGGCTGGTCGGTCGCCTCGGTGCTGGGCATGCCCTTGAGTGCCTGGGTCGGCGGCACGCTGGGCTGGCGTACCGCCTTTGCCGCGGTCGGACTGCTGAGTTTCGCCAGCGCCTGGTGGGTCTGGCGCGTCATGCCCGAGGGCATCAGGCCGCCAGCTTTTTCGCTCGGTGCCTGGCGTGAAACGCTGTCATCGCGCCCGCTCATGCTGTGCGTGGGTGTGACGGCGCTGTTCTCGGCCGGACAGTTCGTGCAGTTCGCCTACCTGGCGCCCTACCTGAAAGCGGCGTTCGACAGCACACCCGGGCAACTCAGTCTGATGTTTGCCTGGTTCGGCGCCTTCGGTTTTGCCGGTAACCTGTGGATCTCGCGCCATATCGACCGGCTTGGCGCCGCTCGGGCCGTCATGCTGTCCATGGCGGGCATGGCCCTGAGTCTGGCCCTGTGGCCACTGGGCAGCACACTGATGCTGCTGGCTGTCCTGCTCGTCCCCTGGGCGCTGGGCTGCTTTGCCGCCAACTCGGCGCAGCAGGCACGCCTGTCCGCGATCTCCCCTGGCCTGGCATCGGGGTCGATTGCGCTCAACACCTCTGCCATCTATGCTGGCCAGGCCCTGGGGGCAGCCGGCGGCGGCTGGCTGATTGCACAAGGCCAGATGCCCATGCTGCACTGGGCCGGGCTGGCCATCATCGGCCTGGCCCTGCTGACCAGTTGGCGGGCGACGCAGGCGGCCCGACAGCACACCGGGCCGCGCTGAGACAACAGCCTCAGCCGGCCTTCTTCGCGCGCAAGGCCATCATCTGCTCGGTGCTGCTCTTGCGGTCGGCATTCACGGTCTTCATGGCAGGCCGCTCACCCATCACCTTGAGATAGTCGCGCACCGGCAATGCGGCCAGCACATCCTCGCCATAGATGATCTTGCTGGCGCCGGACACCAGCGGCAGGTGGGCCGCCGCGGCACAGTCGGCCAACGTGAACTCAGCCCCGGCAATGTAAGGCGCGAATTTCACCAGCTTGGCAAAACCGTGCACGCCCTTGACCAGCAGCTTGTGGGTACGCTCCTTGACCTCGTCCGACACCTTGCCACCGAAGAAGGCCTCCGGGTAGAGGTTGCGCGCCACCAGCTCCAGGTGCAGTTCGCTGTAGACCAGGATCTCGCGCACCTTGGCCGCGGCATAGGGGTCGGCCGGCAGCAGGGGCTTTTGCGGGTAGGCCGCCTCGATGTACTCGGCGCAGGCGCCTGACTCGGAGATCGGCCCGTGCGGCGTATCGAGGAAGGGCACCTTGCCCATGGGTGAGCGGTCCACCAGCAGTGCATCGGTGTGACCGGTCCAGACCAGTTCCTCGACAAAAGGAACCTCTTTCTCCATCAGTTGCAGTTTGATCTTGTTGTAGTAGTTGCTGGCGGAGAAGCCGCACAATTTCAAGGTCATGATGTCTCCAGACGTTGTGGTACACCCGGCTTCCTGTTCCATGACCGGGTGCAGGTGAATGAAATCCTTCAGCCACCCGAGTCTCGCCGATGGCTGGCCGCATCATAGTCCGCCAGGCGACTCGGCAGCCCTTTGAGGCCGGGCGATAATTCCGCCATGAAACCCGTCTACACCCACATCGCCGTCGTCGGCACCGGCGCCATGGGCCGCGGTATCGCCCAGATCGCCGCCCAGGCCGGCAGCACCGTCACCCTGTACGACACGCAGCCCGCCGCCATGGCCACGGCCCAGCAGGGCATCAGTGCCCAATGGGACAAGCTGGCAGAGAAAGGCCGCATGGATGCCGCCGACGTCACGGCCTGCAAGGCGCGCCTGCAAGTTGCTGACGACCTGCAGGCGCTGGCCGGCTGCGACCTGGTGGTGGAAGCCATCGTCGAGAAGCTCGACGTCAAGGCCGCGCTGTTCGCCCAGCTGGAAGACATTGTCCGCCCGGATACCGTGCTGGCCAGCAACACCTCCTCGCTGTCCATCACCGCCATTGCCGCCAAGCTCAAACGACCGCAACGTGTGGCCGGTTACCACTTCTTCAACCCGGTGCCGCTGATGAAGGTGGTCGAGGTCATTGCCGGCCTGAAGACCGACCTGGCCGTCTGCACGGCCTTGAGCGAGTACGCACGCCAGATGGGCCACACGCCGGTGACGGCGCAGGACACGCCCGGCTTCATCGTCAACCATGCCGGTCGCGGCTATGGCACCGAGGCGCTGCGCATCGTCAGCGAGGGCGTGGCCGACTTTGCCACCATCGACCGCATCCTGCGCGACCAGGCCGGCTTCAAGCTCGGCCCCTTCGAGCTGATGGACCTCACCGCGCTGGACGTCTCGCACCCGGTGATGGAGTCCATCTACCACCAGTACTACGAGGAGGCGCGCTACCGCCCCAGCGTGATCACCGCCCAGCGCCTGGCCGGCGGCGTGCTGGGCCGCAAGACGGGCGAAGGCTTCTACCGCTACGAGAACAACGTGGCCCAGGTCGCGCCTGAGCCGCCGGTGCCGCAGGTGGCGGACATGCCGCCGGTCTGGGTCTCGCCACGCGCTGCACGCCGCGCCGAACTGCTTCAGTTGCTGAAGGACCTGGGTGCCAAGATCGAAACCGGCCAGTCGCCCTCGGCCAACGCGCTCACGCTGGTCGCGCCGTTGGGTTTCGACATCACCACGGTCGCGGTGGTGGAACGGCTCGATCCGGCGCGCACCGTCGGCATCGACCTGCTCATCGAGGACGCCGCCACCAAGCGCCGCGTGCTGGCCACCAACCCGGCCACCCGCGCCGACATGCGCGATGCCGCCCATGCCCTGTTCGCCCGCGACGGCAAGGCGGTCAGCGTGATCCGCGACAGCGGCGGCTTCGTCACCCAGCGCGTGGTCGCGACCATCGTCAACATCGCGTCCGACATCTGCCAGCAGCGCATCTGCTCGCCGGCCGATCTGGAGACGGCCGTCACCCTGGGCCTGGGCTATCCGCTGGGCCCGCTGGCCATGGGCAACCGCTACGGGCCCACCAATGTGCTGGAGGTACTGTTCAATCTGCAGACCGTCTACGGCGACCCGCGCTACCGCCCCAGCCCCTGGCTGCGCCGGCGCGGCGCCATCGGCCTGTCGCTGCTGCACGAGGAGGCCTGAGCTTCGTGCGACACTTGGTGCGCCGCCGCGCCGTTCCTGCGGCAATGTCTGTCGCGCATCGCGCGGAGGTTTCCTGTTCATCATGAGCGCACAACTGCACAGCACCAGCCAGGGCCGCACCATGGTGCTGACCCTTTCCAACCCGGGTCAGCGCAATGCGCTCGGCCCGGCCATCTATGCCGCCGGTGTCGAGGCATTGAACGTGGCCGAAACGAATCCGGAAATCCGCAGCGTGGTCATCACCGGCGAAGGCGCACTGTTCTGCGCCGGCGGCGACCTGCAACGCCTGCAGGCCAACCGCCAGCAGCCCCCGGCCGTGCAGGCCGAGAGCATCGAGGGCCTGCACAACTGGATCGAGGCCATCCGCACCTTTCCGAAGCCGGTGATTGCTGCCGTCGAGGGCGCGGCCGCCGGTGCCGGCTTCTCGCTGGCGCTGGCCTGCGACTTCATCGTGGCCGCCAGCGACGCCATCTTCGTCATGGCCTACAGCAACGTGGCGCTGTCGCCGGATGGCGGTGCCAGCTGGCATCTGACGCGCGCCCTGCCACGGCAACTGGCCACCGAGCTGCTGATGAGCGGCGAGCGTATCGGCACGGAGCGTCTGCACGCGCTGGGTCTGGTCAACCGCGTGGCCGTCCCGGGCCAGGCGCTGGACGATGCGCTGGCGCTGGCGGAGCGTCTCAACACGCGTGCGCCCAACGCCCTGGCCAGCGTCAAGGAACTGGTGAACGAGGCGCCACAGGCCACCCTGACGCATCAGCTCGCGCTGGAGCGTGACCATTTCGTGCGCAACCTGCACCACGTCAACGCCGGCATCGGTATCGCGGCCTTCCTGGCCAAGCAGCCGCCCCGCTACGAATAGGGCACCGCCCTGGACGCCGGCGTCGCACAGACGCACAGGTGACAACCCCTAGCCGCGCGCGCGGTCCCGCGCGTGACAATCGGAGTGTTCTCAGTCACCGAAAAGACAGTCCATGGACGAGCCGATTCTTACCATCGAGGAACGCGCGGCAATCAATGCCGGGCGCTGGTTTTCAACCCTGTCACCCTCACTGCGACACGACATCCTGCGATGCGCCTACGTCAGACGATACAAGGACGGCGAACTCATCTGCGCCCGCGGCGAACCGCCCGAGGAATGGGTGGCCTGCGCCCGGGGCGCGGTGCGCGTGAGCTCGACCTCGATCTCCGGCAAGCAGGTCACGCTGACCTATGTCGAGCCCGGTGTCTGGTTCGGCGACGTGGCGATCTTCGACGGCGACCGGCGCACGCACGACGCCTACGCGCATGGCGACACCACCACGCTGTGCGTGGCCAAGGCCGACTTCAAGAAGATCCTGTCCAACCATGTGGAGCTCTACGAGGCGCTGCTGCGTCTGCACGCCCGCCGCATTCGCCAGCTCTACGGTCTGGTGGAAGACCTCAACACCCTGCCCTTGCGTGCGCGCCTGGCCAAGCAGCTGCTGCACCTGGCGCGCAGCTACGGCGTCCCCTCGCTGAGCGATGGACGCGAGATCCGCATCGGCCTGCAGCTGGCGCAGGAGGAGCTGGCCCAGCTGCTGGGCGCATCGCGCCAGCGCGTGAACCAGGAACTCAAGGCCATGGAGCGCGAGGAAGCCATCCGCATCGAGCCGGGGGGCCTGGTCATCCGTCAGCGCGAAGCGCTGATGCACATCGTCGAATCCGATCACTGACCGCCCTGCCCCGTCCTGACCATGAGTGACTTCGACCATTTCATCGGGACCCGTCCCGTGCCTGCCGCCCACGCTCTGGACGTGGCGGCCCTGAGTGCCTGGCTGGCTGGCTCGCTGCCCGACTTTGCCGGCCCGCTGACGGTGGAGGCCTTCAAGGGCGGCCAGTCCAACCCCACCTACAAGCTCATCACGCCGGCGCGCAGCTACGTGATGCGTGCCAAGCCGGGCCCCGTCGCCAAGCTGCTGCCTTCGGCGCACGCCATCGAGCGGGAGTACGCCGTCATGCGTGGCCTGCAGGGCACCGAGGTACCGGTGCCGCGCATGCACGGCCTGTGCGAGGACGAATCCGTCATCGGCCGCGCCTTCTACATCATGGAGTTCATGCCCGGTCGGGTGCTGTGGGACCAGTCCCTGCCCGGCATGACGTCTGTCGAACGCGGCGCCATCTACGACGAGATGAATCGCGTCATCGCGGCCCTGCACAAGGTCAAGTTCGCGGAGCGCGGCCTGGCCGACTTCGGCAAGCCCGGCAACTATGTCGAGCGGCAGATTGCCCGCTGGAGCAAGCAATACCGCGCCTCGGCCGACGGGGTCGGCCCCATGTCACAGCCGATTCCCGAGATGGAGAAGCTGATCGACTGGCTGCCCGCCCACCTGCCGGCCAGTGCCCGCGACGACAGCCTGGTGAGCATCGTGCATGGCGACTACCGCCTGGACAACCTGATGTTCCATGCCAGTGAGCCGCGTGTCATTGCCGTGCTGGACTGGGAGCTCTCGACCCTGGGTCATCCGCTGGCCGACTTCGCCTACCACTGCATGGCGTGGCACATCCCGCCCGGCGCTTTCCGCGGCATCGGCGGTCTGGATCTGCCCAGCCTGGGCATCCCCAGCGAAGACGACTACATCGGCCGTTACTGCGAGCGCACCGGACTGGCCACACCCGACGCCCTCCAGGCCGACTGGAACTTCTACATGGCCTACAACCTGTTTCGCATCGCCGCCATCCTGCAGGGCATTGCCAAGCGGGTGGAAAACGGCACTGCCGCGAGCGCCCAGGCCCAGAAATCCGCCGCCGGCGCACGCCCCATGGCCCAGATGGCCTGGCAATTTGCGCAAAAGGCCTGAGCCCTCACCGATTCAACCCCAGGAGCACCCCCATGGACTTCGACTACTCCCCCAGGACCAAGGAACTGCAGGCCCGCCTGCTCAAGTTCATGGACGAGCACATCTACCCCAACGAGCACGCTTTTCACCAGGAGATCGAGGCCAACACCCAAGCCGGCAAACGCTGGACGCCGCTGCAGCTGATCGAGAAGCTCAAGGCCCAGGCCCGCAAGGAAGATCTGTGGAACCTGTTCCTGCCGAAAGACAGCGCCGAGATCGCCGGCGTGCAGGGCGCGGGACTGACCAACCAGGAGTACGCCCCGCTGGCCGAGATCATGGGCCGCGTGCACTGGGCCAGCGAGGTCTTCAACTGCTCGGCCCCCGACACCGGCAACATGGAAACCATTGCCCGCTACGGCAGTGCCGAACACCGCGCGCAGTGGCTGCAGCCATTGCTGGCCGGCCAGATCCGCTCCGCCTTCGCGATGACCGAACCCGACGTGGCGTCGAGTGACGCCACCAACATAGAAACGCGCATCGAACGCCAGGGCGACGAGTACCTCATCAACGGCCGCAAGTGGTGGACCTCGGGCGCCGGCGACCCGCGCTGCGCCATCTACATCCTGATGGGCAAGACCGACCCCGAGGCACCGCGCCATTCGCAGCAGAGCATGGTGCTGGTGCCGGCCAATACGCCGGGCGTGACGGTGGTCCGTCCTTTGAGCGTGATGGGTTATGACGATGCGCCGCACGGCCACATGGAAGTGCTGTTCGAGAACGTGCGCGTGCCGGCCAGCAATATTCTGCTGGGCGAGGGTCGCGGCTTTGAGATCGCCCAGGGGCGCCTTGGCCCGGGTCGCATCCACCATTGCATGCGCCTGATCGGCCAGGCCGAGCGTGCGCTGGAGTACATGTGCAAGCGCGCCTCCTCGCGCGTGGCCTTCGGCAAGCCGGTGGCCGCGCAGACCGTGACGCAGGAACGCATCGCCGAGGCGCGCTGCAAGATCGACATGGCGCGCCTGCTCACGCTCAAAGCCGCCTGGATGATGGACGTGGCCGGCAACAAGGTCGCCAAGACCGAGATCGCCATGATCAAGGTGGTGGCACCCAGCATGGCCTGCCAGGTGATCGACTGGGCCATGCAGGTGCACGGCGGCGGCGGCATGTGCCAGGACTTCCCGCTGGCCTACAGCTATGCCAACGCCCGCACCCTGCGCTTTGCCGACGGTCCGGACGAAGTGCACCGCAATGCCATTGCCAAGCTGGAGTTGGGCAAATACGCTGCCAGCCCCAGGCCGGTGGAGATGCCCGTCACGCGCGGGTGTTGAATCTGGAACACCCCCAGGCTGCGCGCACTGCGTGTCGCTACGCCCCCCTTGCAGGGGGCAACGCCAGCGGCCCGGCAAAGCCGGCTCCGCGGTGTTCCCCGCTTACGGCACTTCGTTCGTAGCACCGCAGTGAATCGACTGCAGAGTTACGGGGGAAAAAGCACAATCAGAGAGCCGGCATTTGCCGCCCCTTTCTCATAGCACTGGAGACCCCATGATCGACGTCTACTCCTGGGCCACGCCCAACGGCCACAAGGTGCACATCATGCTGGAGGAATGCGGCCTGCAGCTGGGGCGTGACTGGCGCGTGCACCCGATCAACATCGGTGCCGGCGACCAGTTCACACCTGAATTTCTCCAGATCAGTCCGAACAACAAGATCCCGGCCATCGTCGATTCCGAGGGCCCGGACGGCCAGCCGATCTCATTGTTCGAGTCCGGCGCCATCCTGCTCTATCTGGCCTCCAAAACCGGCCAGTTTTTGCCCAGGACCGACCGGCAGAAGTTCGAGGTGCTGCAGTGGTTGATGTTCCAGATGGGCGGCGTCGGGCCGATGCTGGGCCAGGCCCACCACTTCCGCATCTACGCACCGGAGAAGATCGACTACGCCGTCACACGCTACACCAACGAGGCCAGGCGACTGTATGGCGTGATGGACAAGCAGGTGGCGCAGCACCCTTACATCGCGGGCGATGACTACACGATTGCCGACATCGCCATCTTTCCCTGGCTGCGCAGCTGGCAGAACCAGGGCATCGATTGGGCCGACTACCCGCACCTGAAAAAATGGTTCGACACCATCGCAGCACGGCCAGCCGTGCAGCGCGGCGTCCAGGTGCTGGCCGAGCTGCGCCAAGCGCAGGTGGACGCCAAGGCGCGCGAGAACATGTTCGGCGCCACCCAGTACCAGAAGCGCTGAAGCGGCGCCCCAGCCGCTACCGGGCCTTGTCCGGAAAACCCGACCAGAGTTGATCCAGGTCGGGGAATTTCCACTTGTCCGGGTCTTCGCGCCCGGCGATCTTGTCGTGGCAGTCCGGTGCCGACAGATCGATCACCTTGGGCGGAATGCGCAGATCGGACTGGGTGGAGTAGAACACCTTGACCAGCGGCGTGGTCAGCGATCTGGCCGACTGCTCCACCACCACCCCCAAACGACCCGAGGCCAGACGAACCAGCGAGCCGATCGGGTAGATGCCCAGACTCTTGACGAAGGCCTGGAATACCCGCAGATCGAAATGCCCATCGGCCCATTCGGCCATCTTGTGCAGCGACTCGGCCGGGTCCCAGCCCGCCTTGTAGGGACGGTTCGAGGTGATGGCATCGTAGACATCGCAGACCGCCCCCATCCGGGCATGCAGACTGATCGCCTCGCCCTGCAGCCCCTCGGGGTAGCCTGAACCGTCGATCTTCTCGTGGTGATGCAGACAGACGTCGAGCACGATGGCATCGAGCTGGCCCAGCTGCTGCAACAGCGCATGCCCCCGAGCCGGGTGGCTCTTGATGACAGCAAACTCGGCCTCGGTCAACTTGCCGGGCTTGCTCAGCACCTCCGGCGGCATGACCGCCTTGCCCAGGTCGTGCAGCAGGCCGGCCAGACCGAGCGCACGGGTCTGCGCCTCGTCCAGCCCGAGCTGGCGTGCCAGGGCGATCATCATGGCGCACACCGCCACCGAATGCATGTAGGTGTAGTCATCGGCCGTCTTCAGGCGCGCCAGACTGATCAGGGCGCTCGCATTGCGCGCCAGTGAATCGGCGATCTCCTCCACCAGCCGCTGCGCCCCGACCGTATCAACCGCCTTGCCCATGCGCGCCTCCTGGAACATGGACACCACCGCCGACTTGGAGTTGAGGCAGATCCGCGCCGCACGTTCGAGCTCCTCGTGCAGGGGCACCGGCATGGTCTGGCGCTCCGTCACGGCGATCCGCGCCAGTCCGGCCTCCACCTGCGCCGCGGCTTCGGCCTCGGACACCACCGCCTGCCCGGCAGGCACATCGAGCCCCTGGGCACTGTCGATCCACACCTCCCGGATGCTGCTGGCGCGGATCAGCTCAAGGTCCCTGGGGTCGTCGATGACAAAACTGGAACGCCAGAACGGATGCTCCATCCAGGAGCCGCAGAACTCCTTGATGTGCATGCCCAGCACCAGCTGTTCGACACGTATGCGCTTGAGCATGTCGGTACGGGCGACTTCAGCGCAAAGGAACACCCTGCTGGCGCAGGTAGACCAGCACCTCCGGGCTGACCGCCCCGGCCGCACGGGCCAGTTCAGCCTGCTCGGCCGCTGCCAGCAACTGCCCCTGCGCCGCCAGTGAGACCGCGCTGGCCAGCATCCAGCGCGGCTCACCGGGACGCAGCCTGAGCGCCATCTGGTAAGACTGCACCGACTCGGCATGCCGCCCCAGCCGCTGCGCCGCATTGCCGCGCAGTGCCCACAGGTCGGCCTGGTCAGCCAGCAAAGGCTCCAGCCTGACAAGTTGCTCAAGGGCCACACCGGCCTGGCCCTGTGCCAGCTCCATGCGGACCAGTTCGCGCACCAGGCTGTGAAAGGCAGGCAAGGCAATGGGGTCGGCGCCACCGGCGTGCAACCTTTCGGCCAATGCCACCGCCTGACGCATCACATCCAGCGCGGCATCGCGTGAACCGGTATCCCAGAGCTGACGTGCCCTGCTGAGCGTCTCCAGCGCCGCGGCCTGGCGTGGGTTCGTGCTGGCCGGGGCAGGCAAGGCAGGGGCAGGGGTGGCTGACCTGTCGGACCGCAATGCCGACGGTTGATGCCCCCCGGCTTGGGAAAGCCTCGGTACTGACGGCGCCACACTTTCATGTCCGCGACCGGACTCGGCCGCAGGCGCGGGCAAGGCGGCCAGGGGGGCTGCCGTTCGGCCGGCGGCGGGCCCGGCCGACG
>CAZJKR010000071.1:0-7227 GCA_964546615.1 uncultured Curvibacter sp.
CCCTGCCCTGCCGCAAGGCGATCATCGGGAACGAGGAGCAGGTCGCGCGGCTGGGCGGCAAAGGCACAAAATTCGGAGCTGGCCGGGGCTTTTCTGGAGCGGTTTCCCGGCCCAGCGCCGCCGGAGTCGAAGCTGCCCTCGCCGTAGAGGAAGGACACAAGCTCCGGGTCGAACTGCGCGGGAGCGTCGCGCCAGAGGCCGAGCGCGCGCGGCAGACGCAGAGGAGCAAGGCGCAGAGGCGAAGCGTCAAGTTCGGCGCGCAGGCCCGGGCGGGCGAGCACGCGGCGCAGGTCGCCCTCCTGCTCGAACTGCTCGATCATGACGGTGCTGGTGTACGGCAGTTCGTCGCCGACGAAGCGGAACAACTTTTCGCGCACGATTTCCGAGGCCAGGAATTTCTCGCTGCGGTCGGTCAGCTCGTCCTCGGCATACCACCAGTCCTGCTCTGGCAGGTATTTTTCACAGATACCCAGCAGGCGCTCGATGTCCTTGGCGTTCTTGGCCGACATCGGCACGAACTCGGCAAACGGGTGGCGCTGCTGCATCTCCTGCAGCCACGGCGCAATCTCGGCGCGGCGGTTCACCGTGTCGAGCTTGTTGGCCACCAGCAGCGTCGGGATGTCCTTGTTCAACAGGGCCAGCACCTTGGCATCGGCCTGGTTGAACATGCCCGCCTCCACCACGTACAGGATCAGGTCCACATCACCCACCGCACCCATCACCGTCTTGTTGAGGGAACGGTTCAGCGCGTTGTTGTGGCGGGTCTGAAAACCCGGGGTGTCGACAAACACGAACTGGGTCGCGCCCTGGGTGCGCATGCCGGTGATGCGGTGGCGCGTGGTCTGCGCCTTGCGCGAGGTGATGCTGATCTTCTGCCCCACCAGCGCATTGAGCAGGGTGGACTTGCCGACATTGGGCTTGCCGACGATGGCCACCAGGCCACAGCGCCGCGCCCCCGTTTCAGTATCCTTTTCGCCTTCAGGGCGCACGGGGTCTGCGCTTTCAGCTATGGAATTCGTAGCATTCATGCTTTGCCTTGACTCTTGAGTGTCTGCAGCATGGCGGCGGCGGCGGCTTGCTCGCCAGCCCGGCGGGAGCCGCCTATGCCACGCTCGACCAGCTGCAGTTCGGGGATTTCACATTCGACGTCGAAGGTCTGCTTGTGCGCCACCCCCAGCGTGGCCACCACGCGATACAGCGGCAGCCGCATCTTGCGCCCCTGCAGCCATTCCTGCAACTCGGTCTTGGGGTCCTTGGCGCTGGCCTGCATCTGGGGGTTGATCTCCACCGCCTGGAACAGGCGCTGCACCAGGGCCTGCGCCGCGGCAAAGCCGGCGTCCAGATAGACGGCGCCGATCACGGCCTCCAGCGCATCGGCCAGGATGGAAGGCCGTTTATGCCCCCCCGACCGCACCTCGCCCTCACCCAGGCGCATTTCGCCGGGCAGGCCCAGGCCGACGGCCAGCTGGTGCAGGGTGTCCTGCTTGACCAGGTTGGCGCGGATGCGCGAGAGGTCGCCTTCGGGCAGCTCTCGCAGGCGTTCGTACAGCAGGTGCGCCACCGCCAGGTTCAGCACCGAGTCGCCGAGAAACTCCAGGCGTTCGTTGTGGTCTGCCGAAAAGCTGCGGTGCGTGAGCGCGCGGCTCAGCAGCGCCGGATCGGAAAATGTGTATTGCAGACGCGCTTGCAGCGCCGACAGGCCATCAGTCACAGGCATCCGACGCGCTATTTGGAACGGCCGGCGTACTTGAGCGTCAGCCAGACCGGGCCGGCCAGGTGGATCTCGCGCTGGTAGGCGAAGCTCACCACCACCTTGTCGCCTTCCTTGGTGACTTCGAGGTCCTTGCCGCTGATGGACTTGATGTCATCCACCTGGGCGGCCTTGTCGAACAGGGCTCGCACCTCGGGCACAGTATTGCCGTCACGCGCCTTGTTGACGGCCTTGTTCACCGCCTGGTACTCGATCAGTGTCGGCACCAGCTGGGCCACCACCACCCCGGCGACCGCCAGCACGGCACCGACGAAGATCAGTCCCAGAAAAGTGATGCCGCGCTGCTTCGATCTGCCTTGTCCCGTCATAGCTTGTCCCATGTCCGCCTTGCCTGTTAGTTGAACGAGCCGATGCGCTTGAGGTTGCTGAAGTTCATCCAGACGAAGAACGCCTTGCCGACGATGTTCTGGTCCGGCACGAAGCCCCAGAAGCGCGAATCGAGCGAATTATCGCGATTGTCGCCCATCATGAAATAGTGGCCCTCGGGCACCTTGCACACCACGCCTTCGATGCTGTAGCGGCAGTTCTCGCGGTAAGGAAATTCCTCCGCGCCCGGGATGAAGGCCGGCCGCTCGTCGTCCGTCAGGATGCGGTGACGCGCCACACCCAGCGATTCCTCGTACTGTCTGAAGTAACGCATGGTGCTCTCGTCGAAGAACTCCGGCACCGCGTCGGTGGCCACCGGCTGGCCGTTGATGCTCAGGCGCTTGTTCAGGTAAGCCACCTCGTCACCCGGCACGCCGACCACGCGTTTGATGTAGTCCAGGCTGGGCTTGGGCGGGTAGCGGAACACCATCACCTCGCCCCGCTGCACCGGCTGACCCTCGGTGATCTTGGTGTTGATCACCGGCAGCCGCACACCGTAGTGGAATTTGTTGACCAGGATCAGGTCGCCCACCAGCAGGGTCGGGATCATGGAGCCGGAGGGGATCTTGAACGGCTCGAACAGGAAGGAACGCAGCAGAAACACGACGACGATCACCGGAAACAGCCCGGCAGTCCAGTCCAGCCACCAGGGCTGCCTCAGCAGCTTCTCGCGCGCCGGCGCGATGTCGCTGTCGACCTGGGTGATACCCTGGCGGGCCAGATCGGCACGGCGCTGCAGGGCCTCGGCTTCAAGACGGGCGGCTGCCTGCTGGCGCTGCGGCAGAAAGTAGAAGCGCTCGGCCAGCCAGTACAGGCCGGTGACCACGGTGGCCATGAACAGCAGCAGCGCGAAGTTGCCTTCGATCAGGCCGAAGTACCAGGACGCCGCATAGCCGGCAAAGGCCGCCAGGATGATGGCAGTGATGGATTGCATCAGTCTTCCACCTGCAAAATCGCCAAAAAGGCCTCTTGGGGCACTTCGACCGAACCGATCTGTTTCATGCGTTTCTTGCCTGCTTTCTGTTTCTCGAGGAGCTTGCGCTTGCGGGTGATGTCGCCCCCGTAGCATTTTGCCAGCACGTTCTTGCGCAGCGCCTTGATGTTCTCGCGCGCGATGATGTTGGCGCCGATGGCGGCCTGGATCGCCACGTCGAACTGCTGGCGGCTGATGATCTCGCGCATCTTGGCCGCCACGGCGCGACCGCGGTAGGCTGCCTGGGTGCGGTGCACGATGATCGACAGCGCATCGACCTTCTCGCCGTTGAGCAGGATGTCGACCTTCACCACGTCGGACGGCCGGTACTCCTTGAACTCGTAGTCCATCGAGGCGTAGCCGCGGCTGACGCTCTTGAGCTTGTCGAAGAAGTCCAGCACGATCTCGCCCAGCGGCAGCTCGTAGGTCAGCATGACCTGGCGGCCGTGGTAGGCCATGTTGAGCTGCACGCCACGTTTCTGGTTGGCCAGGGTCATGACCGGGCCGACGTACTCCTGCGGCATGTACAGGTGCACGGTCACGATCGGCTCACGGATTTCCTGGATCTTGGCCTGGTCGGGCATCTTGGAGGGGTTTTCCACCATGATGACCTCACCATCGCCCTTGAGCACCTGGTAGACCACGCTCGGCGCGGTGGTGATCAGGTCCTGGTCGAACTCGCGCTCCAGGCGCTCCTGCACGATCTCCATGTGCAGCAGGCCGAGGAAACCACAGCGAAAGCCGAAGCCCAGCGCCTGCGACACCTCGGGCTCGAAGTGCAGCGAAGCGTCGTTCAGCTTGAGCTTCTCCAGGCTGTCGCGCAGCGCGTCGTACTGGTTGGCCTCGGTCGGGTAGAGGCCGGCAAACACCTGCGGCTGGATCTCCTTGAAACCCGGCAGGGCCTCGGTGGCCGGACCCAGGTTGTTGGGCAGCTTCTTCTCCAGCGTCACGGTATCGCCCACCTTGGCGGCCTGCAACTCCTTGATACCGGCGATGATGTAGCCCACCTCGCCCGCATGCAGCGCGTCACGCGGCTGGTTGGCCGGGGTGAACACCCCCAGGCTGCCGGCCTCGTACACCGCCCCGGTCGCCATCAGCTTGATGCGCTCATTCTTCTGCAGGCGGCCATCGACCACGCGCACCAGCATCACCACGCCGACGTAGCTGTCGAACCAGCTGTCGATGATCATGGCGCGCAGCGGCGCCTCGGACTTGCCGCGCGGCGCCGGAATCTTGGCCACGATGGCCTCCAGGATCTCGTCCACCCCCAGGCCGGTCTTGGCCGAGCAGGGAATGGCGTCGCTGGCGTCGATGCCGATCACGTCTTCGATTTCGGCCTTGGCATTGTCCGGGTCGGCCTGGGGCAGGTCCATCTTGTTGAGCACCGGCACCACTTCCACGCCGAGGTCGAGCGCGGTGTAACAGTTGGCCACCGTCTGCGCCTCCACACCCTGGGAGGCATCGACCACCAGCAGCGCGCCTTCGCAGGCGGAGAGCGAACGGCTCACCTCATACGAGAAGTCCACATGGCCGGGTGTATCGATCAGATTGAGGTTGTAGACCTGGCCATCACGCGCCTTGTACTGCAGCGCCGCGGTCTGCGCCTTGATGGTTATCCCACGCTCTTTCTCGATGTCCATCGAGTCGAGCACCTGCGCTTGCATCTCGCGATCCTCGAGTCCGCCGCAACGCTGGATCAAGCGGTCGGCCAATGTCGATTTGCCATGATCAATGTGGGCAATGATCGAAAAATTTCTGATGTGCTTCATCAACGGAGACGCTTAAGTGATTGAATTAAAACAGTGCAGAAAAGAAAAAAGGGCGCGTCGAGTTGTGACGCGCCCTGAACCAACAATCTATGGCAACTGCGATAGTTGGGACTTCATTGTAGGCAAAAAGCCTGGTCCGTACAGCGCGAAAAGGGGTCGCCAAGGGTCGTTGCAGCGCAGCAACAAGAATCTTATACACAGCTTGTTAACAGTATTTGGTGATGAGCTTCTGGACAACTTGTGGGTGATCTGTGGATCATCTCGGTCCGACTCGGCACCATCTCGTATCGTGGACTATCGACTTTTTAATATGTCAGTAATGCACATTCCGAAGGCTCCATTCTAACCAATTTAAACAGTTTCACCCATGGAAGTTAGTATTCGCAAACAATATTGATGCTCTTGATCCAGAGAAAAAATTTTTAAAAAATTTTTTTAGCTGGCGCCAACCGGACAAAACCCCCAAACCCGAGTCCGGGTTGGGGGTTTTGAGTTCAGGGGGAGCGGCGCTCAACGGCCCGGGCGGATCACGGCGTACTGGGCCCAGTCACCGCGCCGGAACAGCACGTTCACCGGCTTGCCCTTGTCGAGCCGTGCCAGTGCCGCTTCGAAGTCACGCACACTGCCGACTTCCATGTTGGCCACGGCCAGAATGATGTCGCCCTCGCGCAGGCCCGCACGGGCAGCCGCCTCGCTGGCAGCATCCACCCGCACGCCGCCCCTGAGCTTGAGCTCCTTCTTTTGCGCCTCGCTCAGGTCACTCACCGTCAGCCCGAGGCCCTGCGCCGCCGGGCTCGAACGTGGCCGCTCCTCACGCTGCGCACGGATCGGCTTGTCGGCCTCGATTTCGGCAATGGTCACGCTCAGGTCGCGGCTGCTGCCGCGGCGGAACACCGTGAGCGTGCTGCGCGTGCCCGGCTTGGTGTTGCCGACCAGACGCGGCAGGTCGGTCGATTTCTCGATGGTCTTGCCGTCGAAGCGGATGATGATGTCGCCCGCCTCCACGCCCGCCTTCTCGGCTGGCGAACCCGGCTCGACACCGCGCACCAGTGCGCCCTGCGGCTTGCCCAGCCCGATGGCCTCGGCCACCTCCTTGCTCACCTGGTCGATCTGCACACCGATACGCCCGCGCGTGACGCGGCCACTGGTACGCAGCTGCTCGCTCACGCGCATGGCCTCGTCGATCGGGATCGCGAAGGCAATACCCATGTAGCCGCCCGAGCGGGAATAGATCTGGCTGTTGATGCCCACGACTTCACCGCGCATGTTGATCAGCGGCCCGCCCGAATTGCCGGGGTTGATGGCCACGTCGGTCTGGATGAAGGGCAGGTAGTCGCCGGTGTCACGCTGCTTGGCGCTCACGATGCCGGCCGTCACCGAATTCTCCAGGCCGAAAGGCGAACCGATGGCCATGACCCACTCGCCGACCTTGAGCCGGTTGATGTCGCCGACCTTCACCGCCGGCAGGCCGCTGGCCTCGATTTTCACCACCGCCACATCGGTGCGCTTGTCGGCCCCGACGATGCGCGCCTTGAACTCCCGCTTGTCGACCAGGGTGACAAGAACCTCGTCGGCCCCGTCCACCACGTGCGCGTTGGTCATGATGAAGCCGTCGGCGCTCAGGATGAAGCCGGAACCGACGCCACGCGGCTGTTGCTGCTCCTCCTGCGGCCGGTTCGGCTGCGGCCCCTGCTGGCGCGGCACGTTGGGAACGGGCAGGCCGAAACGACGGAAAAACTCCAGCATCTCCTCGTCCACACCGCTGCCGTTGCCCTGGCGCACCGCGACCTTCTCGATGGTGCGGATGTTGACCACCGACGGCCCCACCTGCTCCACCAGATCGGTGAAGTCGGGCAGAACGCGGGTTTGCGCCGTGGCGCTGTGCAGCGGCAGCAAGGCGGCCGTTGCGGCCACGAGCATCGTCCCCAGCCACAGGCTGGTGCGGCGTTTCTGACTTTCGATACCAAGCATCATCGACCTCTCGTTGAAATAACTCACAATACCGCCCCTGCAGATGCGGCCTCATTTCCTGCGTACAAGTCCCTGGGCAAAGATCTGCAGCGTCGGCAACGGGACTTCGCCTACCGCCGTCAGCCACCAGTCGCCGCCCTGCCGACCGCCGCCAGCTCCCGCGGACTCGGCCAGCCGCCGCACCAAGGTATGGGTCGCCCCCATGACCATCACCCCCTCGGCGCCATGGCGCTGGGGATCGTACGGCTCGATGAAGAGCGAGACCGAGGCCAGGCCGTCGGAAAACACCCACTGCACCAGGCCCGGCGCCGCAGGCGCATCGGCTCCCCCCGCGGGACGGCGGTAGCAGCTCATGGGCTGGAAGCCCGCCACCGGGC
>CAZJKR010000071.1:7237-10442 GCA_964546615.1 uncultured Curvibacter sp.
GCCGCCGCCGTGGTCTTGACCAGTTTCGGCGTCTCCACCTTGTAGCCTTCGGTGCTGCGCATCATCTGCGCCAGCTTGTCCATGCTGACCGGTGCATCGAGCTGCAGTTCCGAGAACGCCACCTGCTCCAGCACGCGCCCGTCGCCGTCCAGGGTCTGCAGCTTGATGACCAGGCCGGTCTTCTGCTCACTCCAGATGCGGTAGCCGAAACGCAGGCGGTCCCGGGGCTCCAGTTGCACCACATCGGCCGCGAGACCGGCCACCCGCTCGACCCCCTGCGCGCTGGCACGGTAGTACTGGTCGATGGCATTGTCGGGCGACTTGAGCAGATTCGGGAACAGCCCCATCGACTCGCGCCGCTCCGCGACCGCCACCTTGCTCTGCGGCGAGAAGGTGATGACCTCGTCGTTGCGGCGCAAGGTCGTGCGTGGCGGGCCGGACAGCGACTCCACCCGCTCCATCTGCTTCTCGCCATCGCACACATGCCAGATGCGCGAACTCGCCATGGCGCCGCCGGAGGTCACCACCAGCGTACCGCTGTAGGAACGGCGGCGCGACGCGTCGTGCAGGCGCAGCAGCCAGTCGGAGATGCTGCGCTCGGGCGACTGCACCTGCAGCTGGGTCTGCACAGCGGCCGGGCTGGCCGGCGCCACGCCCGCCGGCTGGGCCTGCAAGCAGGTCGTCGCCAGCAGCAGGCCGGCGCCCGGCAGCAGCCGGCACCAGCGGACCGGGCTCAGGAAAGCATCAAGACGCATGTTCATCGACATCCGGGGGCGCCGCTTCAGCGGGCCGGCCGCTCGAAGGTGGCATTGCGCAGAAAGCCGGCCGGCATCTGCAGCGCCGAGGTACCGCCGAACTGCTGGTGGGCCGCCAGCAGCTGGTCCAGGCGCGGATCGCGCAGCATCACCATAGGCGACTCGCTGCTCGTCTGCGCAGCCGGTGCGCCGGCTTGCGCCAGTTGCGGCGCAGCGGTGGGCGTGCCGTAGGAGGTCGCCAGTTGCCAGCCCACCATCACCACCGCCGCCAGCGAGGCGAAGCCGGCCACCAGCTTCCAGTGCACCAGTGCATCGTTGGCACTCCCATGTTCCGCAGCGTTCATGCCGGGCGCGCTGGCCCCTTCTGAGCCGACAGGCGTCAGTTCAACGGCAGCCGGGAGGTGCAGCGGCAAGGCTTCCTGCTGCAGGCGCTGGCGCAGGCGGGCCACGAAGGCGGCGTCACGGTGGCCCTCTGTGCCCAAGTCTGGCGCGCGCAGCACATCACCCACCAGATGATAGGCATGCCATTGGGCACGTGCTTCGGCACTGCGCTCGGTCAGTGCCAGCGCCTGGGCGAAAGCCGCGCCACGCAACTGGCCATCAACCAGCGCCGACACCAGCTCACCAGTGTCCATGTCTTGTGTCGTCATCGCGTTCTACCTCTCGTTGTCTTACCAGCGCTTGCCGGACTGGTGTTCCAGCAGCGGTCGTACCCGCGCCGAAATCGCTTCGCGCGCGCGAAAAATCCGAGAACGCACGGTGCCGATCGGACAGTTCATTGCCGCGGCGATGTCCTCGTAGCTCAGCCCCTCGATCTCGCGCAGCGTCACGGCCTGGCGCAGATCTTCCGGCAAGGCCTCCATCGCCGCATTAACGGCCCGGGCGATCTCATTGGCCGCCAGCACCGACTCCGGCGTTTCATCGGTGGTTGGTTCGTTTCCTGGCGCAGAAGTTTCATCCTCCTCACCATTGGGCTGCAAGGCGGTCTGCGTCACCAGCGGATCGCGCTTGAGCTCAAGCAGGAACTTCTTGGCCGTATTCACCGCGATGCGGTAAAGCCAGGTATAGAACTGGGCGTCGCCGCGGAACTGGTGCAGGGCTCGGTAGGCACGGATGAAGGTCTCCTGCGCAATGTCCTCCACCAGGTCGGTGTCGCGCACCATGCGGCCGATCAGGCGCTGTATCCGACGCTGGTACTTCAGCACCAGCAGTTCATAGGCATGTGCGTCGCCGGCCAGCGTACGCTCGACCAGCATGCCGTCGCTGTCGCCAGCTGTCGGCGGGCTGGGTGGTTCCTGCGCGGTCATGCGCGCTCCGCGTCGGCCCGGATCAGGCCATCCGCGGCCCGGTCCGTCCCGTGAACCGTGGCCGCACGCGAAAACACGGCCCGACGCAAGGCAATCCAGCGGTTCGGGGCCATCGTACGGTCCAGCCAAAGCCAGAGCACTTGCCCGGTCACGGGCTGGAACTCCAGCAGCAGCAGTTGCTGAAAATCCAGCCGCGCATGGACCACACCATCCGAACCGCCGTCCGGTCCCAGCCAGCGCCATTGCTGGCCGTCCCAGCGCAAGGTTCCCTGCGGTGCAAGCCGCAGGCTGCGCCAAGCGAACAACCCCACCCCGCCCCAGACCAGCAACGCCAGCCCCTGCAGTGCGCCGAGGCGCCCGACGGCCAGCAGCCACAGGCCGCAGACCAGCCCACCGAGACCCCACAGGCCGTGCATGAGCCAGCCCCGGATGTGACAACGCCCCACCGGGTACGTAACCGCTGGGGCGCTGTGCATGCTGGGAATCCGGCCGGGCGCGTCAGACGCGCTTGAACACAAGGGTGCCGTTGGTACCGCCGAAACCGAAGTTGTTCTTCACCGCCACGTCAATCTTCATGTCCCGCGCGGTGTTGGCGCAGTAGTCGAGATCGCACTCCGGGTCCTGGTTGAAGAGGTTGATGGTCGGCGGGCTCTTCTGGTGATGTACGGCCAGCACGGTGAACACCGACTCGATACCACCGGCACCGCCCAGCAGGTGACCGGTCATGGATTTGGTGGAGTTGACCACGGTCTTTCTGGCATGGTCGCCCAGCGCCGCCTTGATGGCGTTGGTTTCGTTGACATCGCCCAGCGGGGTAGACGTGCCGTGCGCATTGACGTAATCCACCTGATCGGCAGCAATGCCGGCGTTGCGCAAGGCCGCCACCATCGCACGGCGCGGACCGTCCATGTTCGGCGCCGTCATGTGACCGGCATCGGCACTCATGCCGAAACCCGCCAGTTCGGCATAGATCCTGGCGCCGCGCGCCTTGGCGTGTTCGTATTCTTCCAGCACCATGACACCGGCCCCCTCGCCCAGCACGAAGCCGTCACGGTCCTTGTCCCAGGGCCGGGAGGCGGTCTTGGGGTCGTCGTTGCGGGTGGACAGGGCGCGCATGGCGGCAAAACCGCCCACCCCCAGCGG
>CAZJKR010000071.1:10452-10770 GCA_964546615.1 uncultured Curvibacter sp.
CGTGGCTTCGGAGCCGCCGGCAATCATGACGTCGGCGTCACCGTATTCGATCATGCGACCGGCATCGCCGATGTTGTGCAGGCCGGTGGTGCAGGCCGTCACGATGGCCAGGTTGGGGCCCTTGAAGCCGAAACGCATCGAAACATGACCCGAGATCATGTTGATGATGGACGCCGGCACGAAAAAGGGGGAGATCCGGCGCGGCCCGCGGCTGGTGAGCTCGGCATGGGTGTTTTCGATCAGCGGCAGGCCGCCGGATGCGTGCGGCTCGCCGAGATCCTCCCGTTTGCGCTCGTCCCAGCCGAGCAGGCGGAGGTC
>CAZJKR010000071.1:10780-13408 GCA_964546615.1 uncultured Curvibacter sp.
GCCGATGCCGGAGCCGATCATGCAGCCGATGCGGCAGGCCTGCTCTTCCGTCAGCGCCTCGCCGGTGGCCAGGCCGGCGTCTGCCACCGCCTGGACGGCAGCGGCAATGCCGTAGTGGATGAAAGTGTCCATCGTGCGCGCTTCCTTGGCGCTGATGTACGACTCCAGGTCAAAGCCCTTGACCTCGCCGGCGATCCTGCAGGCGAAACTGGATGCATCGAACTTGGTGATCAGATCGATACCGGACTGGCCGGCCAGCAGATGGGACCAGGCCTCGGCCACGGTATTGCCCACCGGGCTGATGCAGCCCAGACCTGTTACGACAACGCGACGACGGGACATAAATTTCTGTGATTGCTACAAAAGCGGGCGCCGCCGCGAGCGGCACGCCAGGCTGGCGCCTCGCCGCTCACAGGGCTGGCGGTGCGACGCAGGGCGCACCGCGGGCATGCCATCAGGCCTTCTGGTGGGCCTTGGCGTAGTCGACGGCGTTTTGCACCGTGGTGATCTTCTCGGCGTCTTCGTCCGGAATCTCGATGCCGAACTCGTCTTCGAGTGCCATCACCAGTTCGACGGTATCGAGGGAGTCGGCACCCAGATCGGCCACGAAGGCTTTCTCATTGGTGACCTGGGACTCTTCCACACCGAGTTGTTCGGCAATGATTTTTTTGACGCGTGCTTCGATATCGCTCATGTTTCCCTCAGAGGGTTGTAAATGAATCCGTGATTTTAGCCGGCCCGGGAAAAGGGTTTTCCCGAACCGGTGGCCGTACGGATAACCCGGCCTGAACCTTGACTACATGTGCATGCCACCGTTGACATGCAACTCCTGCCCCGTCACGTAACCGGCCTGCGGCGAGGCCAGGTAGGCCACCGCATGCGCGATGTCGGCCGGTTTGCCCAGGTGGCCCAGCGGAATCTGGCCCAGCAGGGCCTTTTGCTGCTCTTCGGGCAGGTGGGCTGTCATGTCGGTTTCGATGAAACCGGGCGCCACGCAGTTGACCGTGATGTTGCGCGTGCCCAGCTCGCGTGCCAGCGCGCGCGTCATGCCGGCCACGCCGGCCTTGGCCGCGGCGTAGTTGGCCTGCCCCGGGTTGCCGGAGGCGCCGACCACCGAGGTGATGCTGATGATGCGGCCGTAGCGCTGCTTCATCATCGGGCGGATGACGGCGCGACTGAGACGGAAGACCGCCTTCAGGTTGGTGTCGAGCACCTCGTCCCACTCGCCGTCCTTCATGCGCATGGCCAGGTTGTCGCGCGTGATGCCGGCGTTGTTGACCAGCACATGCAGCGCACCGTGCGCCTTGACGATGGCATCGATGGCGGCGTCGCAGCCGGCGGCATCGTTGACATCGAGCTTGATGCCTTGACAGCCGTTGAACTCGGCCAGGGCGGCGCTGATCCTGGCGGCGCCGTCGTCACTGGTGGCGGTGCCGATGACCTTGAGGCCACGGTGGGCCAGTTCGTGGGCGATGGCGGCGCCGATGCCGCGCGATGCGCCGGTGACCAGGGCGACCTGGCCGTCAAACTTGATTTCGCTCATTGGAGAATTCCTTTCACTTCCGCCAGCGTGGCCGGGTCGTACAGGGCCGCGCCGGTCAGTTCCGCGTCGATGCGCTTGACCATGCCAGCCAGCACCTTGCCCGGGCCGCACTCGACGACATGACTGATGCCGCGGGCCTTGATGGCCTGCACGCACTCGACCCAGCGCACCGGGCCGAAGGCCTGGCGGTACAGCGCGTCGCGGATGCGGTCGGCATCGGCTTCCACCGCCACATCAATGTTGTTGATCAGCGCGATCTGCGGTGCCGACAGCTCGACCGACTCCAGGCGCTCGCGCAGCTTCTCGGCCGCCGGCTTCATCAGACTGGAGTGGAACGGGGCCGACACCGGCAGTGGCAGCGTGCGCTTGGCCCCATTCGCTTTCAGCACTTCACAGGCCTTCTCCACCGCGGCCTTGGAGCCGGCAATCACGGTCTGCGCCGGATCATTGAAATTGACCGCTTCCACCACCTCGGCAGAACCGTCGCCGAAGGACTGCGTCACCTCGTTGCAGCCGGCAATCACCTTGGCCGCCTCCATGCCGAGGATGGCCGCCATGGCACCGGCGCCCACCGGCACCGCTTTCTGCATGGCCTGGGCGCGCAGGCGCACCAGCGGCGTGGCCTGCGCCAGCGTCAGCACGCCGGCGGCCACCAGAGCCGAGTACTCGCCCAGCGAGTGGCCGGCCACGGCGTTCGGCGCCACGCCGGTCTCGCTCATCCAGGACCGGTAAGCCGCCACCGCGGCGACCAGCATCACCGGCTGGGTGTTGGTGGTCAACGCCAGGGCCTCCTTGGGGCCTTCCTTGATCAGCTTGGCCACGTCCTCACCCAGGGCGTCGGACGCCTCCTTCAGGGTTTCGAGCACCACCGGATGGTCACCCCAGCCGTCGAGCATGCCGACCGACTGCGAACCCTGACCGGGAAAGACAAAGGCAAACGGTTTCATCGTGATTCGTCAAAAATAATGGATTGATTCAGGCTTCAGACCTTGCCGTATGTGCGCCAGGCGCTACATATTCAATAGCACAGAACCCCAGGTGAAGCCGCCGCCCACCCCTTCGAGCATGATCAGCTGGCCCGGCTT
>CAZJKR010000072.1:0-769 GCA_964546615.1 uncultured Curvibacter sp.
GCTGGTCCAGCGGCCCTGTGGCAGCGCCACGGACACGTCGTGCAGCACCTCGGTGGCGCCGAAGCGCACGGCGATGCCCTGCCCTTGCAGCGCGGCGTTCATCGCCCTGCCCCTTCATGGGCCGTGGCGCGGTGCATCAGCCACAGCAGGTAGCTGCCGCCGAGCACGGCGGTCAGCACACCCACCGGCAGCTCCTGCGGCGCCACCAGCCAGCGCGCCAGCAGATCGGCCGCCATCAGCAGTACGGCGCCCAGCAGGCTGGAAAGCAGGATCAATCGGCCATGCGTGGTCTTGACCACCGAGCGCACCAGGTGCGGCGCCGCCAGGCCGACGAAGGCAATCAGCCCGGTCTGCGCCACGGCGGTACCGGTGGCCAGCGCCAGCACGGCGATCAGCGCCGCACGCATCTGCGGCAGGCGCAGGCCCAGGCTGATGGCGGTGGCCTCGCCCAAGGCCAGACCGTCCAACACCGGGCTGAGCAGCCAGCTCGCCAGCAGGCACAGCGCGAGCGCCGCCGCCATCACGCCGGCCGCACTCCAGCCGACGAAGGCCGTGCTGCCGAGCATGAAGGACTGCATGGCCTGCAGGATGTCCGGGTTGAGCAGCAGCGTGAGCGAGCTGAAGGCGCCCAGCACCACGCCGACGATCACGCCGGCCAGCAGCAGACGCAGGGTGTGCTGCACGCCCTTGGCCAGCACCAGCGTGAGCATTACCGCCGCCACGGCGCCGACAAAGGCCGCGCCGGTAAAACCGATGCGAACCAGCCAGT
>CAZJKR010000072.1:779-3115 GCA_964546615.1 uncultured Curvibacter sp.
AGTGCGTGGCCAGCGGCGAGACGCCGAACAGCGCCATGGCGGTGGCCACGCCCAGCGTGGCGCCGGAGGCGCTGCCCAGCAGATACGGGTCGGCCAGCGGGTTGCGAAACAGGCCCTGCGCCACCGCGCCGGCCAGGCCCAGCAGCGCACCGGCCAGCCAGGCGCCGACGGTGCGCGGCAGCCGGATCTCGCTCACGATCTGCCAGGCCATGGCATCCTGGCCCATGCGCAGCACGCTCTCGAAACCGGTGCTGCCCACGCTGGCGCCCAGCAGCAGCAGAACGGCGCTGGCCAGCAGCAGCGCAACGCCCAGCAGCAGCGCCTTGCGGTGGTAGGCGGCCATGGCGTTCACCGCGTCTTCTCCCCGGTCTTCTCCTCCAGGCAGCGCGCCATCAGCCGCGCCGCCTCGGCCATGCGCGGCCCGGGGCGCACGATGGTCTCGGCGTCGTCATTCGGGAAGACGCAGATGCGCTGCTCGCGCACGGCCTTGATGCTCTGCCAACCTGGGTAGGGCACCATGGCCTGCATGCTGCGGTTGCCGACCATGATCACGTCCGGGTTGGCGCGCACCACGTACTCGGGGTTGAGCTTGGGGAACGGCCCCAGACTGGCCGGCACCACGTTCTTCACCCCCAGGCGCGTCAGCGTCTCGCCGATGAAGGAGGTCTCACCGGCCGCGTAGGGGCCACGACTGACCTCGAAGTACACCCGCGTGTTGCGCGCCCGCGCCGGCAGCGCCTGCGCGGCGGCCGATACGCCGGCGTCGATGGTGCGCCAGACGCGCTGCGCGTCGTTCACGCCCAGCAGCGTGCCCACCTTCTCCAGCACGCGCCGCACGTCGGCATGGGTCTTGGTGTCGAGTGCCGCCACCTTCAGCCCCAGCGCTTCGAGCCGCTCGGTCGCGCGCGAGGACATGGACATCAGCACCAGATCAGGCTTGAGCGCCACGACGGCCTCGATGTTCGGATCCAGCCCGCCGCCAACCTGCGGCAGCGTGCGCACCTGCGCCGGGTAGTTGGAATAGCGGTCCACCCCCACCAGGCGGTGGCAGGTATCGAGGGCACAGACGGTTTCCGTCAGCGAGGGCAGCAGGCTGACGATGCGCTGCGGTGGCGCCGCCAGCCTGACTTGAACGCCACGCTCGTCGGTGATCTGCAGCACCTGCGCCTGCGCCGGCAGCCACAGCGTGAGCAGGAGACAGAACCACAGGCGCTTCATGCCGCCCCCTTCAGCGTGAGCGGCAGGCCGGCGGCCATCAGCGTGACGCGCGTGCAGGCCTGTGCCACGTCCTGGTTCAGACGGCCGAGCGCGTCGACGAAGGCGCGCACCTCGCGCCCGAGCGGGATGACGCCCAGGCCGATCTCGTTGCCCACCAGCACCAGCGGGCCGGCCGCCTCGCGGATTGCTCCTAAAAGTAGAGCTGCCGACGCTTGTGCATCAAGGGCCGGAGCCCGATTTGCCTCTGAATTCTCGGCCGGCATCAGCAGGTTGGTCAGCCACAGCGTGAGGCAGTCCACCACCAGCAGGGTCTCGGGCCGGCTGTGTACCGCGATGGCCTCGGCCAGGTGCAGCGGCTCCTCCACCGTCTGCAGACCCGGCACGCGCTCGGCGCGTTCACGCTGGTGGCGGGCGATGCGCTCACGCATCTCCTCATCCCAGGGCTGGGCGGTGGCAAGCAGTGTGGCGCGGTGCTGCGGCGCGGCGGCCAGCCAGGTGCGCGCCAGCAGCTCGGCACGGCGCGACTTGCCACTCTTCTGGCCGCCGAGGATGAGTTCGCTCTGGGCGATGGTCAATTCATTCATGGCATAGGCTCCGTGCCGCCGGGCCGCCCCAAGGCGCGGACGGCCCCCTCGGGGGGCAGCGAGGACACGCCAGTGCCGAGCGTGGGGGCCAATGTGTCACGCCACTGCAGCACGATGCGGTGCAACTGCTCGACGCCATCGGTCAGCGCCGCCGGGCCGGGCTGCAGGATGTCGGCCGACTTGATCTCGAACAACTGGCCGTGTTTCACGGCGTTCACGTCCTGCCAGCCCGGGCGCGCGGCCACCTTCTCGGCACGGAACTTCTTGCCGCACCAGGAGCCGATGACGATGTCCGGGTTGCGGCGCACGATCTCCTGCGGGTCGGCAATGATGCGTTGTTTGCCCAGCGGCTCGGCCGCCAGTTCCGGGAAGATGTCGTCACCGCCGGCGATGCCCATCAGCTCCGACACCCAGCGGATAGCGCTGATCGGCGGCTCGTCCCATTCCTCGAAGTAGATGCGCGGGCGGCGCGGCAGTTGCGCCGCCGCCTCGCGGATGGCCTCGATCGCCAGCCCGCCCGGCAGGATCTCATTC
>CAZJKR010000072.1:3125-6730 GCA_964546615.1 uncultured Curvibacter sp.
CCGAAGCGACAAGCGCCGCCACCTCGGTGCGGATGGCGTCCAGCCGCTGCCTCATCAGCGCGATGCGCGCCAGCCCATCGTCAGCACAGCCCACCATCGCCGCCACCTGGAACAGCATGGAGAAGATTTCAGCCACGCTGCGCTGGTTGAACACCGTCACCTGAATGCCACGACGGATCAGTTCGGCGGCAATGTCGGCCTGCAGGTCGGAAAAGCCGAACACGCAGTCCGGCTGCAGCGCCACGATGGGCTCGATCTTCGCGCTCAGGAAGGCGCTGACCTTGGGCTTTTCCTCGCGCGCACGGCGCGGTCGCACGGTGTAGCCCGAAATGCCGACGATGCGGCGCTCCTCTCCGAGCAGGTAGAGCCACTCGGTGGTCTCTTCCGTCAGGCAGACGATGCGCTGCGGGCCGAGGCGGGAAAGATTCATGCCACCGTCTCCGCAACGGGCTCACGCAGCCCGGTATCGAACAGACGCGCCACCAGCGCCGGTGCCGAAGGGAACCAGGCATGGAAATAGCTCGCCGCCACCAGCCCTTGCACGTAGACGGCCTCACCGTCGTGGTCATGGGCATTGCCTTCGGGCCGCGTGGTGCGCGCGTACACCGGCACCGGCGTCTCGCTCAGCGAGTAATGGAAGGTGTGGCCGCGCAACTGCTGGCCATCGACCAGCAGCTGCTGCGGCCCGAGCGCGGCCAGGCGTTTCTGCATCACCACCCGGCCCGGCAGCAGGCCCCACATGGGGTGCGCCTGGCCCTGCTTGTCCACCAGCGTCTCGAACAGCGCCATCATGCCGCCGCACTCGGCCCACACCGGCCGGCCGGCTGCGACATGCGCGCGCAGGCTGTCGCGCAGCGCATGGTTGGCGCCCAGGCGCTCGGCATGCAACTCCGGGTAGCCGCCGGGCAGCCAGACGGCGTCGCAGGCGGGCAGCGCCTGGTCGGCCAGCGGCGAAAAGAACACCACCTGCGCACCGAGCTGCTGCAGGCATTCGATGTTGGCGGCATAGATGAAGCAGAAGGCCGCATCGCTGGCCACCGCCACGGTCTTGCCGCGCAAGGGCTGGCCCAGCGCCTCAGCGGACGGTGCGGCGGGTGGGAAGTCCACTGCCCAGCGCTGCAACTCGGCCGTGCCCATCTGCCCCAGCGGCGTGGCCGCCAGCGCGTCGGCTGCGGCATCGAGCCGCGCTTCGGCGTCGCTCAGTTCGGTGGCCGCCACCAGGCCCAGGTGCCGCTCGGGCAAGGTCAGCGCCGGGTTGCGCAAGTGCGGCTCTTTCAAGCTGGTCTGCAGCATCCCGGCATGGCGTTCGCTGCCGACGCGGTTGGCCAGCACGCCAGCCCAGCGCAGGCCCTCGCGGTAGTGCTGCAGGCCATAGACCAGTGCGCCGAAGGTGCCGGCCATGGCACCGGCATCGACCACCGCCAGGATGGGCAGGCCGAAGTGCTGCGCCAGGTCAGCCGCACTGGGCTGGCCGTCGTACAGGCCCATCACGCCCTCGACGATGATCAGGTCCGCCTCCTGCGCCGCCGCATGCAGCCGGGCGCGGCAGTCGGCCTCGCCGGTCATCCACAGGTCGAGCTGGTGCACCGGCGCACCGCTGGCCAGCGTGTGCCAGAACGGGTCGAGAAAATCCGGCCCGCACTTGAACACCCGCACGCGGCGGCCCTGGCGCGTGTGCAGCCGCGCCAGCGCCGCGGTGATGGTGGTCTTGCCCTGGCCGGAGGCCGGGGCGGCGATGAGGATGGCGGGACAGCGGATGGAGTCAGACATGGGGACAGATTGTCATCGCGATCACAGGGGCGCCCATTTCAGGCTGATGAACAGGCTGCGGCCCGCCGTGGCGTAGCCGCTGGCGAGCTGGTAGGGGGTATCGGTCAGGTTGTCGATGCGCGCCAGCATCGACCAGTCCTTGCCGATCCGCGTGCTGGCATGCAAATCCAGCAGCGCATAGCCGGGCAGCAACGTCGTATTGGCGGCTGTGTCATAGCGGGCACCGGACAGCTGCGCGCCCGCCCCCACGTGCCAGCGCCCCAGTCGCGTATCGGCCGAGAGCCTGGCATGGTGGCTGGCGCGCCGCGCCAGCAGCTTGCCGGTCTGCGTGTCGCGGGGATTCTGCACGTCCAGCGAGGCTTTCAGATTCACGTCGGCATGACGGTACTGGCCTGACACGGTCAGCCCGGTGTACTCGGCCTCGGCGGTGTTGCCGTAGCAGCCGTTCGGGCTGTTGGTACAGCCGGTGTTGCTGTTGGCATAGGTGATCAGGTTGCGGACGTCGTTGCGATACACCACGACGCTGAACCGACCGGCGCCTTTCACGTACTGCAGACCCAGTTCCTGGTTGGTGCTGCTCTCGGGCTTGAGGCTCGCGACGCCGTAAGTGCTGAAGCGCTGGTACAGCGTCGGCGCGCGAAAGGCGGTACCGGCTGACGCCGTGGCACGCCACTGCGGCGACAGTGCCAGGCCATAGGCCAGGCTGCCGGTGTCCTGCCCGCCGAACTCGCTGTCGTCATCGTGCCGCGCATTGACCTGCAGCGTATGGGGTCCGGCGCGCCAGCCGTAGCCCAGCGCCAGCGCGTCCTGCTTGCGATCGCGGTAGATCGGACGGTTCTCCAGCTGATCCACCTTGCGCTCCAGCGCCGCCGTGAACTGATGGGCACCAACACGCCATTCGTTCTGGAGCAGGTAGCCGTTGAGCCGCGTCATTGTCAGGTAAGCCGACGGCTTGGTCTCGTACTGCACCCGCGACTCGGTGGCGCTGAGCACGGTGCTGTAGGACTGACTCCACTGACCGCGCCAGCTCAGGCTGCGGGCCTGCACCAGATTGAGGGCGTGGTCGTTGCGCGTGGCCGCCGCGCCCGAGTTGGAGGCGTCGTACTGCGCATCCGTGCTGCCGGACAAGGCCGTCGCCTCGAGACGATGGGCGGCATTGAGCTGCCAGCCCAGCCGGCCGCTGAACGACTCGCTCTTGTAGCCGTCATCGTCCCTGTTGTAGCCCGTCACCGGCCGCGCGTTGAAGCCGTCGCTGGATTCGCCCGCGACGCCCAGCGCGTAGTCGAACGCGCCGTGCACGCCGCTGAAACCCGCCTCCCACTTGCGTGTGCCGTAGGTGCCCAGGCCGACGCCGGCATAGGGCGCGAACGGGCGATCCCCCTTGCGGGTGAAGATCTGGATCACACCGCCCAGGGCGTCGGAGCCGTAGACAGCACCTGCCGGGCCGCGCAGAACCTCGATGCGCTCGATCTGCGCCAGCGGAATGGCCTCCCAGGGCGCGCCGCCGGTGGACTGCGAATCGACGCGCACGCCGTCAATGAAGACCGCGGTGAAGCGCGTCTCCGCCCCGCGCACAAACAGACTGGTCGAGGTGCCGGGTCCGCCATTGCGCGCCATCTCGATGCCGGGCACGCGCGCCAGCACATCGGCCACACCAGTCGCGCCGCTGCGCTCGATCTCGGCGCGGTCGATCACGATGACGTCGGCCAGCAGATCGGCCAACGGCTGCTCGGTGCGGGTGGCGGTGACGACGGTGGTCTGCAGCGACACTGCAGGCAGGGTCTGGGCGCGAAGCGCCTCGGAAGACAGCAATAAGGGAGCCGCGGCCAGCGCCA
>CAZJKR010000072.1:6740-13365 GCA_964546615.1 uncultured Curvibacter sp.
TGGACAAACCCAGACCAAAGAGCCTGCGGCCGCGCGGCCAGCGCCAGCCCGGCGAGCCTCTTGGCAAGGAAACAGGTTTTCATGAATGGAAGAACACTTGGATGCCCTCCCCGGCTTCCCCGCCAGGGCATGGACGTCACGGTTGCACGCCAGGCGCACAACCACCGTGTTGGCCGGTATCCGGGCTGGTGGAAACAACCTTCATCGCCTTCCCAGATGCGTGTTCGGAGCATCCAGTGGCTGTGTGATGAAAGCGGAATCTTGCGATTCGTCCACTTACCGTTGCGGGGGCAGCGCAGGTTAGGTTGACCAAGGCCGGTCTTCCCTCCTGCTTCCCGTTGAACTGCGGCGTGTGAACCACACCGCGAGCACCAACGCGACAGATTTTACGCCGTAAATGCGGCGGCCAACCCTACAATGCGGGGTCTTGTTCCACCATCACCCATGTCGAACCCGCCCCAAACCGAGCAGTTGATCGAACGCGTCGAGCGTCTGCTGGTGCGCTATGAGGAATTGCAGCGTACCAACGCCCTGATGGCGGCGCAGATCGAAAGCCTCACCAGCGAGCGCGATTCGCTCAAGTCACGCCTGAGCGCCGCGCGCGCCCGCGTCGACGCCCTGCTGGAACGCCTGACCGAGACCGCGGCGACCGATTCGAACAAGGGAGCGGCATGAAACAGCTCGAAGTCCAGATCATGGGCCAGAGCTACCTGCTCGGTTGCCCCGAAGGCGGCGAGGCCCGCCTGCTCGATGCGGTGGAGCGCGTCGACAGCGCGATGTGCAAGATCCGCGACGGCGGCAAGGTCAAGGCGCGCGACCGCATCGCCGTGCTGGCGGCCCTGAACCTCGCCTTCGACCTCTCCGACCGGCTTGAACGCCCTGCCCAGCCGACATCACCGCCGGCACCGTCAGCCCCCGGCGCCGCCCCCGTGACGGGTGCGGAACGCGACACGGCGCTCGACGCCTTGCTGCAGCGCCTGGACATGGCACTGGGCGAGGACGGCCGGCTGATTTGACGCATCCCCGGGCTGCGCGCACTACAATCTGCCTTGTCTGCAATGCCGCCGGGCTTTATATTTCCTTGAACCAATGCTCATTGAGCCCGGGCTTGGAACATCGCCTGGCTAGCGTGATCGTCTCGCGTCAGATGAACCCAAGGCCAACGCTGACCTCGCCCACCTGAACCCCGGTTCAGGATGCCGGTCCGGTGGCAATTGCAGACACCTTGCCTTGCTCCTTCGTTTCCTTCCCAGTCCCTGAACACCTTGCGGGCCGGGGTGCCAGAGCCCCGGCTGCCTGCGCCCTGCCCGCGGCCAGCGCAGCATGATGTTTCTCGAACCGCAACTGATCATTGAGTTGGCCCTGATGGGCATCTGTGCCGGCTTCCTGGCCGGTCTGCTGGGCATCGGTGGCGGCATGATCATGGTGCCGTTCATGACCATCATCCTGGAGTCCAAGGGGTTCGCGGCCGAATACGTGGTCAAGATGGCGGTGGCCACCTCGCTGGCCACCATCAGTTTCACCTCCCTGTCCTCGGTGCGGGCGCATCACAAGCATGGAGCGGTGCTGTGGCCGGTGGCGCGCCTGCTGGCCCCCGGCATCCTGGTCGGTGCGCTGATCGGCGCGCAGATCGCGGCTGCGCTGCCCACGCGCATCCTGAGCGTGGTGTTCTCGCTCTTCATCGCCTTCTCGGCCACCCAGATGTTCCTGGACCGCAAACCCAAACCCAGCCGCACCCTGCCCGGTGCGGCCGGCATGTTCGGCATGGGCAACGTGATCGGCCTGCTCTCCTCCGTGGTGGGGGCGGGCGGGGCCTTCGTCTCGGTCCCCTTCATGACCTGGTGCAATGTGAAGATCCACCAGGCCGTGGCCACCTCGGCAGCACTCGGCTTCCCGATCGCACTGGCCGGCACCCTGGGTTACATCTGGGCCGGCCGCGGCCTGCCGGACATGCCCCCCGGTGCCTTCGGCTACCTCTACCTGCCCGGCCTGCTGGTGATCGCCACCGCCAGCATCCTGACCGCGCCCCTGGGTGCGCGCACGGCACACCGCATGGACATCCGCCCGCTCAAGCGCGCTTTTGCCGTCGTGCTGTACCTGCTTGCTGCGTATTTCCTGATGCGTTGAGCATCAAGCCTGATGCATCGAAGCCTGTGCCAACGGGCAAGGGCACCGATAATCCGCCTGTCTTTTCAATAAGAGCCAACTTGATTTCCGAGGGGACCCGTTTCATGAGAATTGCATTCATCGGTCAGCAGGACTTCGGCAAGGCCGCGCTGGAGGCCTTTCTGGCGCGTGGCGACGACGTCGCAGGCGTCTTCTGCAAGCCGGAAAAACCGGGTGAGAAACCCGATGTGCTGCGCACCGCTGCGGAAGCGGCCGGCCTGAAGGTGTTCCAGTTCACCAGCCTCAAGAGCACCGAAGCCGAGCAGGCGATGCGCGACCTGAACGCCGACATCGGCGTGATGGCCTATGTGCTGCAGTTCGTGCCGCAGTCCTTGGCCGGGATCCCGAAGCACGGCACCATCCAGTACCACCCTTCACTGCTGCCCCGGTACCGCGGCCCCTCTTCGATCAACTGGCCGATCGCGCGCGGCGACACCGAGACCGGCCTGACCATCTTCCGTCCCACCGACGGCCTGGACGAGGGGCCGGTCATCCTGCAGAAGACATGCAGCATCGGGGCGGACGAGACGCTGGGCGACATCTATTTCAACAAGCTTTTCCCGATGGGCGTGGCCGCCCTGCTCGAAGCTGCCGATCTGGTGGTGGCCGGCCGGCACCAGGAAACGCCCCAGGACGAGTCGCAAGCCAGCTACGAGGGCTGGTTCAAGGCCGAGGAGGCGCACATCAACTGGGCCAACCATGTGGATCAGGTCTACAACCTGATCCGCGCCTGCAATCCGGCCCCCGGCGCCTGGACCGAACTGGCGGGCACCCAGGTGGCGATCTTCGACTGCCGCAAGCACCCGGTCCGTCGCTTTGCCGAGGTCAGCGGCAAACCCGGTGAGGTGGTGAAGATCACCGACACGTCGCTCTTCATCAATGCCCAGGGCGGTCAGATCGAGGTGTTCAAGCTGCGCCCGCAAGGCGGCAGGAAAATGGGAGCGGCCGACTTTGCCCGCGAACGCGAGTTGCGCATCTGACACCGGCTCGACGCCATGTGCACCAGGCAGCTTCGGCTGCCTTTTTCATGGTCACCGCGGGCCACACGATGCCGTTCGTCACCGCATAAAACCCGCTTATGCGTCCGGCGGCACAAATTGACTATTCACGAAGCCCGCGCAAATTTACGATGCCGTCTCGCGGGCCCGCGCTGACCGCACGTGCGGCCTACGCATTACCCCCATTCACGAAAACCCTAGGTCGGCAAAAAATTCTGAAAAGTTGACCACCATCAAGAGAATTTTTGTTCAGATAATGCGACTATCGATCTGTGCAAGGCTTCAACAAGAGAGTCAGGCGACAGATGGATACCGTGCGTTAAATCACTAATGAAGGAGACATCATGGTCCAAGCCATACATTCGAAATTTGCATCAGGTCTGGTCAAGGCAGCCGCCGGCCTGATTGCCACCGCCGCCCTCGCTGCGGTCCCGGCGCATGCCGACTGGGAGCCCACCAAGCCGGTGGAGTTCGTGGTGCCGGCCGGCACCGGTGGTGGCGCCGACCAGATGGCCCGCCTGATGCAGGGCATCATCGTCAAGCACAAGCTGATGAACCAGTCCCTGATCGTCGTGAACAAATCCGGCGGCGCCGGCGCCGAGGGCTTCCTCTCGGTCAAGGAGGCCAAGGGCGATCCGCACAAGATCATCATCACCCTCTCCAATCTGTTCACGACCCCGCTGGCCACCGGCGTGCCCTTCAACTGGAAGGACATGACGCCGGTGAGCATGATGGCGCTTGACCAGTTCGTGCTGTGGACCAACGCCGACAAGCCCTACAAGACCGCCAAGGAGTATCTGGACGCCGTCAAGGCTGCCGGCCCCAACAAGTTCAAGATGGGTGGTACCGGCTCCAAGCAGGAAGACCAGATCCTGACGGTCGGCATCGAAAAGGCCACCGGCACCAAGTTCATCTACATTCCCTTCAAGGGGGGTGGTGAGGTGGCTGTCCAGCTCGTGGGCGGCCACGTCGACTCCAGCGTGAACAACCCGGCCGAAGCCGTCGCCCAGTGGCGCGCCGGCAAGCTGCGCCCCCTGTGCGTGTTCGATGACACCCGCATGCCCTACAAGGCCAAGGTCACCGACACCCAGTCCTGGAACGACATCCCGACCTGCAAGGAAGCCGGCGTACCGACCGACTACGTGATGTTGCGCGGCATCTTTGCAGCGCCCGGCATCACCCCCGACCAGCTCAAGTACTACGTCACCCTGATGCAGAAGATCCGCGAGACACCCGACTGGAAGGAATACATGGAAAAAGGTGCGTTCAACACGACCTTCATGACTGGCGCCGACTTCAGCAAGTGGCTGACCACCGCCGAAGCCACCCATCGCACCCTGATGCAGGAAGCCGGTTTCCTGGCCAAGTAGGCCCTTCTGAACCTGGCGGGCCCCGGTGCAACCGTGGGCCCGCCCTCCCCCCCAACAAGAAAATGGATTGGGACGGTTGCCAGCTTCGGCTGGTGATCGACCCGGGTTGACTGCCGCCCCGAATTACCCAACAGCACAACTCACTTCATGGATACGAACATGGAATCAAACGAAGGCGAACGCTCAGGCGTAGCCACCAACATCATCGATGCCGTTGTCGCGATCTTGGTCGTCATCATGGGCGGCGTGGTCATCTACGGCAGCCGCAAACTGGGCTCCGAGTGGGGCTCCGACGGCCCGGGCCCCGGCTACTTCCCCTTCTACATCGGTCTGATTCTCGTCATCTCCGGCTGCGGCGCGCTGTACCAGGCACTGGCGAGCAAGAACAAGAACACCGAAATCTTCGTCGACCGCGAGCAGCTCGGCCGCGTCTTCTCGGTGCTGATTCCCGCCGCCGTCTACGTCGGCGCGATCCAGCTGATCGGCATCTATCTGGCCTCGGCGATCTACATCGCCCTGTTCATGGTCATCCTGGGCAAGTACAGCTGGCTCAAGAGCGTCGTGGCCGCACTGGTGGTCAACACCGTGTTTTTCATGATGTTCGAGGTCTGGTTCAAGGTGCCGCTGCACAAGGGCTCACTCGATCCGCTCGCCTTCCTCGGCTATTGAGCGCATAGACATCCGGAATTACGGAGAAAAAAATGGAAGAAATCAACGCATTGTTCCAGGGCTTCGCCGTCGTGATGACGCCCATGAACTTCCTGCTCATGGTGATCGGCATCGTCCTCGGCGTGCTGATCGGCGTGCTGCCCGGCCTGGGTGGCGCCAATGGCGTGGCCATCCTGCTGCCGCTGACCTTCAGCATGAACCCGACCTCGGCCATCATCATGCTGTCGTGCATCTACTGGGGTGCTCTCTTCGGTGGCGCCATCACTTCGGTGCTGTTCAACATCCCCGGTGAGCCGTGGTCGGTGGCCACCACCTTTGACGGCTACCCCATGGCCCAGCAGGGTCGCGCCGGCGAAGCGCTCACCGGCGCCTTCACCTCCTCCTTCATCGGCGCCTTCGTGGCGGTGGTGATGATCACCTTTCTGGCACCGCTGGTGGCCAAGTTCGCGCTGAAGTTCGGCCCGCCCGAGTTCTTCTCGGTCTACCTGCTGACCTTCTGCAGCTTCGTCGGCATGGGCAAGGGCTCGCCCTTCAAGATCCTGGCCTCGATGGCCATCGGCTTCGCCCTCGCCGCCGTCGGCATGGACACCGTGACCGGCCAGCTGCGTCTGACCTTCGGCTGGCATGAACTGATGCGCGGCTTCGACTTCCTGATCGCGGTGATCGGCCTGTTCGGCATCGGCGAGATCCTGCTGTCGATGGAAGAAGGCCTGGCCTTCTCCGGCAAGAGCGCCAAGATCGATCCGAAGATCGTCTGGCAGACCTGGAAAAAGCTGCCCAAGTACTGGGCGACCTCGATCCGCGGCTCGCTGATCGGCATCTGGATGGGCATCACCCCCGGCGGCGCCACCCCGGCTTCGTTCATGAGCTACGGCATTGCCAAGAAGATGTCCAAGGACGGCGCCAAGTTCGGCACCGGTCAGCTCGAAGGCGTGGTGGCACCTGAGACGGCGGCCCACGCCGCCGGTACCAGTGCCCTGCTGCCGATGCTGGCCCTGGGTATCCCGGGTTCGCCGACCGCAGCCGTGCTGCTGGGCGGTCTGCTGATCTGGGGCCTGCAACCCGGCCCGCTGCTGTTTGTCGAACAGAAGGACTTCGTCTGGGGCCTGATCGCGTCCATGTACCTGGGCAATCTGGTCGGCCTGCTGGTGGTGCTCACCACGGTACCGCTGTTCGCATCGATCCTGCGCATTCCGTTCTCGATCATCGCACCTGTGATCATCGTGATCTGCGCCATCGGTGCCTACACGGTGCACAACGCCATGCTCGACATCTGGTTCATGCTGCTGTTCGGTGCGGTGGGTTATGTCTTCAAGAAACTGGACTACCCGCTCGCACCGCTGGTGCTGGCCCTGGTGCTGGGCGACAAGGCCGAAGACTCCTTCCGTCAGGCCATGCTGGTCTCTCAGGGCGACCTCTCGA
>CAZJKR010000073.1:0-13082 GCA_964546615.1 uncultured Curvibacter sp.
CCCGGCCCTGCGCGCCGCGCAGGGCCGGGCGCAGGCCAACGGTCGTTTCGAGCCGCTTGGCGCGCCGACGTCAGACAGCGAGCGCAGCTGCCGCCCCGAATCCCTGCCGGGTCGCCGGCGTGCCGCCGCGACGGATGGACACGGCACAGTACTTGAACTCCGGAATCTTGCCAAACGGGTCGAGCGCCGCGTTGGTCATCAGGTTGGCCGCCGCCTCGTAGTAGGCAAACGGGATGAATACCGCGCCGCGGGGCGTGCCGTCGTCGCGGCGCAGGTGGATGGCCACCTGGCCGCGGCGCGAGGCCACGGTCACCACGTCGCCGGGCGACAGGCCCAGCTCGGCCATGTCGTCACCGCACATGGAGGCGGTGGCGATGGGTTCGATGGCGTCCAGCACACCTGAACGGCGCGTCATGCTGCCGGTATGCCAGTGTTCGAGCTGGCGGCCGGTGATGAGCACGAAGGGGAACTCGGCATCCGGCCGCTCATTGGCCGGGATGATGTCGGCCGGCACCAGCTTGACCCGGCCATCCGGCGTCGGGAAGGTTTCGGTGAACACGATGGGCTGCCCCGGATCGTCGGCACTCAGACACGGATAGGTCACGCTGGACTCCTTCTCCAGCCGCTCCCAGGTGATGCCCGAAATGGCCGCGTGCATGGCCTGGCGCATTTCCTCGTACACCGCGGCCACGCCGGCGTGCTCGCCGGGGTAGTTCCATGCCAGGCCCATGCGCTGGGCAATCTGCTGGATGATCCAGAGGTCGGGCTTGGCCTGGCCCGGGGGCGTGACGGCCTGCTTGCCCAGCTGCACCATGCGGTCGGTGTTGCTGACGGTGCCGGTTTTCTCGGGCCAGGCGGTGGCGGGCAGCACCACATCGGCCAGCCAGGCGGTTTCGGTCATGAAGATGTCCTGCACCACCAGATGCGCCAGCGAGGCCAGCGCGTGGCGCGCATGATTCAGGTCGGGGTCACTCATGGCAGGGTTCTCGCCCTCCACATACATGCCACGGATCTTGTGCGGATCGCTGTCGGGTGCCAGCGCCTTGTGCATGATCTCCACCACCGTGTAACCGGGGCGGTCATCCAGTTGCGTATTCCAGAACTTCTCGAACCACTGGTGCGCGTCCTGGTTGTCCACGCGCTGGTAGTTGGGGAACATCATGGGAATCAGGCCGGCATCGCTGGCGCCCTGCACATTGTTCTGGCCGCGCAAGGGGTGCAGGCCGGAACCTGGTTTGCCGATCTGCCCGGTCACCGTGCACAGCGCGATCAGGCAACGGGCGTTGTCGGTGCCGTGCACGTGCTGGCTCACGCCCATGCCCCAGAGGATCATGGCGGCCTTGGAGCGGGCGAACTCGCGCGCCACCTCGCGCAGCGTGGCCGCCGGGATACCGCAGATGGGCTCCATGGCCTCGGGGCTGTAGCCTTTGACGTTGGCCTTCAAGGCCTCGAAGTTGTTGGCACGGCTGCGCACAAAGGCCTGATCCACCAGCCCCTCCTCGATCACCGTGTAGATCATGGCGTTGAGCATGGCCACGTCAGTGTCAGGCTTGAACTGCAGGGTGCGCCAGGCGTGCTTGCCGATGTCGGTCACACGCGGGTCAGCCAACACGAGTTTCTTGCCGGCCTTGACCGCATTCTTCATCCAGGTGGCGGCCACCGGGTGGTTGGCCGTGGGGTTGGAGCCGATCACCAGGATGAGGTCGGAGTGCTCCACGTCATTGACCTGGTTGGACACGGCCCCCGAGCCCACGCCTTCGAGCAGGGCCGCCACGCTGGAGGCATGGCACAGGCGGGTGCAGTGGTCCACGTTGTTGCTGCCAAAGCCGGTGCGCACCAGCTTCTGGAACAGGTAGGCCTCTTCGTTGCTGCCCTTGGCCGAGCCGAAACCGGCCAGCGCCTTCTTGCCATGCGTGTCGCGCAGGTGCTTGAGACCGCCGGCGGCCAGTTCCAGTGCTTCGTCCCAGGTCGCTTCGCGGAACATGGTGGCGATGATCGAGGGGTCCTCGCTCATCCTGCGGTTGAGTTCGTCGATGGCCTCCGGGTCCTTCGGGATGCCAGGCTTGCGAATCAGCGGCTGGGTCAGGCGCTGCGGACTGTGCGCGTAGTCGAAGCCGAAACGGCCCTTCACGCACAGCCGGTTGTGGTTGGCCGGGCCGTCGCGCCCGTCGACGCTGATGATCTTGTTGTCCTTGACGTTGTAGGTCAACAGGCAACCGACGCCGCAGAAGGGGCAGACCGAATCCACCTTCTTGTCGACCTGCTGTGAACCGATGCGGGTCTTCGGCATGAGGGCGCCCGTGGGGCAAGCCTGCACGCACTCGCCGCAGGCCACACAGCTGCTCTCGCCCATGGGGTCGTTCAGGTCGAACACGATCTCGCTGTGGCTGCCGCGCAGCGCATAGCCGATCACGTCGTTGACCTGCTCCTCGCGGCAGGCGCGCACGCAGCGGTTGCACTGGATGCAGGCATCCAGGTTGACGGCCATGGCGGGGTGCGAGATGTCGGCCTTGGGCTGCTCGCGGCGCAGGGCCTTGAGTGCGGGGCGCACGGTGACACCCACCTGGTCGGCCCACTGGGACAGCTCGCCGTGCTGCAGTTTCTCGTCCTCCTCGTCCCACTTGTAGCCGGCGTCGGGCATGTCGGACAGCAGCATTTCAAGCACCATCTTCTGGCTCTTGACGGCGCGCTCGCTCTGGCTCTGCACTTCCATGCCAGCGGTGACGCTACGGCAGCAGCTCGGGGCCAGCGTGCGCTCGCCCTTGATCTCGACCACGCAGGCGCGGCAGTTGCCGTCCGGGCGCATGCCGTCCTTGTAGCAAAGGTGCGGAATCTCCAGCCCTAGTCGCTTGGCAACGGTCAGGATGGTCTCGCCGCCATAGGCCTGGGCTTTTTTGCCGTCGAGCGTGAACTCGACGACCTGCGGGGTGACTTCGTTCATCTTGGCAGGCGCGTTCATGCTTGGGCTCCCAGTTCTTGCGGGAAGTATTTCTGGACACAGCGGATGGGGTTGGGCGCGGCCTGGCCCAGGCCGCAGATGGAGGCGTCGGCCATGACCTGGCACAGGTCTTCCAGCGTCTCGTTGTCCCAGGTCGTGGCTTCCATCAGCTTGACGGCCTTGGCCGTGCCCACGCGGCAGGGCGTGCACTGGCCACAGCTCTCGTCGGCGAAGAAGCGCATCATGTTCACGGCGGCTTCGCGCGCCGTGTCCTTCTGGCTCAGCACGATGACGGCGGCCGAACCGATGAAACAGCCATAGGGCTGCAGGGTGTCGAAGTCCAGCGGGATGTCGCCCAAGCTGGCCGGCAGGATGCCGCCCGAGGCGCCCCCCGGCAGGTAGGCGTACAGCTCATGGCCCTCTGCCATGCCGCCGCAATACTGCTCCACCAGCTCACGGAGGGTGATGCCGGCCGGCGCCAGTTTCACGCCCGGGTGCTTGACGCGGCCGCTGACACTGAAACTACGCAGGCCCTTGCGGCCATTGGCGCCGAAGCTGGAGAACCACTGCGGACCCTTCTGCACGATGTCGCGCACCCAGTAGAGCGTCTCGAAGTTGTGCTCCAGCGTGGGCCGGCCGAACAGGCCGACCTGGGCGATGTAGGGCGGACGCATGCGCGGCTCGCCGCGCTTGCCCTCGATGCTCTCGATCATGGCGGATTCTTCGCCGCAGATGTAGGCGCCGGCACCGCGGCGCAATTCGATCTTGGGCAAGGGACAGGGCGGGTTGGCCTGCAGGGCAGCCAGTTCGGCCTCCAGCAGGGCGCGCGCGCCGTGGTATTCGTCGCGCAAGTAGATGTAGCAGGCATCCACCCCCACCACCTTGGCAGCGACCAGCAGGCCTTCCAGGAAACGGTGCGGATCGCGCTCCAGATAGGTGCGGTCCTTGAAGGTGCCGGGTTCGCCTTCGTCGATGTTGACCGCCATCAGGCGCGGTGCAGGCTGCTCGCGCACGATGCGCCACTTGCGGCCGGCCGGGAAACCTGCGCCACCGAGGCCGCGCAGGCCTGAGTCTTCCATGGCCTTGATCACGCTTTCGGCGTCCTGCCGGCCCTCGCTGACAGCCGCAGCCAAGGCGTAGCCGCCTTGGGCCTTGTAGGCCTCTAAACCGACGAAATCGGGTGACACCTGCTGCTGGCCGGGCACGGGCGACACCGACTTCAGCGCCAGCGCTGCCGGGTCGAAGGCCGCCTTGCCCGACGCCCCGGGCTGGGTGGTGGTGCCGGCTTTGACAGCCAGCGCCACAGACTCGGGCGTGGCGCGTGGCACCGGGTTCTGATGCACCACGGCCACCGGGGCCTGTTCGCAGCGGCCCACGCAGGGCGCAGCGATGACCCGCACATCACCACCCAGGGCGGCCTGCAGCTGGGTCATCAGGCTCCGGGCGCCACCCAGCTCGCAGCTCAGGCCGTCGCAGACGCGTACCGTCAGGGCGGGCGCCTTGTCGTCGCCCTTGACCACCTCGAAGTGGTGATAGAAGGTGGCAACCTCGTAGACCTCGGCCATCGGGATATTCATCTCCCGCGCCAGCGCCACCAGATGGCGGTCGTGCAGGCAGCGCCAGGCGTCGTTGAGCTGGTGCAGATACTCGATCAGCAGGTCGCGCCGGTGGCCACCTGCAGGGCGCGGCCCGATCAGGGCCACGACTTCGGCCAGCGAGGCATCGTCAGGCTGTCGCCCTTTCAGCTTGCTCTTGCGGCGGATGCGTTCGCGCAGATCATCGACGGTGGCCACCGCCACAGCCTGTACTTCGCCTTTGCGGCCCGGATGGTTCATTGCATGTCCCTCGCTTCAAACCCAGGCACGCAGTGTCAACCACCACACCCCCGGGGTCAAATTGCATCAGAACATGGAGGGATTCAGAAAATAAATGCTGCAGCGCAATAACTCAGGCGATCCGGCCCGAGCCGGTGTCAGACATGCAACAGGCCGCTGTGGGTGGCGGCATGACGCAGCCAGGCCGCATCCTGTGCCAGGGTCAGCGCCGCATCGAGCGTGCGCGAGATGCGTTCCGATGTCAGCACCATGAAGCCGATCGGGGTGCGCACATCGGGCTGGGTCAAGGGCCGCGCCTCGAGTTCGGCATAACCCCGCACTGCGCCCACCAGGGCGCCGGGCATGACACTGCAGACCGCGCCGGCGGCCGCACTGAGGGCCAGCGTCAGCAGGGAGTTGGTTTCCATCGCCGGCCGCACCGTCGCGCCGGCCTGGGTGAAGGCGGCATCGACGATATGGCGGTTATGCATCTCCGAGGTCATGAGACACAGCGGCAACCGGGCGGCCTCCTGCCAGGTAACAGGCGGGCCGAAACGCATCCCCTGCGTGCCCGACTGCGGTGACTGGCGCACCAGGAAATAGTGCTCGGTGTACTGCGCCAGCGTGCGCAAGGCACCCGCACCGGGACGCACGCGTTCGGTGAAGCCCAACCCCATGTCCAGGGTGAGCTGCTCCAGACCGGCTTCGATCTCCTGCGAGCTCATGGAACGCACCACCGGGGTGATGCCGGGATGACGCGTCTGCAGCATGGCCGCAAAACGCGCGGCCACGGGTTCGGCCGAGGGCACCACCCCGATCGCCAGACGCCCTTGCGGCTGCCCGCTGACGCTGCTCAGGTCCTGCCTGAGCAATTGCTCCTCATGCAGCATGCGCCGCGCACTGGCCAGCAGGCGGTCGCCTTCGGCGGTGAAGCCGACAAAGGTGCGCCCGCGTTTGACGATGGGACCACCGAACTCCTCCTCCAGCGCCCGGATGGCGTTGGAGAGCGCCGGCTGGGTGACAAAGCAGGCCTGGGCTGCTCGCGCAAAGTGCTTGTGCTCGTCGAGGGCGACGAGGTAGCGCATGGAGACGAGCAGGTTCATGGTGTCGGGTTCCGCGGTTCTTCTTTGTCTGTGCCAGGCGCTAAAGAAGCAGACCTGCTCAGGTGTCCTTCGAGATCTTGATGCTCGGGAACTTGCTGGAGAAGTCCTTGTTCTTGGCAGCGATGGCCAGCGCGACCCGGCGGGCCACGGCCTTGTAGATGCCGGCCACCTCGCCGTCCGGATCGGCCACCACGGTGGGCTTGCCGTTGTCGGCCTGCAGGCGGATCTGCATGTTCAGCGGCAGCGCGCCCAGGTAGTCCATGCCGTATTCCGCTGCCATCTTCTTGCCGCCGTCGGCGCCGAAGATGTGCTCGACGTGGCCGCAGTTGCTGCACACGTGCACCGCCATGTTCTCGACCAGGCCGAGGATGGGCACGCCGACCTTCTCGAACATCTTGATGCCCTTCCTGGCATCGATCAGCGCGATGTCCTGCGGCGTGGTGACGATGACCGCGCCCGTCATGGGCACGCGCTGGCTCAGCGTGAGCTGGATGTCGCCGGTGCCCGGCGGCATGTCGACGATCAGGTAGTCCAGATCCTTCCAGTTGGTCTGGCGCAGCAGCTGCTCCAGCGCCTGGGTGGCCATGGGGCCGCGCCAGATCATGGCCTCGTCCTGCGCCACCAGGAAGCCGATGGACATGACCTGCACGCCGTAGTTCTCCAGCGGCTCCATGGTCTGGCCATCCTCGCTCTCGGGCCGGCCGTCGATGCCCATCATCATGGGCTGGCTGGGGCCGTAGATGTCGGCATCCAGGATGCCGACGCTGGCCCCCTCGGCCGCCAGGGCCAGGGCCAGGTTGACGGCCGTGGTGCTCTTGCCCACGCCGCCCTTGCCGGAAGCCACGGCCACGATGTTCTTGACCTTGGGCAGCAACTGCACGCCGCGCTGCACCGCATGCGCCACGATCTTCGTGCTGACGTTGACCGAGACATTGTTGACGCCCGCCACGCCCTTGGCTGCGGCAATCAGCGCCTTGCGAAAGCCAGGGATCTGGCTCTTGGCCGGGTAACCCAGTTCGACATCGAAGGACACGTCACCATCCTGGATACCGAGGTTCCTGATGGCCTTGGCCGAGACGAAGTCCTTGCCGGTATTGGGATCGACCACGGCCTTGAGTGCGTCCATCAGCGCTTGTTCTGTCACCGTCATTGAATACTCCTGAAGAGAGCTGCGTAGTCTAGCGAAGGCCGGCTTAACCTTGCCGGGACGGGTAAATCCGGTGCTTTTCTGCGCGTTGCCGACCTGCATGGCCTGCCCATAATCGGACATGGATGCCGATGCACCTCGCTCCTCCCCCACCGCCGGCCTGCTGCTGACCGGTGGCGGTGCGCGCGCCGCCTACCAGGTCGGCGTGCTGGAGGCGGTGGCCGACCTGCGTCTGGCAAGCGGCGCCGGCCAGGAGCGCAACCCCTTTGCCATCATCACCGGCACCTCGGCGGGTGCCATCAATGCCGCCGCCCTGGCCTGCGGTGCCGACGATTTCGACGCCGCGGTACGCCGCATCGTCGGGGTGTGGCAGAACTTCGAGGCCCACCAGGTCTACCAGTCGGATGTGCTGAGCGTGATGCGCAGCGGCGCCCGATGGCTGAGCCTGCTGTCGCTGGGTTGGCTGGTGGCCAAGTGGCGTCGCCTCAAGCCGCGCTCCCTGCTGGACAATTCGCCACTGGAGGCGTTGTTGCGCACCCTGGTGCCGCTGGAACGCCTGCCCGGCCTGGTGGCACAGGGCCATCTGCAAGCCCTGGCCATCACCGCCTCGAGTTACAGCTCGGGCCACCACGTGACCTTCTTCGAAGGCGACGAGCAATTGCAGCCCTGGGTGCGTTCGCAGCGGCTGGCGGCACGCCAGCGCATCACCCACGAGCATCTGCTGGCCTCCTCGGCCATTCCCTTCATCTTTCCGGCCATGCCCTTGCAACTGCAGGGACGCACCGAGTATTTCGGCGACGGCTCGATGCGCCAGACCGCCCCGGTGGCGCCGGCCATCCACCTGGGCGCCGAACGCATCCTCATCATCGGCGCCGGCCGCATGCACGAGCCGCGCGGCACACCGGAGCCCGGCGCCAGCCACGCCTACCCCTCACTGGCCCAGATTGCCGGCCATGCCATGTCCAGCATCTTCCTGGACGCCCTGTCGGTGGACATCGAGCGCATGCGGCGCATCAACCAGACCCTCTCGCTGGTTCCGCCGGCGGCACGCCAGGCCAGCAGCCTGCGCCCGGTCGAGCTGCTGGTGATCTCGCCCTCCGAGCGGCTGGACCGGCTCGCCGCCCGGCACATCGATGCCCTGCCGGCGGCGGTGCGCACCATGCTCGGCGCCCTGGGCGTATCGGCCAGCGCCTCCGACGTCAAGGGCGGTGCCCTCGCCAGCTACCTGCTGTTCGAGGCTGCCTACACGCGCGAGCTCATGAAACTGGGCTATGCCGATGCCCTGCAGCAGAAAGCCGAGATCCTGCGTTTCTTCGGATGGCAGGACGTGGCGATGTCGGCGCCCACCACCGGGGAGACGCCCCGTATCGAACGTCGCCGCGATCCGCTGCGGCTCTGAAGCGCTGTGGCCCCGCGCCGCGGGCCGACTAAAATCGTGGGCTCTTCCGAGAAAGCCGAACCCGATGCCACGCAAGCTCTTCGTCACCACCGCCCTGCCCTACGCCAACGGCAACTTCCACATCGGCCACATCATGGAGTACATCCAGGCCGATATCTGGGTGCGCCTGCAGCGCATGCTGGGCCACGAGGTGCACTTCGTCGGGGCGGACGACGCGCACGGCGCGCCCATCATGATCGCGGCCGAGAAAGCCGGCAAGACACCGCAGCAGTTCGTAGCCGACATCGCCGCCGGTCGCAAGCCCTACCTGGACGGTTTCCACGTCGCCTTCGACAACTGGAGTTCAACCGACAGCCCGGAGAACCACGAACTGGCCAAGGCCATCTACCGCGACCTCAAGGCCGCCGGCCTGATCAGCAGCAAGACCATCGAGCAGTTCTTCGACCCCGAGAAGGCCATGTTCCTGCCCGACCGCTTCATCAAGGGCGAGTGCCCCAAATGCGGCGCGAAAGACCAGTATGGCGACAGCTGCGAAGCCTGCGGTGCCGTCTACGCCCCCACCGAGCTGAAGAACCCCTACTCGGCCCTCTCCGGCGCCACCCCGGTGCTCAAGAGTTCCGAACACTATTTCTTCAAGCTGTCCGATCCGCGCTGCATCGACTACCTGCAGAACTGGACGCAGTCCGGCCGGCTGCAGAACGAGGTGGCCAACAAGATCCGCGAGTGGTTCACCAAGGACGAACACGGCAACGGTGGTCTGGGGGACTGGGACATCAGTCGCGACGCGCCCTATTTCGGCATCGAGATTCCGGACGCGCCGGGCAAGTACTTCTACGTCTGGCTGGACGCGCCGGTGGGGTATCTCGCCTCGCTGAAGAACTACCTGGGCAAGATCGGCGTCGATTACGAGCAGTACATCAATGACCCGGCGGTGGAGCAGTACCACTTCATCGGCAAGGACATCACCTACTTCCACACCCTGTTCTGGCCGGCCATGCTGCACTTCAGCGGCCGCAAGACGCCGAGCAACGTCTTCGTGCACGGCTTCATCACCGTCAGTGGCGAGAAGATGAGCAAGAGCCGCGGCACCGGCATCGACCCGCTCAAGTACCTGGCCATCGGCATGAACCCCGAGTGGCTGCGCTACTACATCGCGGCCAAGCTCAACAGCCGCGTGGAGGACGTGGACTTCAACCCCGACGACTTCGTGGCCCGGGTAAATGCCGACCTGGTGGGCAAGTACATCAACATCGCCTCGCGTGCGGCCGGCTTCATCGCCAAGCGCTTTGCGGGCAAGCTGGGCGAAGTGTCTGCCGATGGCGACCAGCTCATCGAGCACCTGCGTGACGCCGCGCCCCAGGTGGCCGAACTGCTGGGCGAGCGCGAGTACGGCAAGGCGCTGCGTGAAGTGATGCTGCTGGCCGACCGCGTCAACGAGTACGTGGACCAGAACAAACCCTGGGAGCTGGCCAGGCAGGACGGCATGGATGGCCGCCTGCACGATGTCTGCACCGTCTGCATCGAGGCCTTCCGCCTGCTGACCCTGTACCTCAAGCCCGTGCTGCCGGCGCTGGCCGCGCAGGTGGAAGCCTTCCTGAAGATCCAGCCCCTGCAGTGGAAGGACGCGGCCCAGGCCCTGGGCGCCGGCCACACCATCGGCGAGTACAAGCACCTCATGCAGCGCGTCGACCCCAAACAGCTTGATGCCCTGTTCGAGCCTCCAGCCAAGTCGGAATCGGCGTCAACTGCTACAGAATCCGTAGCACCCGGCGGTGAGGAACTGGCGCCGACCATCAGCATCGACGACTTTGCCAAGATCGACCTGCGCATCGCCCGGATCGTGGCCTGCGAGGCGGTGGAAGGCTCCACCAAGCTGCTGCGCCTCACGCTCGACGTGGGCGAGGGCAAGACCCGCAACGTCTTTTCCGGCATCGCGTCGGCCTACCAGCCGCAAGACCTGGTGGGCAAGCTGACGGTGATGGTGGCCAACCTCGCACCGCGCAAGATGAAGTTCGGCGTCTCCGAAGGCATGGTGCTGGCCGCCAGCCACGCCGACGAGAAGGCCAACCCCGGCATCTACGTGCTCAATCCCTGGCCGGGCGCCCAGCCAGGCATGCGGGTGCGCTGAAGCCCCTTGCGGCAGCCGCCCCACCTGGTGGGGCTTGTCAGGCCGACACCACTTCGAAGCGCGCGCGGCCCGAGCCCTTGGTGCGGTACAGCGCCGCATCGGCGCACTGGACCAGGCTCTCCGGAAGCAGGCCCGGGTCGGCCACGGCCGTGGCCGCACCGATGCTGATGGTCAGCCAGGGCGCCACCGGCGAATTGGCATGGGGAATGGCCGCCTTGTGCAGCTCGTCGATGCAGCGCTGCGCCATGATCCTGGCCGTCTCGCTGTCGGCGCCAGGCAGCAGCATGGCGAATTCCTCTCCGCCATAACGCGCCACCACTTCGCCCGAGCGCTGGGCGCAGTCGAACAGGATGCCGGCGATCTGACGCAGACAGGCGTCGCCGGTGAGGTGGCCGTAGTGGTCGTTGTAGCGCTTGAAGTAATCGACGTCGATCATCAGCAGCGAGATCGGCTGCTGGCTGCGGGCACTGCGCAACCACTCGGTCTGCAGACTCTGGTCGAACAGACGCCGGTTGGCCAGGCCGGTCAGGCTGTCGGTGGTGGACAGGCGCGACAGCTGCTCGTTGGCATGCTCCAGCGCCAGGCTCTTGTCCACCAGATCGGTCACATCCAGCCGCACCATGATCAGGCTGCCCGAAGGTGCGCGGGTTTCGTAGTAGTGCATCCAGCGGCCGTCATTGGCCCGGCGCAGCACCGGCACCTTGAGCAGGCCGCGCGCAGCCAGACGCTGGCGCAACCACTCCTCCTCGCGGCCCACGGCCTCGCTGATCTCGCCGCGTGCCAGACTGCGCCGCATCAGCGTCTCGTAGCTCAGGCCCACCAGATCGCCGCCCGTGCGGTAGGGCGGCATGTCGATCGACTCGCGGTTGTACATCACCAGCCGGTCGGACTCGTCGTAGATGGCGACACCGGCCGGCATGGCATCGATGGCCTCATGCAGGCGCACGCGGGCGGCGTGGGCTTCGGCCCGGGCGGCGCTGAGAACCTCGCGCTGGTGCACCGATTCGGTCACATCCACCCGCACCGCCACGATGCAACCCGAGCTGGTTCGGGCCTCGTACAGATGGGCCCAGCCGCCGCCGGGCAGCCGGCGCAATTGGGGTGCATTGCTGCGGCCCCGGCCGGCCAGACGCAGCGCCACCCACTGCTCCTCCTGGCCCGCGGGCGCGTCGATCAGCATGCCTTGCCGCTGGGCGCGCCGCAGCAGATCCTCGTAGCGCATGCCTATCCCCTGGGTACGGGCGCTGTCCGGGTAGAGCTGCTCCATGCGCCGGTTGCAGATCAGCAGCCGGTCCTGCGGGTCGTACAGCTCGATGGCGGCCGGCATTTCCTCGATCGCCTCGCGCAGACAGTCGTACTGCTGCTGCACCTGCCGGCGGGTTTCGTCCAGGCGCTGCAACTTGCGCCACAAACCGTAGGCGAGCCCGACCAGCAACAACAGGCTGGCCAAGGCCAGTGCCGTCACGCCCGGCACGAGGGCCCGCAGATCCCCATACAGGGCCAGTACCAGCTGGCCGGCCTGGATCAGCAACAGCAAGGCAAGAACAATCAGCCACCCGGGGGTGGCGTGGCGCAAGGCGCGGAGATGTTTCACGGACGATTTCCCGGTGGCGGCGACGGACACGCAATCCCAACATCCTGCCGGAGATCTCGACCTGTGGCCGGTCGATGACCCCCGTTCCCTTGACGGCGATGACAGCAGAGCAGCAAATGTAAGCCTTGCACCGTCACCGCTCCATCCCCCAAACGGGGGATAGGCGCCGGGCTGTGGCGCATGGCCGCAGTAAACTGCCGCCATGCCGGTGCCCACCTCCCTTCGATTTTCGCTGCGGCGCGACCGCCTTCCCTCATGATCCCGCTGGTGCGCGGCTGGACCGCGGTACAGCGGACCCGGGAGGCCAACTTCCGCCTCGGCAGCGCCCTGAGTTTCGTGGCCGGCGCTACCAACGCGGGCGGCTTTCTGGCCGTGGGCCAGTACACCTCCCACATGACCGGCATCCTGTCCTCGGTGGCGGACCACCTGGTGCTGGGTGAAATCACGCTGGCACTGGCCGGCCTGCTGGCGCTGGCCACGTTCCTGGGCGGCGCCGTCTGCACCGCCTGGCTGGTCAACTGGGGATTGCGCCGCCACCTGCACAGCGCCTATGGCCTGCCCCTGCTGCTTGAAGCGCTGCTGCTGCTGGTGTTCGGCCTGTTCGGTGCGGCCATCAACATGGCCGCCCACCTGCTGCTGCCGCTGACCGTGCTGGTGCTTTGCTTCATCATGGGCCTGCAGAACGCCGTCATCACCAAGATCTCCAAGGCCGAAATCCGCACCACCCACGTCACCGGCTTGGTCACCGACCTGGGCATCGAGCTGGGCAAGCTGCTGTACGTCAACCGCCAGCATGGCACGGCACCGGTTCTGGCCAATCGCAGCAAGCTGCGCATTCACCTGCAGCTGATCCTGAGCTTTTTTGCCGGCGGCCTGCTGGGGGCGATCGGCTTCAAGACCCTGGGCTACATCACCACCGTGCCGCTGGCGCTGGTGCTGCTGGTGCTGGTGCTGCGCCC
>CAZJKR010000074.1:0-2260 GCA_964546615.1 uncultured Curvibacter sp.
GCCTCGCCGCCGGCAAGGGCGTGGTCGTCGCCATGACGCTGGACGAGGCGCTCGAGGTCACGCGCAAGGACGTGGCCGACGCGCTCGACGGCCTGCCGCCCAAGGTGCGCGCGGCCTCGAAGACGGTGACCTGGTGGCCGGCGCGCGTGGCCTGCACCGCGGCCGCCATGCCGGCCCAGCCGGCGCCAACGACAGCGACGCGCATCTCAGCCAACCACCTTCCAACAAGGGGTCCCAGACCCATGTGCCTGACAAACCGCCATACCAGCAGACGCCGCGGATCGGGCTTGGCCCGGCCGCTGGCGTCGTCCCCCTTCCCGAAGGAGAAAGGGGGAAGCGGCGCAGCCGCACAGGGGGTTCACATTCTCCCCAAAGCCTGCACACGCCAGGCCAGCCAGAGCTTGCGCAGGGGCGTGAGGCTGATGCGCTGGTGCAGCACCTGGAAGTTGTCGCGCTCGATTTCGCGCAGCAGAGTGCGGTAGATGCTGGCCATCATCAGCCCGGGTTTCTGCGCGCGCCGGTCGCCCTCGGGCAGCAGGGCCAGCGCCTGGTCGTACAGGCGGTGGGCGCGTTCGGCCTGGAACTTCATCAGCGCGGTGAAGCGCTCCGAGTACCGGCGCTTGAGCAGTTCGTGCGCCTTGACGTCGAACTGCTGCAGCTCGTTCACCGGCAGGTAGATGCGGCCGCGCAGCGCGTCTTCGCCGACGTCGCGGATGATGTTGGTGAGCTGGAAGGCCAGGCCCAGGGTATGCGCGTACTCGGTGGTCTGCGCTGCGGTCTGGCCGAACACGCGCGCGGCCACTTCGCCCACGACGCCGGCCACCAGATGGCAGTAGCGCTGCAGGGCCGGGAAATCGAGGTAACGGGTTTGCTGCAGGTCCATCTGGCAGCCTTCGATGACGGCCAGCAGGTGGCGCGCCTCGATGCCGTAATCCGCCGCCAGCGGCATCAGCGCTCGCATCACCGGGTGGGTCGGCGCGCCGGCATAGGCGCGCGCCACTTCGGCCTGCCACCAGGCCAGCTTGGTCTGGGCCACACCGGGATCCGTCACCTCGTCCACCACATCGTCGACTTCGCGGCAGAAGGCGTAGAAGGCGGTGATGGCGGCACGCCGCGGCTTGGGAAGAAAGAGAAAGGCGTAGTAGAAGCTGCTGCCGGAGGCGGCGGCTTTTTGCTGGACGTACTGCTCGGGCGTCATGGCGGATGCGAAGTGGACTCCGATTGTCACATCCACAGCGCGCGCCACAGCAGCATGGGGCCATCCATGGCCGTCAGGGTGGGGCGGGTGCGCAGCGTGGCGTAGTGCAGCGCCTCGATCCTGTCGAGGATGCGCAGGCCGCCTTGCACCACCAGGCGCAGCTCCCAGCCGGCGCGCCCGGGAATGCGGTGCACCAGGGGGGCACCTTTTTGCATCATCGTCCTTGCCCTGTTGACCTGAGCAGCTATTAATTTAATAGCATTCGGGGTCTGCTGCCGGGCCTCCAGTTCAGCACGCGTGACACCGAACGCCAGGCAGTCGGCCTGCGGCAGGTAGTGGCGACCGCGCGGAATATCGACGCTCAGGTCCTGCCAGAAGTTGATCAGCTGCAGGGCGCTGCAGATGGCATCGCTCTGCTGCAGGGCCGCCTCGTCGTGTACGCCGTATAGGTGCAGCAGCAGGCGGCCCACCGGGTTGGCCGAGCGGCGGCAGTAGTCCAGCAGTTCGGCCTGATCGGCATATCCGGCGCTTTCGCGCGTCTTGACCACGTCCTGCGCAAATGCGTCCAGCAGATCGGTCAGCAGCGGCACCGGCAGGGCGTAGGCCTGGAGGCTGGTCTGCAGCGGCCCGAATACCTGCGGCCAGCGCCCGCCGGGCGCCTGGCCCGCGGCGACGGCCAGCAGCTCGGCGCGGTAGGCGGCCAGATCATCCAGGCGTTGCTGTGGCAGTGCGTCACCCTCGTCGGCCATGTCGTCGGCGGTACGCGCGAAGTGGTAGATCGCGGCGATCGGCGCCCGCAGCCGGGGCGGGCAGAGCCAGGAGGCAACGGGGAAGTTCTCGTCGTGCGTGATGGCGTGGGGGGGCGCGGCAGTGTTCACGCCGGCGATTGTCGCCCACCCTGCAGGGTGTCAGGCGCGGGCTGTGATCTTCTTCGCCGGCTTGACAGCAAGAGGGCTTTCACCTAAATTACTAACCAATTGGTCATTAATTATCGATTTGCCTGGACTTCCCATGTCGACTTCCTCCTCTTCTGCCCACCCATTGGCACGGCCCGCGCGGCTG
>CAZJKR010000074.1:2270-13073 GCA_964546615.1 uncultured Curvibacter sp.
TCGCTTGCAGCTGCCCTGATGCTGATTGCCTGTTCCCGCCCTGCACCGAGCGAGGAGCCGGTGCGGGCGGTCAAGGTGCAGACGGTGGGCAACGGCAGTGTCGAGTCGGCGTTGGAGTTTTCGGGTGAAGTGAAACCGCGCATCGAATCGCGGCTGGGTTTCCGCGTTGCAGGCAAGCTGACCCGACGCCATGTGGAGCTGGGACAGCGCGTCAAGGCGGGCCAGGTGCTGGCGCAACTCGATCCGCAGGACTACCAGCTGGCGGCCGACGCAGCGCAGGCGCAGCTCGGTGCGGCCGTGACCAACCGTGACCTGGCGGCGGCCGACTTCAAGCGTTTCAAGGAATTGCGGGAACAGAACTTCATCAGTGGCGCCGAGCTGGAGCGGCGCGAGGCCTCGCTCAAGGCCGCGCAGGCCCAGGTGGACCAGGCGCAGGCGCAATTGACGGCTCAGCGCAACCAGGGCAGTTATGCCACGCTGGTGGCGGACGCGGCGGGTGTGGTCACGGCGGTCGAGGCCGAACCGGGCCAGGTGGTCAGTGCCGGCCAGCCGGTGGTGCGTGTGGCGCAGGACGGTCCGCGCGACGCGGTGTTCTCGGTGCCGGAGGACCAGGTGGTCGCGGTGCGGCCGGGAGCGGCCGTGGACGTACGGGTCTGGCCGGGCCAGACGCTGCTGGCCGGGCGGGTGCGTGAGGTCTCGGCCAGCGCCGATCCGGTGACACGCACCTATCTGGTGAAGGTGGCGCTGGAGGTGCGCGAAGGCCAGGAGACGCCGCCGCTGGGTGCTACCGTGACGGCGCTGCCCAGGTTGCCGCAGTCCGGCGCAGCCCAGGTCATCAAACTGCCCACCAGCGCGTTGCGGCAGGCGGGCCAGGCCACGGCCGTCTGGGTGCTCGATCCCGCCAGCATGACCGTGAAGTCCCAGCCGGTGCAGATTGCCTCGGCGGACGGCAACCAGGTGGTGGTGGCCAGTGGCCTGCAGCCCGGCATGCAGGTGGTGGTGGCCGGCGTGCATGTGCTGTCACCCGGGCAGAAGGTTGTGCTTTACCAGTCAAAAACGGCATCAGCCCTTTCTGAGAATGCCCCGGGAGCTATCAATTCAGTAGCAAACCAGGCGCCGCCGGCAGCCGCTGGCAAGCAGTGAGGCGGCCATGAGCAAGACGCACGAACAGGCCGCGCAGGCCGGCTTCAATCTCTCGCGCTGGGCCATCGAGCATCCGGCGTTGACGCGCTACCTGATGCTGGTCCTCCTGCTGCTGGGCTTTGCTGCCTATTTCCAGCTCGGGCAGGACGAGGACCCGCCCTTCACCTTCCGCGCCATGGTGGTGCGCACCTACTGGCCCGGCGCCACGGCGCAGCAGGTGGCCGAGCAGGTGACCGACAAGATCGAGCGCACGCTGCAGGAAGTGCCCAACGCCGACAAGATCCGCAGCTATTCCAAGCCGGGCGAGTCGCAGATCATCTTCCAGGTCAAGGATTCGACCCGTGCGGCCGAGGTCGCCAATCTCTGGTACACGGTGCGCAAGAAGGTCGGGGACATGCGCGCCACGCTGCCGGCCGGCATCCAGGGGCCGTTCTTCAACGATGAGTTCGGCGATGTGTTCGGCGTGATCTATGCGCTGGAGTCCGACGGCTTCAGCAATGCCGAGGTCAAGACCTTTGCCGACGAGGTGCGCCAGCAACTGCTGCGCGTGCCGGATGTGGCCAAGGTCGAGCTGTTTGGCGTGCAGGACGAGAAGCTGTACATCGAGATTTCGCAGAAACGCCTGGCCCAGCTGGGGCTGGACCTGAACCAGGTGCTGGCGCAACTGGGGCAGCAGAACGCCGTGGAGAGCGCCGGGGCAGTGCAGACGCCGCTGGACGTGGTGCAGGTGCGCGTGGCCGGCCAGTTCGAGGCGGTGGAGCAGCTGCGTGCCATGCCGATCCGCGGCAGCTCGGGCAGCCAGCTGCGCCTGGGGGACATCGCCGAAGTCAAACGCGGCTACGTGGATCCGGCCAGCATCAAGGTGCACCATCAGGGCCGGCAGGTGATCGCCCTGGGCATCTCCATGGCCAAAGGCGGCGACATCATCAAGCTGGGCAACTCGCTGCGGCAGGCGTCGGCGCAGATCGAGGCGACCTTGCCGGCCGGTGTGCAGCTGGTGCAGCTGCAGGACCAGCCGCAGGCGGTCTCGCGCTCGGTCAACGAATTCGTCGGCGTGCTGATCGAGGCGGTGGTGATCGTGCTGCTGGTGAGCTTCATCAGCCTGGGGCTGCACAAGCGCGCAGGCGTCACCTCGCTGTGGCGCCGGTACTACGTCGACATGCGCCCGGGCCTGGTGGTGGCCATCACCATTCCACTGGTGCTGGCGCTGACCTTCCTGGGCATGCAGTACTGGGGCATCGGCCTGCACAAGATCTCGCTCGGCTCCCTGATCATCGCGCTGGGTCTGCTGGTGGACGACGCCATCATTGCGGTGGAGATGATGGTGCGCAAGATGGAGGAGGGCTACGACAAGGTGCGCGCCGCTACCTTCGCCTACGAGATCACGGCCATGCCCATGCTCACCGGTACGCTGATCACGGCCGCCGGTTTTCTGCCCATCGGCATGGCCAAGTCGGCTGTCGGCGAGTACACCTTCGCCATCTTCGGCGTCACGGCCCTGGCCCTTGTCCTGAGCTGGCTGGTGTCGGTGTACTTCGTACCCTATCTGGGCACGCTGCTGCTCAAGGCCAAACCGCACCAGCAAGCCGTTCATCCTGGGCCTGCCGAAGGGCCGCACGAGCTGTTCGACAGCCCGTTCTACAGCGGTTTTCGCAAGACCGTGAACTGGTGCGTGGAGCACCGCTGGCTCACCATCGGTGCCACCGTCCTGACCTTTGCGCTCGGCATTGCCGGCATGGGCCGGGTGCAGCAGCAGTTCTTCCCCGATTCGAGCCGGCCGGAGATCCTGGTTGACCTCTGGTTCCCCGAAGGCACCTCCTTTGCCGCCAACGAGGAGGTGACGCGCCGCGTCGAGCAGCGTTTCCTGGCCGAGGCCGGGGTGGCTTCGGTCAGCACCTGGATTGGCTCGGGCGTGCCGCGCTTTTACCTGCCGCTGGACCAGGTGTTCCCGCAGACCAACGTGTCGCAGCTCATCGTCATGCCGAAGGATCTGAAGTTGCGCGAAACCCTGCGGGTGCAGCTGCCGACGCTGCTGGCGCAGGAATTCCCGGAGGTGCGTGGCCGCGTCAAGCTGCTGCCCAACGGGCCGCCGGTGCCGTACCCGGTGCAGTTCCGCGTGGTCGGCACCGATCCGGCCGTGCTGCGCGAGCGGGCCGATGAGGTCAAGGCCATCCTGCTGGAGAACCCCCGCATGCGCGGCGTCAACGACAACTGGAACGAGTCGGTCAAGGTGCTGCGTCTCGAGGTTGACCAGGCCAAGGCGCGCGCGCTGGGCGTGACCAGCCAGTCCATTGCCCAGGCGGCACGCACCATCCTGGCCGGTACCACGGTCGGCCAGTACCGTGAGGGCGACAAACTGATCGATATCGTGCTGCGTCAGCCGCTGGACGAGCGCAACGCCATCACCGATATTGCCAATGCCTATCTGCCTACGGCTTCGGGCCGTTCGATTCCGCTGACCCAGATCGCCAAACCGACGCTGACCTGGGAGCCGGGCGTGATGTGGCGCGAGAACCGCAACTACGGCATCACCGTGCAAGGCGACATCGTCGAGGGCCTGCAGGGCGCCACTGTCACAGCCGAGCTGTTGCCGCAGCTGCAGGCACTGGAGGTACGCTGGCGGACGGCCGGCATGAGCAGCTACCGCATCGAGGTGGCGGGGGCGGTCGAGGAGAGCAGCAAGGGCCAAGGGTCGATTGCCGTCGGTGTGCCGCTGATGCTGTTCATCACCTTCACCCTGCTGATGCTGCAGCTGCAGAGCTTCAGCCGTGCCATGCTGGTGTTCCTGACCGGCCCGCTGGGGCTGGCCGGCGTGGCCGCCGCGTTGCTGGCGCTGAACCGCCCGTTCGGCTTCGTCGCCTTGCTGGGCGTGATCGCGCTCATGGGCATGATCCAGCGCAACTCGGTGATCCTGATCGACCAGATCGAGCAGGACCGCGCCCGCGGCATCCCGACCTGGGATGCGATCGTCGAGAGTGCCGTGCGGAGGTTGCGCCCGATCGTGCTGACGGCCGCCGCTGCCGTGCTGGCCATGATCCCGCTGTCGCGTTCGGTCTTCTGGGGGCCGATGGCCGTGGCCATCATGGGCGGGTTGATCGTCGCCACCGTGCTGACCCTGCTGGCGCTGCCGGCGATGTACGCCGCATGGTTTCGCGTAAAGCGCGAAACACCGGCGTCTCCTTGAATCCGCCCCGCTGGGGCCAGGGCATCGCGCCCCACCCCGCATGGTTCCGTGTGAAGCGCGAACACCGCCACAAGCGCCAGCAGGTTAAAATAGAAAGTTGACCGATTTCATGGGGAGGTCTGTCCTGGCCTCCCCATTTTTGTTTTCCCGCGCGGGTGGCGAAATTGGTAGACGCACCAGGTTTAGGTCCTGACGCCAGCAATGGTGTGGGGGTTCGAGTCCCCCCCCGCGCACCACACCAGGTGACAGAGGAGGTCGTGGCAGTCTGGCGGCTTGCGCCGCCCGTGCCGGGCCTGTTTTTTTGAATTTTTTGGAGCGAGTGATCATGGCCGTAAATGTTGAAACCCTCGAGAAGCTGGAGCGCAAAATCACGCTGACGCTGCCTGTGGCAAGCATCCAGTCGGAAGTGGACAGCCGCCTCAAGAAGCTGGCCCGCACCGTCAAGATGGACGGCTTCCGCCCGGGCAAGGTGCCGATGAACGTGGTTGCCCAGCGCTACGGTTATTCCGTGCACTACGAAGTGCTGAACGACAAGGTCGGCGAAGCCTTCTCCCAGGCGGCCAACGAAGCCAAGCTGCGCGTGGCCGGTCAGCCGCGCATCACCGAGAAGGAAGGCGCTGCCGAAGGCGAAGTGGCTTTCGATGCCATTTTCGAGGTCTATCCGGAAGTCAAGATCGGCGACCTGGCCAGTGCTGAAATTGAAAAGCTGAATGCAGCCGTGGATGAAGCCGCCATTGACAAGACGCTGGAAATCCTGCGCAAGCAACGCCGCACCTTCGCTCAGCGTGCCGTGGATGCCGCGGCCCAGGATGGCGACCGTGTGACGGTAGACTTCGAGGGCAAGATCGACGGTGAGCCCTTTCCCGGCGGCAAGTCCGACGGCTTCCAGTTCCTGGTCGGCGAAGGCCAGATGCTCAAGGAGTTCGAGGACGCCGTGCGCGGCATGAAGTCCGGCGAGAGCAAGACTTTCCCGCTGGCATTCCCGGCCGACTACCACGGCAAGGATGTGGCCGGCAAGACGGCCGACTTCATGGTCACGGTCAAGAAGATCGAAGCGGCCCATCTGCCGGAAGTCAACGGGGCTCTGGCCAAGTCGCTCGGCATCGCCGAGGGTACGGTGGAAGCCCTGCGCGCCGACATCAAGAAGAACCTGGAGCGCGAAGTCAAGTCTCGCCTGATGGGGCGCAACAAGCAGGCCGTGATGGACGCCCTGGTGGCCAAGGCCGAACTGGACCTGCCCAAGTCGGTGGTTCAGGCCGAGGTGGATCGCATGGTCGAGGGCGCCCGTGCTGACCTCAAGCAGCGCGGCATCAAGGACGCCGACAAGGCCCCGATTCCGGAAGACCTCTTCCGTCCGCAGGCCGAGCAGCGCGTGCGCCTGGGTCTGGTGGTGGCCGAGCTGGTGCGTGCCAACAACCTGCATGCCACCCCGGAGCTGCTCAAGGCCCATGTCGAGGAACTGGCCGCGAGCTACGAAAAGCCGGAGGATGTGATGCGTTGGTACTTCGGCGACAACCGCCGCCTGGCCGAGGTCGAGGCCGTGGTGATCGAGAACAACGTGACCGACTTCGTTCTGTCGAAGGCCAAGGTCACCGAGAAGACGGTGTCCTTCGATGAATTGATGGGCCAGGCCTGATTCCGGTCCGGGTTCTCAGGCAGTGTGGGGCTTGTGCCGGGCTTGCAGTCCGGGCAGCAAGCCCCACTTGCTTTGTGGACCATAATCTTCGCTAAATTTCGTCTATTCTCTGGAGCCCATTTCATGAATCTGCGCAACAGTGCCTTGAACGGCGCCCTCGACACCCAGGCGCTCGGCATGATCCCGATGGTGATCGAGCAGTCCGGTCGCGGCGAGCGTTCCTACGACATCTATTCGCGCCTGCTCAAGGAGCGCGTGATCTTCCTGGTCGGACCGGTCAATGACCAGACGGCCAACCTGGTGGTGGCGCAGCTGCTGTTTCTGGAGAGCGAGAATCCCGACAAGGACATCTCCTTCTACATCAATTCGCCCGGTGGTTCGGTCAGCGCCGGCATGGCGATTTTCGACACCATGAACTTCATCAAGCCCGATGTCTCCACCCTGTGCGTGGGCATGGCAGCCAGCATGGGCGCCTTCCTGCTGGCGGCCGGGGCCAAGGGCAAGCGCTTTTCGCTGCCCAACTCCAAGGTCATGATCCACCAGCCGCTGGGCGGCACCCAGGGCCAGGCCACCGAGATCGAGATCCATGCGCGCGAGATCCTGAAGACGCGCGAGCAGCTCAACAAGATCCTGGCCGAACGCACCGGCCAGCCGCTGGACAAGATCGAGCGCGACACCGAGCGTGACTACTACCTGTCGGCCGACGAGGCGAAGGACTATGGCCTGGTCGACCAGGTCATTGCCAAGCGCCCCTGAGTGCGACGGCACGTCGAACGCCTGATGGCATCAGCCCACGACGCGGCAGCGCGTGGGCGGTCTGCCATTTCGGTATCATTTGGTAAATAGTCGGCAAATTCCCGAAAAGGCACGCCCCACATGGCCGAGAAAAAAGGCTCTTCCAGCGAAAAAACACTGTATTGCTCTTTTTGCGGCAAGAGTCAGCATGAGGTCAAGAAGCTGATTGCCGGCCCCTCTGTGTTCGTCTGCGACGAATGCATCGAGCTGTGCAATGAGATCATTCGTGACGAACTGCCGGCCGCCGGTGAGACGCGCGAGGGCGGCAGCGAACTGCCGACCCCGGCCGAGATCAAGGCCAATCTGGACAACTACGTGATCGGCCAGGAGGCTGCGAAGCGCACCCTGGCGGTGGCGGTCTACAACCACTACAAGCGTCTGCAGCACAAGGAAAAGGCGCGCAAGGACGATGTCGAGCTGGCCAAGAGCAACATCCTGCTCATCGGTCCCACCGGATCCGGCAAGACCCTGCTGGCCCAGACCCTGGCGCGCCAGCTCAACGTGCCGTTCGTGATGGCCGACGCCACCACGCTGACCGAAGCCGGTTACGTGGGCGAGGACGTCGAGAACATCATCGCCAAGCTGCTGCAGAGCTGCAATTACGAGGTCGAGCGCGCGCAAAGAGGTATCGTCTACATCGACGAGATCGACAAGATCTCGCGCAAGTCGGACAACCCCTCCATCACGCGCGACGTGTCGGGTGAGGGCGTGCAGCAGGCGCTGCTCAAGCTGATCGAAGGCACCATGGCCAGCGTGCCGCCCCAGGGCGGGCGCAAGCACCCGAACCAGGACTTCATCCAGATCGATACCACCAACATTCTTTTCATCTGCGGTGGCGCCTTTGCCGGGCTGGAGAAGGTGATCGAGAACCGCACCGAATCGTCCGGCATCGGTTTCGGCGCCGCCGTCAAGAGCAAGCAGCAGCGCAGCCTGACTGAGGTGTTCAAGGACGTCGAGCCGGAAGACCTGATCAAGTTCGGCCTGATTCCCGAACTGGTCGGTCGCATGCCGGTGGTGGCCACGCTGGCCGAGCTCAGCGAGGACGCCATGGTGCAGATCCTGACCGAGCCCAAGAACGCCCTGGCCAAACAGTACGCCAAGCTGTTTGCCATGGAAGGGGTCGATCTGGAGTTGCGCCCTGGTGCGCTCAAGGCCATCGCCCGCAAGGCGCTGGCGCGCAAGACCGGCGCCCGCGGCCTGCGCTCCATCCTGGAGCAGGCCCTGATCGACACCATGTTCGACTTGCCCACCATGGACAACGTCGAAAGGGTGGTGGTGGACGAATCCAGCATCGAGGAAAACAAACCGCCTCTGCTGGTCTACCGCGAAACCGCCAAAAAGGCCTGACGAAAAGTCGATTCGGCAGGTATTCCTGCCGCTCCTTCATGGTTTTCATCCGCCCGCCCGATTCATAATCGATCGCGGGTTGAAAATCCACACTTGCAGTCCATATTCAACAGGTAACGAAAAGGTTTTCCCATGTCTGGTCATACCCCTCTGCCTGCCATCCCCCTGGAGTTGCCGCTGTTGCCCTTGCGCGATGTGGTGATCTTTCCCCACATGGTGATTCCGCTGTTCGTGGGGCGTCCCAAGAGCATCAAGGCGCTCGAATCCGCCATGGAGGCCGAGCGCCGCATCATGCTGGTGGCGCAAAAGGCGGCTGCCAAGGACGAGCCGCAAGTGTCGGACATGTTCGATGTCGGCTGTGTCTCGACCATCCTGCAGATGCTCAAGCTGCCCGACGGCACGGTCAAGGTGCTGGTGGAGGGCCAGCAGCGTGCGCTGGTGAACAAGATCAACGAAGGCGAGTCCCATTTCACCGCGGATGTGACGCCGGTGGCGGCTCCTGCCGAAGGCGAGGCGGTTTCTCCGGTCCAGGCCAGCGAGATTGAAGCCTTGCGTCGTGCCGTGATGCAGCAGTTCGACCAGTACGTCAAGCTGAACAAGAAGATCCCGCCCGAGATTCTGACGTCGATCGCCAGTATTGACGATCCGGGCCGTCTGGCCGACACCATCGCTGCCCACCTGCCCCTGAAGCTGGACAACAAGCAGGCGGTACTGAGTCTGTCCAATGTCCGCGATCGCCTGGAGAACCTGTTCGAGCAGCTCGAACGCGAAGTCGACATCCTCAATGTCGACAAGCGCATCCGCGGTCGCGTCAAGCGCCAGATGGAGAAGAATCAGCGCGACTTCTACCTCAACGAACAGGTCAAGGCCATCCAGAAGGAATTGGGCGAAGGCGAGGATGGTGCCGACATCGAGGAGATCGAAAAGAAGATCAAGGCGGCCCGCATGCCGGCCGAGGCGCGCAAGAAGGCCGATGCCGAGCTGAAGAAGCTCAAGCTGATGTCACCGATGTCCGCCGAGGCCACCGTGGTGCGCAACTATATCGACACCCTGATCAGCTTGCCCTGGAGCAAGAAGACCAAGATCAAGCACGACCTCACGAATGCCGAGGAAGTACTCAATGAGGATCACTTCGGTCTGGAAAAGGTCAAGGACCGCATTCTTGAGTACCTCGCCGTGCAGCAGCGCGTGGACAAGGTCAAGGCCCCCATCCTGTGCCTGGTCGGCCCGCCGGGGGTCGGCAAAACCTCACTCGGTCAGTCGATTGCCAAGGCGACCGGTCGCAAGTACGTGCGCATGGCGCTCGGTGGCATGCGGGACGAGGCCGAGATCCGTGGTCACCGTCGTACCTACATTGGCGCCATGCCAGGCAAGGTGCTGCAGAGCCTGTCGAAGGCCGGCACGCGCAATCCGCTGTTCCTGCTGGACGAGATCGACAAGCTGGGAACCGATTTCCGCGGCGATCCGTCCAGTGCTCTGCTGGAGGTGCTGGATCCGGAGCAGAACAGCAAGTTCGGCGACCACTACGTCGAGGTCGACTTCGACCTGAGCGACGTGATGTTCGTGGCGACCTCCAACTCGATGAACATTCCGCCGGCCCTGCTGGACCGCATGGAAGTGATCCGACTGTCCGGTTACACCGAGGACGAAAAGACCAGCATTGCCATGCGCTATCTGCTGCCCAAGCAGCTGAAGAACAACGGCGTCAAGGCGCAGGAACTGGAAGTGACCGAAGAGGCCATCCGGGATGTCGTGCGCTACTACACGCGCGAGGCCGGTGTGCGTTCGCTCGAGCGTGAAATCTCCAAGATCTGTCGCAAGGTCGTCAAGGGACTGCAGCTTGGCAAGATGCAACCCAAGGTGGTCGTGAAGGGCGACAACCTGAACGACTTCCTGGGCGTGCGCAAATTCACCTATGGCCGGGCCGAGCAGCAGAATCAGGTCGGTCAGGTCGTGGGACTGGCGTGGACCGAGGTGGGCGGCGATCTGCTGACCATCGAGTCCGCGCTGATGCCGGGCAAAGGCACCATCATCCGCACCGGCTCGCTGGGTGACGTGATGAAGGAGTCGGTCGAGGCCGCACGTACCGTGGTGCGCAGCCGTTCACGCCGCCTGGGTATTCCGGACGAGTTCTTCGAAAAGAAGGACATGCACATCCATGTCCCTGATGGGGCGACGCCCAAGGATGGTCCCAGTGCCGGCGCGGCCATGACGACGGCCATGGTGTCCGCGCTCACCGGGATTCCGGTGCGCGGTGATGTCGCCATGACGGGTGAGATTACCCTGCGCGGTGAAGTGACGGCCATCGGTGGCCTGAAGGAAAAGCTGCTGGCCGCGCTGCGCGGCGGTATCAAGACGGTGCTCATCCCCGAGGAGAACACCAAGGACCTGCAGGAGATACCCGAGAACGTGAAGAGCGGCCTGGAGATCGTGCCGGTCAAGTGGATCGACAAGGTGCTCGAAGTGGCCTTGGAGCGCCAGCCCACTCCTTTGCCGGACGAGGAGGCCGTGACCGCGGCTGTGACCGCGGCGCCGGCCGACGGGGCGACTGCGGCAGTGCGTGGATCGGTCAAGCACTGATGAAAATTTTTGTCGAGTTGCGTGCGAAAGCAAAAATTTGACGCTATAATTTGAGTCTTGCTAGCGCGGGAATAGCTCAGTTGGTAGAGCGCAACCTTGCCAAGGTTGAGGTCGCGAG
>CAZJKR010000075.1:0-5986 GCA_964546615.1 uncultured Curvibacter sp.
CATGGCCCTGCTGGAGGCTGACGTGGCGCTGCCGGTGGTGCGCGACTTCGTGGCCCGCGTCAAGGACAAGGCGCTCGGCCAGGAGGTGATGGGTTCGCTCACGCCGGGCCAGGCGCTGGTGGGCATTGTCAACCGTGAGCTGGCGGCCACCATGGGTGAAGGCGTGGCGGACATCAACCTGTCGGTGCAGCCCCCGGCGGTGATCCTGATGGCCGGCCTGCAGGGCGCCGGCAAGACCACCACCACCGCCAAGCTGGCCAGGCACCTGATCGAGAAACGCAAGAAGAAGGTGCTGACCGTCTCGGGCGACGTCTACCGGCCGGCGGCCATCGAGCAGCTCAAGACGGTGACGGCGCAGGCGGGGGCCGAGTGGTTCCCGAGCACGCCGGAGCAGAAGCCGGCCGACATCGCGCACGCCGCGCTGGATTACGCCAGGAAGCATTTCTTTGATGTGCTGCTGGTCGACACCGCCGGCCGGCTGGCGATCGACGAGGCGCTGATGCGCGAGATCCGCGAGCTGCATGGTGTGCTCAATCCGGTGGAAACGCTGTTCGTGGTCGATGCCATGCAGGGCCAGGACGCCATCAACACCGCCAAAGCCTTCAAGGAGGCCTTGCCGCTGACCGGCATCATCCTGACCAAGACCGATGGCGACTCGCGCGGTGGTGCGGCCTTGTCGGTGCGTGCCATCACCGGCGTGCCGATCAAGTTTGCCGGCACCAGCGAAAAGATCGACGGGCTGGAGGTGTTCGACGCCGAGCGCCATGCCGGCCGTGTGCTGGGCATGGGCGATATCGTGGCCCTGGTCGAGCAGGTGACGGCTGGCGTGGACATGGCGGCGGCGCAGAAGCTGGCGGCCAAGGTCAAGAGCGGCGAGGGCTTCGACCTCAACGACTTCCTGGCCCAGCTGCAGCAGATGAAGCAGATGGGGGGGCTGTCCAGCCTGATGGACAAGCTGCCCAGCCACCTGGCGGCCAAGGCCGGTCAGGTGGATGCCGACCGTGTGGAGAAGGACCTGCGCCGCAAGGAAGGCATCATCAACAGCATGACGAAGCTGGAGCGCAGGAAGCCCGAGCTCATCAAGGCCACGCGCAAACGCCGCATCGCCGCCGGTGCCGGTGTGCAGGTTCAGGATGTCAACCGCCTGCTCAAGGAGTTCGAGCAGATGCAGGACATGATGAAGAAGATGAAGGGCGGCGGCATGATGAAGATGATGAAGCGCCTGGGGGGCATGAAGGGCATGCCCAAGATGCCCTTCTGAAGCCGGGCGGGACAGGCCAGGAATCGCGCAGCGATTTCCCTCCGGTCCTCCGCTGATCAGACCGTCACGACTTCGCCCCGCAGACTGTAGTGCAGGGCCTCGGTGACGGTCACGTCGACCAGCTGGCCGATCAGGTCTTTCGATGCCTTGAAATTCACCACCCGGTTGCATTCGGTGCGGCCCATCAGTTCATTCGCATCGCGCTTGGAGGTGCCTTCCACCAGGATGCGCTGCACCGTGCCGACGCGGCTGGCGCTGATCTGCCTGATGTTGGCTTCGATGGCGGCCTGCAACGCCTGCAGACGGCGCAGTTTGACCTCATGCCGCGTGTCATCGTGCAGATTGGCCGCCGGGGTGCCCGGACGCGGGCTGAAGATGAAACTGAAGGAGTTGTCAAAGCCCACGTCGTCGATCAGCTTCATCATCTTGCTGAAATCCTCATCGGTCTCGCCGGGGAAACCGACGATGAAGTCGCTGCTCAGGGCCATGTCGGGGCGGATGGCGCGCAGCTTGCGCACCGTGCTCTTGTATTCCATGGCGGTGTAGCCGCGTTTCATGGCCATCAGGATGCGGTCGCTGCCGTGCTGCACCGGCAGGTGCAGGTGGCTGACCAGTTTGGGCACCTTGTCGTAGACAGCGATCAGCGAGGGCGTGAACTCGTTGGGATGGCTGGTGGTGTAGCGGATGCGCTCGATGCCCGGAATGTCGGCCACGTACTCGATCAGGGTGGCGAAGTCGGCCATCTCGGCCGTGTCACCCATCGGTGCCCGCCAGGCGTTCACGTTCTGGCCCAGCAGGTTGATTTCCTTCACGCCCTGGTCGGCCAGACCGGCAATCTCCACCAGCACATCCTCGAAGGGGCGGCTCACTTCCTCGCCGCGCGTGTAGGGCACCACGCAGTAGCTGCAGTACTTGGAGCAGCCTTCCATGATGCTGACAAAGGCGGTGGCGCCCTCTACCTTGGCCGGCGGCAGGTGGTCGAACTTCTCGATCTCGGGGAAACTGATATCCACCTGCGGCCGCTGCTGCCTGTCGCGCTGGGCCAGCAGCTCAGGCAGGCGGTGCAGCGTCTGCGGGCCGAACACCACGTCCACATAGGGCGCGCGCCGGATGATCTCGGCGCCTTCCTGGCTGGCCACGCAACCGCCGACGCCGATCTTCACGCCTTTTTTCTTCAGGTGCTGCACGCGGCCGAGGTCGGAGAACACCTTTTCCTGTGCCTTCTCGCGCACCGAGCAGGTGTTGAAGAGGATCAGGTCGGCCTCTTCCAGGTTCTGCGTCGGCTCGTAACCCTGGGCCGCGCCCAGCACGTCGGCCATCTTGTCCGAGTCGTACTCGTTCATCTGGCAGCCGAAGGTCTTGATGAATACTTTTTTGCTCATGGGGAGACTCTTCTGCTATCTAACTGATAGCGTGTGACGCAATTGCGGTATGGCCTTAAGCCAAAAAATGCTTTGAATCAGGCGTCGCGCGCCGTTTCAGGGCCGGGCCCGGCCTTCGGCTTCGGTCAGGATCCAGACCTCGTGGACCAGGCCCAGCGGGTCGCGCACATAACGCACCGTCAGCTCCTGCCCGATCAGCGAGGCCGACAGCTGCAGCAGGTTGTTGCGGCCGCGGATGCGCGCGCCCGGTGACAGCCGCGCCGGCTGGCCATCGAGCAGCACTTCCGGCGGCTGGGTGACCACCAGCACGCCGCGCTTGGCAGTCTGGGGGATGGGGGGGGTGCGTTGCAGCGCGTCCTGGGCTGCTGCGAGCGGCAACCAAGCCAGGCCAGCCAACAGGGCAAGCCAAGCCGCCAGGCGGCGCGTGAGGGAGAGCGGACAGCGGTTCATGGTGTTCATCCAGAGGCTGACGACAGGGCAAGTTAAAAAGCCACTGTACAGGACAGTGGCTTTGGGGTGTTTTGGTGGCGCTTCACGGATTCGAACCGCGGACCTGTGGATTATGATTCCATCGCTCTAACCGACTGAGCTAAAGCGCCAGAGCCGCAAATTATAGCCTGAAGTTTGGGTGTTTGTCACCTCACCGGTGTTTGAATTCCGGTTTGCGCTTGGCCACGAAGGCCTCCATGCCTTCCTTCTGGTCAGCGGTGGCAAAGAGGGCATGGAAGAGGCGGCGCTCGAACATCACGCCGTCGTTCAGCGTGCCTTCGAAGGCACGGTTCACCGACTCCTTGGCTGCCAACACCGCCACCTGCGAGTAGTCGCAGATCATCAGCGCCGCTGCCAGCGTTTCCTCCATCAGTTTGTCGAGTGCCACGACCCGGCTGACCAGGCCGGCCCGCTCGGCTTCGGTCGCGTCCATCATGCGACCCGTGAGCACCAGGTCCATGGCCTTGGCCTTGCCGACAGCGCGCGGCAGGCGCTGCGTACCGCCGGCACCGGGAATGATGCCCAGCTTGATCTCGGGCTGGCCGAAGCGGGCGTTGTCAGCGGCGATGATGAAGTCGCACATCATGGCCAGCTCGCAGCCGCCGCCCAGGGCAAAGCCGCTGACGGCCGCGATCACCGGCTTGCGGATGCTGCGGATCTGCTCCCAGTTGCGCGTGATGTAGTCGCCCTTGTAGACGTCGGCAAAGCTGTAGCTCGCCATGGCGCCGATGTCGGCGCCGGCGGCAAAGGACTTCTCGCTGCCGGTGATGACCATGCAGCCGATGGCCGGATCGGCATCGAAGGCCTTGAGTGCCGCGCCCAGCTCGTCCATCAATTGGTCATTCAGCGCGTTGAGCTGTTTGGGGCGGTTGAGCGTGACGATGCCGACCTTGCCGGCTTCGGTACGGACCTGAATCAGTTCGTAGGTCATGGGGGTCTCCATTGAAATCAGTTACGACATCATGCCGCGCGAATCTTGTGTTGTATGAAAGGCCCCCATGCGCGGGCGCCCATGGAACCGGCTTTGCCGGGCCGCTGGGTGCGCCCCCTTGAGGGGGGTGGCCGCAGCGACACGCAGTGCGCGCAGCCTGGGGGTGCTTCATATCAACTCTGCAGGAACATGCGATACGCCGGGTTGTCGGTTTCCTCCACATAGGCATAGCCCAAGGTGGCAAGGAACTTGGCGAAGGCCTTGTCATCGGCCTCGGGCACCTGCAGGCCGACCAGGATGCGGCCGTAGTCGGCGCCCTGGTTGCGGTAGTGGAAGAGGCTGATGTTCCAACTCGGGCGCATCAGGTTGAGGAACTTCATCAGCGCGCCCGGCCGCTCCGGGAAGACGAAGCGCAACAGACGCTCATCCTGTGCCAGGGCCGAGTGGCCGCCCACCATGTGGCGGATGTGCTCCTGGGCCAGGTCGTCGTGCGTCAGGTCCAGGGTGGCGAAGCCGTGGCGCTTGAAGTTGGTCGCAATCTTGCCGCTCTCGCCCTGGGCCGAGGTGGTGATGCCCACGAACACGTGCGCACGGCGGTCATCGCTGATGCGGTAGTTGAATTCGGTCACATTGCGCGGGCCGCCCGGCAGGCTGCCGATCAGCTCGCAGAAGCGGCGGAAGCTGCCGCGCTCTTCGGGAATGGTCACCGCAAACAGGGCTTCGCGCTCCTCGCCCACCTCGGCGCGCTCGGCCACGAAGCGCAGCCGGTCAAAGTTCATGTTGGCGCCGCACAGGATGGCGGCGTAGGTCTGGCCGCGTGTCTTGTGCCTGGCGACGTACTGCTTGATGGCCGCTACCGCCAGCGCGCCGGCCGGCTCCACGATGCTGCGCGTGTCGACGAAGACGTCCTTGATGGCAGCACACACCGCGTCGGTGTCGACCTCAATGTAGTCGTCCACCAGCTTGCGCGTCAGGCGAAAGGTTTCCTGCCCCACCAGCTTGACGGCAGTGCCGTCGGAGAACAGGCCGACATCGTCCAGCTGTACCAGCTTGCCGGCACGCACCGACTGGATCATGGCGTTGGAGTCGTTCATCTGTACGCCAATTACCTTCACTTCGGGCCGCACCGCCTTGATGTAGGCCGCCACGCCGGAAATCAGGCCGCCACCGCCGATGGCCACGAACACCGCATCCAGCGGGCCCTGGTGCTGGCGCAGCATTTCCATGGCAATCGTGCCCTGGCCGGCGATCACGTCCGGGTCGTCAAAGGGGTGGACGAAGGTCAGGCCCTGCTTCTTCTGCAGCGTCAGTGAGTGGTTGTAGGCGTCGGAATAGCTGTCGCCAAACAGCACCACTTCGCCGCCGAGTGCGCGGACGGCATCGATCTTCAACTGCGGCGTGGTGGTGGGCATGACGATCACGGCGCGTGTCCCGAGTTTGTGGGCGCCGAGCGCCACCCCCTGGGCATGGTTGCCGGCCGAGGCGCAGATCACGCCCTTCTTCAGCTGCTCCGGCGCCAGGTGCGCCATCTTGTTGTAGGCGCCGCGCAGCTTGAAGCTGAACACCGGCTGCTGGTCCTCGCGCTTGAGCAGTACCTTGTTGTGCAGGCGGCGGCTCAGTGATCTGGCGGATTCAAAGGGCGACTCGATGGCCACGTCATAGACGCGGGCGGTCAGGATTTTCTTCAGGTAGTCGGCGGGCTGCAGGGGTCTTGTTTTCATGGCTGATGGCAGTGTAGTCATAATTTGCGCCTGACCACCCCGTCATTTTGACAAGAGAAAACCTATGGAATGCACAGTGAGCTGGACAGGCGCCACAGGCGCGTGCTCGGGTATGGGCTTTTTGGCCGAGACCGGCAGCGGCCACGCCGTGGTGATGGACGGCGCCCCCGATGCCGCCAAGCCCGAAAACGGTGGCCAGAAC
>CAZJKR010000075.1:5996-12416 GCA_964546615.1 uncultured Curvibacter sp.
CGCCCGATGGAAATGGTGCTGGCCGGCACCGGTGGCTGCACTGCCTACGATGTGGTGCTGATCCTCAAGCGCGGCCGGCATGACGTGCGCGGCTGTTCCGTCAAACTGACGAGTGAACGCGCCGAGACCGACCCCAAGGTGTTCACCAAGATCCACATGCATTTCACCGTTACCGGCAAGGGCATCCCGGCGGCGGCGGTGGAGCGCGCCATTGCCATGAGCCACGACAAATACTGTTCGGCCAGCATCATGCTGGGCAAGACGGCCGAGATCACTACCGGTTTCGATCTGATCGAGGCCTGATCCATGAAAAATCGGGCTGAAAAGCCCGATGGATTTGCGCAGATTGCTATCTAAACGATAGCGATTGGGTGGGCTCAAACGTGGTGGGCCACCGTCGTCATCACCTTGGCGGCGGCGCGCATCAGGTCCTTCACCGGTGCCGGCAACTCCGTGGCGCCGGCTTTCTGGGCGTCGACCGCGTGACGCACCTCGTCCTCGGCCATCTGCGCCACGATGGCGCGCGAAGCCGTGTCGCCGGCCGGCAAACGGTCCATGTGGCTTAGCAGATGGGCCTCCACCTGGCGTTCGGTTTCCACCACGAAGCCCAGACTCACCGGATCACCCAGCCGCCCGGCCAGCAGACCGATGCCGAAGGCGCCGGCGTACCACAGCGGGTTCAGCAGCGACGGGCGTGAGCCCAGTTCGTCCAGGCGTTGTTTGGTCCAGGCCAGGTGGTCGGTCTCCTCGACGCAGGCTTTGCGGAAATGGTTGCGGAGCGCCTCGTTTTTCGTGGCAAAGGCCTGGGCGGTGTAGAGCGCCTGGGCGCAGACCTCGCCCACGTGGTTGACGCGCATGAGGGCGGCCGCAAGCTTTTTCTCCTCCGCTGACAACTCGCGGCCCGGCGCGCTGGGTTGGGGGGTAGGTTGCGCCGCACGGGGCGGCGCGAACAGGGTGCGCAGGGCGGTGTCGGCGGTGGTGAGCAGGGCATCGATCATGACAGTCCTTTGTTGGCAGGCGGGTCGAAGGGATGGCCCGGGCCGTGAAGCAGGCGACCACCCACCCTGGATGGCGGGTGGATTGCTGATTTTCTGCTTTTTCGCCGCTGTGCTCCAGCGGGGCCTTGCAGATCAGGACGGCCCTGAAAATCTCCGGGATTCCAGGCCGACGCCAAGCCGCGGCGTTGCACTTTGTTGCAGAGCTGCAACGGATGCGGGCCTATAACGCGTTTTGAAAGGTTTTTTCTTTGCCAAAGGTTCGGCGCTCTGGTGCAATACACCCAACTTCCTTAAAGAGGAGGTTGGCCCGGGGAACCGAAACTCCCGTCGGGACCCCTTGTTTAACCTTTGGAGAACTTTCAACATGAAAAAGACCCTGATTGCTCTGGCTGCCCTGGCTGCCACCGGCGCTGCTTTCGCCCAGTCTTCCGTGACCCTGTACGGCCGTCTGGACGTTGGCTATGCCAACCAAGTTGACTCGCAAACGTTTGCTGGCGTTACGCACGAAGGCCGCAAGACCGGCATCACTTCCCACAATAGCGTTTCCAGCTACTGGGGCATCATGGGCACCGAAGACCTCGGCGGTGGCCTGAAGGCTGGTTTCAAGCTTGAGCAAGACCTGTTCGTTGCAACTGGTGTGACCGGCAACAGCGGTGCTCTCTCGGGTATCGGCGCTTTTGGCGCAACTGCTGCCCAAGCTTCCACTGGCCAGTTCAATCGCACCTCCCTGGTGAGCCTGTCTGGCGGTTTCGGTACCATTGCTCTGGGCCGTGACTATGTCCCGACCTTCTCCTTGTCTGCTGCTACCGACGTGTTCGCCCAGAGCTACCTGACCACTGTCGGTCTGGCTGCTACTGCTGGTAGCACTCTTGATCGCCAATTCATCTACACCACTCCTAACTTCGGTGGCTTCACCGGCAAGCTGTCCTACGGTAACACCGACGCCAGCATCACTGGCCCCGCTGCTACTGCTCAAGATGGCGTGAACCGCAACTACAGCGTTTCCGGCGTTTACTCCAACGGCCCGCTGTACGTTGGTCTCGGTCTGGGTAACACCGAAGCAATCGCTGCTGCTCGTGGCGCCGTTGGCGTGAACACCAAGAACGAAATGCAAGTCCTGGGTGCGTCCTATGATTTCGGTTCGTTCAAGCTGGTGGGTAACTACATCAATGCCAAGGCAACCGTTTCGAATCTGGCTGGCGAAACCCGTCAAACCGAAACCAACCTGGGTGTGACTGTTCCGTTTGGCGCTATCACTGCTATCGCTCAAATTGGTCGTAACACCTACACGACCGACATGGCCGGCCTCCGGGCTGGTGATGCCAGCGGTAGCGACTGGGCTATCGGTGGTGACTATGCTCTGAGCAAGCGCACGACCGCTTTCCTGAAGACCGGCGTGACCAACAAGCTGGACGGCACTCTGAACGTCACTGCAGCTAACAGCCTGTCTGGTGCTGCATTCAATGGTGTCGGTGACGTCAAGCGTACCGTGACCTCCATTGGTATCCGTCACACTTTCTAATTTTTCTGCTGGCTTAGCCAGTAGTTGAATTGAAAGCTGAAACCCTGCCGTTGCAAAGCGGCAGGGTTTTTTTATGACCAGAAGGTGTCCGCGTTTTGGAGGGGTGATGGTGATGTGTCGGCATGTGTTGTCCTTGAGCGCCATGCTGCTTTTAACAGCATGTTCGACCCCTGTTCCGCCGAATGCTTCGGTTGTACCTGATGCCTTGCCGACAATTTCAGGCTTCGAGCAATGGCAGCATTGGCAGTTGCCGGGTAAACAGGCGACAGACTATGTGCCTGGGCAACTGGAGGGGCGAGAGGTCGTTGCCGTCAGGGCCGATGCTTCGGCCAGCATGTTGCGCCAGCGTGTGCGCATTGAACCGCAGGATTTGGGGAAGCTCCATTTTTCATGGAAGGTGCCAGCGCTGATTGCACAGGCCGATCTGGCGCAGCGCGACACGGCAGATTCCCCGGTGCGGATCGTGCTGGCCTTTGAGGGTGACCGTGCCAGGTGGTCGTTCAAAGACAATATGTTGTCTGAATTGGCACATGCGCTGACAGGCGAGCCCATGCCGTATGCGACGCTGATGTATGTCTGGTGCAATACCCGCACACCGGGCAGCGTGATCGTCAATCCGCGCACCGACCGCATTCGCAAGCTGGTGGTCGAGGCGGGAGAGGGAAGCCTCAATCAATGGCTGGATTACGAGCGAGACATCCGGGCCGATTTCGTCCGTGCGTTTGGCGAAGAGCCGGGGGCACTGATCGGCATTGCCATCATGACCGACAGCGACAATACCCAGGCAACGGCACGCGCCTGGTACGGGGCGGTGCAGCATCGAACGCACTTGTTGGCGCAAAACGACTGAGAACGGCTGGCATCAGCCGGGCACCGAGGCACGTGCGCTTCAGGCGTAGCGCTTGTTGCGCAGGTTGTTCTTCATTTCCTTGAGCATGGGCTGCAGACGGTTGCCGCCGATGCGCAGCGCCACGCAGGTGGCCAGGATGTCCACGATCATCAAGTGCAGCAGGCGTGAGACCATGGGGCTGTAGCGGTCGTAGCCTTCCGGGTGGTCTGCCGCCAGGTGAATGTGGCCAGCCATGGCCAGTGGCGAGCCACTGGCGGTGATGACAATGGTGGTGGCGCCGTTCTTGCGTGCGATGTCGCAGGCGTCCATCAGGTCGCGCGTGCGGCCTGAGTTGGAGATGACCACCAGGCAGTCGCCCGGTCCCATGAGCGAGGCGCTCATGACCTGCATGTGGCCGTCGCTGTAGGCCACGGTGTTCACGCCCAGACGGAAGAACTTGTGCTGCGCGTCCAGCGCCACGATGCCCGAGTTGCCGGCGCCGATGAACTCGATGCGTTTGCCGGTCTTGTAGGTGGCGGCCAGCACGGCGGCCGCCTTGTCGATGGCGGCCGTGGAGGCGTCGTTGCGGTATTTCAGGAAGGCGGCGACCGTGTTGTCGATCACCTTGACCACCACGTCGCTGGTCTTGTCGTCCACATCCACGCTGCGGTGGATGAAGGGCACACCCTCGCTCACCGTGCCGGCGAGCTTGAGCTTGAAGTCGGACAGGCCGTCGTAACCCATGCTGCGGCAGAAGCGCACCACGGTGGGTTTGCTGACGTGGGCGCGGTCGGCGAGTTCGCTCACCGGCAGCTTGGCAAAAGCGCGCGGATCAGTCAGCACGAGCTTGCCGACGCGTTGTTCGGCCGGGGCCAGGGAGGGCAGCGAGGCCCGGATTCGATCCAGCATGCAGACTCCTGCGCACCCGGGGCGGGCGCCAGTTCAAGGTTACGCCCTTCAGGCGGGAAAACGTAATTTTATTTCACTCATAATGCAAGCCCATGAATCAGCTCGATGCACTCAAACAGTTCACCACAGTGGTGGCTGATAGCGGGGATTTCAGGCAGATCGCGGTCTTCCAGCCGCAGGACGCCACCACCAATCCGTCCCTCATCCTCAAGGCGGTGCAGAAGGCCGAATACCAGCCCTTGCTGCAGGACACGGTGGCGCAGTTCAAGTCCCGCGCGCTGGACGAAATCATCGACCGCCTGCTGGTGCGTTTCGGCTGCGAGATCCTGTCCATCATCCCGGGGCGGGTCTCGACCGAGGTCGATGCCCGGCTGAGCTTCAACACGCCGGCGACCGTGGCGCGGGCCGAACGCATCGTCGAGCTCTACCAGGCGCAGGGCGTCCACATCGATCGCGTGCTGATCAAGATCGCGGCCACCTGGGAGGGCATCCAGGCGGCGGCGCAACTCGAACAGCGCGGCATCCACACCAACCTGACGCTGCTGTTCTCCTTCTGCCAGGCCGTGGCCTGCGGCCAGGCGCGGGTGCAGCTGATCTCTCCCTTCGTCGGGCGCATCTACGACTGGCACAAGAAGAATGCCGGAACCGCCTGGGACGAGGCGGCCCGTGCCGGCGAGAACGATCCCGGCGTGGCCTCGGTGCGGGCCATCTACCAGCACTACAAGCGGTTCGGCATTGCGACCGAAATCATGGGGGCGAGTTTTCGCAATACCGCGCAGATCACGGCGCTGGCCGGGTGTGATCTGCTGACCATTTCGCCCGAGTTGCTGGCGCAACTGGCCGCCAGCGAGGCCCCTTTGGAACGGACTCTGGACCCGCAGGCTGCGCGGGCCCTGGATCTGCCGCCGGTGCGCTACGACGAAGCCGCCTTCCGCTACGCCTTGAACGAGGATGCCATGGCGACTGACAAGCTGGCCGAGGGCATTCGCGCCTTCGCGGCCGACACCCACACGCTCGAACAGCTGATCCAGGCCCGCCTGACATGAGCCGCCGCCGTTGTGACCAGACGCCGGCCTGGGGCGCGTTGCGCGCGCGCTATGACGCCCAGGGCCGCGATTTCGACTTGCGCCACGCTTTTACTGCCGATGCACAGCGCTTCGAGCGCTTCAGTCTGCAGGCGCCGCACGTGTTTGCCGACCTGTCGAAGAACCTGATCGATGCCGATGTGCAAGCGCACTTGCTGGCGCTGGCGCAGCAGTGCGGCGTGGCGGAGCACCGGGATGCGATGTTCCGCGGGGAAGTGATCAACCGCACCGAGCAGCGGCAGGTAATGCATTTTTTGTTGCGAAATCCGCCTTCCGTTGGCTCTGGTACTGCGTCAGGTGCTATCGAAAATATAGCGTCCGAGCATGCTGAGGTGCAGGCTACGCTCGATGCGATGCTGGCCTATGCCGAGGCGGTGCGCGCCGATGCGCAGCTGACGCACATCGTCAACATCGGCATCGGTGGCTCCGACCTCGGGCCGCAGATGGCGGTGCTGGCCCTGGATGCTTTTGCGGCCCGCGGGAAGACCTTTCACTTTGTCTCCAGTGTGGACGGCCATGAACTGAGCACGGTGCTGCGCCAGGTGCGCCCCGACAACACCCTGTTTCTGGTGGCGTCCAAGTCCTTCACGACGCTGGAGACCATGACCAATGCGCGCTCGGCCAAGGCCTGGTTCGAGGCGCAGGGTGGGCGTGACATCGCCCGGCATTTCTGCGCCTTGACGACCCAGGTGGAGGCGGCCCGTGCCTTCGGCATCACCCGGACCTTCGGCTTCTGGGACTGGGTGGGCGGGCGTTACTCGATGTGGTCCGCCATTGGCCTGCCCATCGCCATTGCCATCGGCGCAACAGGTTTTCGCGAACTGCTGGCCGGCGCCCATGCCATGGACGAACATTTCCGTCAGGCGCCGCTGGCGCAGAACCTGCCGGTACAACTCGCCCTGCTGGATGTCTGGTACCGGAACTTCCATGGTTTCTCCAGCCGCAGTGTGGCGCCGTATCACAGCGGCTTGCGCCGCATGCAGGCCTACCTGCAGCAACTGGAGATGGAGAGCAACGGCAAGCGTGTGGATGAAGAGGGGCAGGCCTTGCCGTATGCCACTTCACCCGTGATCTGGG
>CAZJKR010000075.1:12426-12929 GCA_964546615.1 uncultured Curvibacter sp.
GGATACGAACGATGTCCGCCATGGCTGGATATGTGGACCTTGCTGGCGAGGCGCTGCCCTACGCCACGTCCCCCGTGGTCTGGGGCGAGCCGGCCGCCAATGGCCAGCACGCCTATTTCCAGATGCTGCACCAGGGCAGCGATGTGATTCCAGTCGAATTCATCGCGGTGAAAAAGGTGGCACACCCGCTGCCGGAACACCACCACAAGCTGCTGGCCAATGCGCTGGCGCAGGCGCGGGCGTTGATGCTGGGGCAGCAGGACGCCGGCGGCCATCGCCACCTGCCGGGCAACCGACCCAGCACCTTCCTGCTGCTGGACGAGCTCACGCCGGCCAGCCTGGGGGCGGTCATCGCCTTGCAGGAGCACCGCGTGTTCGTGAGCGGTTCTCTGTGGGGCATCAACAGCTTCGACCAGTGGGGCGTGGAGCTGGGCAAGGTGCTGGCCAGGGAGATGGAGCAGCGTCTGACGAGCGGCGATGCCGGCGGGCTGGACACCTCCAGC
>CAZJKR010000076.1:0-567 GCA_964546615.1 uncultured Curvibacter sp.
ACCCAGCGAGCGCAGGGTCTGGGCCGTGGCCGCAGCGTGGGCGGCGTCGATGACCACCACCATGCCGATGCCGTTGTTGAAGGTGCGGTTCATCTCGAAGTCGTCGATGCCGGCGGTCTTCTGCAGCCAGGCAAACAGCTCGGTCTGCGGCCAGCTGCCCTTCTTCAGGTGGGCAGCCGTGCCTTCGGGCAGCACGCGCGGAATGTTCTCCAGCAGGCCGCCGCCGGTGATGTGCGCCAGCGCCTTGATCGGGTGCTGGGCCAGGGCGGCCAGCACGTTCTTCACATACAGCCGGGTCGGCGCCATGAGGGCCTGCTTGAAGGGCTTGCCGTCCAGGGTGGCGGGGGTGTTGGCGCCGGCGCGTTCGATGCACTTGCGCACCAGCGAGAAGCCGTTGGAGTGCACGCCGCTGGAGGCCAGGCCCAGTACCACGTCGCCGGGCTTGACGTTCTGGCCGGTCAGGATCTTCGATTTTTCGACCGCACCGACACAGAAACCGGCCAGGTCGTACTCGCCATCCGGGTACATGCCCGGCATCTCGGCCGTCTCGCCGCCGATCAGGGCGCA
>CAZJKR010000076.1:577-3781 GCA_964546615.1 uncultured Curvibacter sp.
CCTTGGCAATGCCGCCGACGACGGCCGCGGCGGTGTCGACATCGAGCTTGCCGCAGGCGAAGTAGTCGAGGAAGAACAGCGGCTCGGCCCCCTGCACCAGCACGTCATTGACGCTCATGGCCACCAGGTCGATGCCCACCGTGTCGTGCATGGCCCACTCGAAGGCCAGCTTGAGCTTGGTGCCCACGCCATCGGTGCCCGAGACCAGCACCGGCTCCTGGTAGCGCTTGGGCACCTCGAACAGGGCGCCGAAGCCGCCGATGCCGGCCAGCACGCCTTCGCGCATGGTCTTTTTGGCCAGCGGTTTGATGCGGTCGACCAGGGCGTCGCCCGCGTCAATGTCGACGCCGGCATCTTTGTAGGACAGGGGAGTGGAGGGGTTGGTCATGCTGGGTGCTCTGGTAGGGCTGGTATGCGGTCGGCTGTGCTGCAGGCCGGGCGACCGCAGGCAAGCCCGATAGAATTCAGCCCTAGATTCTAAGGGTTCACCCCTGTCCGGCTCCATGCAATTCACCGCTACCCAAAAACGCGCCGCCACCTGGTGCCTGATTGCCGCATTGGCAGTGTGGGCCCTGGGGTACCTGGCGCCGGCGCTGACGCCTTTTGTGGTGGCGGCCGTGCTGGCCTATGTGCTCACGCCGGTGGTCGACAGGCTCGATCACCTGGGCAAGGGCAGGCTGCCGCGTGTGCTGGCGGTCCTGATTGTGGAGACTCTGTTCATCCTGCTCCTGCTGTCCATTCTGTTGCTGGTGGTGCCGATCTTCGCCAAGGAACTGCCTTTGCTGCGTGAGCAGCTGCCCTTGCTGGCCGACCGCGTCAACAGCTCGCTGAGCCCCTGGCTGGCCCAGTTGGGCGTCGAGGTGTCGCTCAACGGTGCCAGCGTCAAGGCCTTTGTTGTCAAGTACCTCAGTGCCAACGTGGAAGATGCCCTGGGCTCGGTCCTGTCCTCACTCAAGCTGGGCGGCAGCGTTGCGCTGGCGATCATCGGCAACGTCGTGCTGATCCCCGTTGTACTTTTCCTGCTGCTCAAGGATTGGGACCGCTTCGTTGCCCGGGCGGTCGAGCTGGTGCCGCCGAAAATGCGTGCCGGCTACGACAGCTTCATGGCGGAGGCGGACGAAGTGCTGGGCCAGTACCTGCGCGGCCAGTTGCTGGTGATGGCGGTTCTGGCGATCTATTTCAGTGTGGCCTTGGCGTTGTTTGGTTTTGATCTGGCCTTGCCGGTGGGCGTTTTCACCGGACTGGCCTTCTTCATTCCCTACCTTGGCTTTGGCCTGGGGCTGATGCTGGCGCTCATGGCCGGCATGCTGCAGTTCGGCGGCCTGTACGGCGTGCTGGTTGTTGCCGGCGTCTATGGCGCGGGGCAGCTGGTCGAGAGTTTCTACCTGACACCACGGCTGGTGGGTGAGCGCGTCGGCCTGCACCCGCTGGCGGTCATTTTTGCGCTGATGGCGTTCGGCCAGGTGTTCGGTTTTGTCGGTGTGCTGATTGCGCTGCCGGCCAGCGCGGTCCTGCTGGTGGCGATACGCCGTGTGCGGGCCAGCTACATGGCCAGCAAGTTGTATCGGGACTGATCAAGGCGCGGCAAGCATGAAGCAGATTGCCCTGGACATCGGTCTGGCCCCTGGCCCGACGCTGAGCAACTTCTTCCCCGGCCCCAACGAGGCTGCCTTGCGCCATCTGCGGCTCTGGGTGGGCGACAAGTCCAGTGCAGCGACCCGATCGCCGGTGCCCACCTACCTCTGGGGCGCCAGCGGCGGCGGCAAGACGCACCTGCTCAAGGCGGTGCGTGAGGCGCTGCGCGAGCAGGGCGCCACGGTCGGCTGGCTGGATGCCTCGGTGCATGAGCCGCCGCCCTTCGATGAACGCTGGGCCGCGGTGCTGCTGGACGATGTGCACCTGTACACCGCCGTGCAGCAGCATGCAGCCTTCAACTGGTTCGTCAACGCCCAGACCAGCCACCAGGGTGTGCTGGCGGCCGGCGAGTTGCCGCCGGCCGACCTCAAGTTGCGTGAAGACCTGCGCACCCGCCTGGGCTGGGGCCATGTGTATGCGCTGCAGGTGCTGAGCGAGCCGGAGCGCCGCGCCGTGCTGCGCCAGGCGGCCGACGAGCGCGGCGTGTTCCTCGGCGACGAGGTGATGGACTTCATGCTCACGCGCTTTTCGCGCGACCTGGGCAGCCTGATGCAGCTGCTGGAACACTTGGACGGTTATGCCCTGCAGACCCAGCGTGCCATCACCATTCCGTTGATCAAGGCGATGCTGAATGATGGGTAACCCCCCTGAGCGGCTGACGCCGCTTCCCCCCGAAGGGGGGACAACGCCAGTGGCCCGGCCAAGCCGGTTCCACGGCGTTTCCCGGTTTGGACCTGGATACGCGTTCCGATTTTTGCGCGCCGGGTAAGAAAATGACTATGACCAAAAAGAAAAAACTGGCCCTGTTCGATCTCGATCACACGCTGCTGCCGATCGATTCCGACTATTCCTGGGGCACCTTCACCACCACCATCGGCTGGACCGATCCGGCGGTGTTTGCGCGGCGCAACGACGAGTTCTATGCCCACTACCAGGCCGGTACGCTGGACGTGCACGACTACGTGCGCTTTGCCACCGAGGCGGTGCGCCTGCGCGGCCCGGACGAGGCGCTGGCCGCGCGTGAGCGTTTCATGCGCGAGGTCATCCACCCCGCCATCCAGCCGCAGGCGCGGGCGCTGGTGCGCCAGCACCAGGAGGCGGGCGACGAGGTGCTGATCATCACCGCCACCAACGAATTCGTGACGCGCCCGATCGCCGAGGCCTTCGGCGTCCAGCACCTGATTGCGGTCGAGCTGGCGCGTGACGCCACGGGCTGGATCACGGGCGAGATCCAGGGTGTGCCGTCGTTCCGCGAGGGCAAGGTCAAGCGCTTTGCCGACTGGCTGGCGGCGCGCCAGCTGGCCCGGGGCGATACCGAGATCACTTTTTACTCCGATTCCGTGAACGACCTGCCGCTGATGGACAATGTGGACCATCCGGTGGCGACCAATCCGGACGGCCGCCTGCGCCTGCTGGCCACCCAGCGTGGCTGGCGCATACTCGATTTGTTTACCCCATGATCAAGAAAATCATCGACAAGCTGCTGGGCAAATCGCCCGCGGCCAACGGCCGTGGCGGCAAGCCCTACTTCGGCAAGCGCGAGGAATTCGGCCCGACGGTGCACGGCAT
>CAZJKR010000076.1:3791-5332 GCA_964546615.1 uncultured Curvibacter sp.
GTGGACCAGCGTGCCCTCGACGTGGTGCAGACGCTGCAGGACGCCGGCTACGAGGCCTACATCGTCGGTGGCGCCGTGCGCGACCTGCTGGTCGGCCTGCGACCCAAGGACTTCGACGTCGCCACCGATGCCACCCCGGAGCAGGTCAAGGGCCTGTTCCGCCGCGCCTTCATCATCGGACGGCGCTTTCGCATCGTGCACGTGGTCTATGGCCGCGGGCGCGAACATGAGGTGATCGAGGTCTCCACCTTCCGGGCCTACATGGACAATGCGGCGGCCGAGCAGGTGGCGGGCAACGAGCGCACCAGCAAGAGCGAGCTGGCGGGCATGAAGCATGCCGTCGATTCGAGCGGGCGCGTGCTGCGCGACAACGTCTGGGGCCCGCAGGACGAGGATGCGACCCGGCGCGACTTCAGCGTCAATGCCATGTACTACGACCCGCAGACGCAGACCGTGGTGGATTACCACGGCGGCCTGAAGGATGCCAAGAAGCGCGTGCTGCGCATGATCGGCGACCCAGCAGCCCGCTACCGCGAAGACCCGGTGCGCATCATCCGCGCCGTGCGTTTTGCCGCCAAGCTCAGCGCCCTGGGTTTCAAGCTCGAGCCCAAGACCGCCAAGCCGCTGGTCGAGATGAAAGCGCTGCTGGCCGACGTGCCGCAGAGCCGCCTGTTCGACGAGATGCTCAAGCTGCTGCAGACCGGCCATGCGCTGGCGACGATTGCCCAGCTCAAGGCCCTCGGTCTGGCGCGCGGCATCTACCCGCTGCTGGATCTGGTGGTCGAGCGGGCCGGGCAGCCCTTCGTTCACGCCGCTTTGCAGGATACCGATCGCCGCGTCGGCGAAGGCAAGCCGGTGGCGCCGAGCTTCCTGCTCGCCTGCGTGCTGTGGGCCGACGTGCGCGACGGCTGGGCGCGCCGCATCGCGCAGCGCCAGCACGCGCATCCTGCGCTGCAGGAAGCGATCGACGAAGTATTTGACGCCCGCATCGGCGACGTTTCCGGCCGCGGCAAGCTGGCCGCCGACATGCGTGAGATCTGGATGATGCAGCCGCGTTTTGACAAGCGCGTCGGCAGCACGCCCTTCGGTCTGGTGGAGCAGCCGCGCTTCCGTGCCGGCTTCGACTTCATGCGCCTGCGTGCCGATGTCGGCGAGGTGGACGAGGTGCTGGCCGACTGGTGGCAGGAGTTCAGCACCGCCGACGACACGTTGCGCCAGGACCTGGTGGACCAGGTGCGCGAGGAACAGGCACGCCAGCGCGCCCGCAGCCCGCGCGTGCACACCAAGCCGGCAGCCGAGGGGCCTGAGGCGCCCGCGGCGCCGAGGGCCGAGGCGGAAGCAGGCGAGGCGGCACCGAAAAAACGCCGCCGCCGCCGCCGTCCGGGTGGCAGCAAGAACGGTGGCGCCAGCGCCCCGGATGCGAGCGAGTGAGTCGACCACCGGCCCCGACGGTGACGGCCTACATCGCGCTCGGGGCCAACCTTGGCGATGCCCGAGCCATGGTGCGGCAGGCGCTGCACGACCTGGGCACGCTGCCGCAA
>CAZJKR010000076.1:5345-12909 GCA_964546615.1 uncultured Curvibacter sp.
CGTTCCGGCGCGCCTCTTCGCTTTACCGGTCCGCCCCCATCGAGTCGAGCGGACCGGACTACATCAACGCCGTGGCGGAGATCGCCACCGCCTTGAGCCCGCAGGCGCTGCTGACGGAACTGCAGGGCCTGGAGCGCCGTGCCGGTCGCGAGCGACCCCACCGGAATGCGCCGCGCACGCTCGACCTGGACATCCTGCTGTACGGCGATCTGGTACTGGAGGAGCCGGCGCTGACGATCCCGCACCCACGCATGTGGCAGCGCGCCTTTGTGCTGCTGCCATTGGCCGAGATTGCGCCGCACCTGACGGATGCACAGCAGCTGGCGGCGGTGCGTGCACAGGCCATCGAGCGCCTGGCCGAGGATTGACGCGGATTGACGCGGATTGGCCGGCCTTTTCGCCTTCAGAAGCCCCGTTGCCGGCCGATAGAATGAAGAGTCGTTGCGAACGAAACTCTCAGGGATACCCATGAACATCAATAACATGAGCGTCGCCACCAAGCTGTGGCTGGCTGTCACCGTCATCATTCTTTCCCTGGTCCTGCTGATCGGTTTTGCGGCGGTGCGTACCTCGCGTCTGCAGGCCGAGACCGCAGTCACCCTCGGCGCCCTGAGTGAACGGGTCAAGGCGGCCAGCACCTGGGCTGGCCTGGCCGAAGCCAATGCCGTACGCACCCGGGCCGTGATCACCACCTTCGACCCCAGCATCGAGAGCGCTTTCACCGATGCGATGGTGGCCACCAACAAGAAGATCGACGAGGTGCAGAAGAAGATCGAGGCGATGACGCTGAGCCCGCAGGCCCAGGCGCAGATGCAGAAGATCGGTGCCAACAAGAAGGCCATGCAGGAGATCCAGGAAAAGGCCAACGCGCTCAAGTCTTCCGGCAGCAGCGAGGAGGCGCAGACGGTCATCAGTTCGCAATACAACCCGGCGGTCGAGGCCTACCTGGGCGCTCTGCGCGAGCTGGTGCAGATGGAGGAGCAGGCCACGGTCAGCTACTCGCAGGAGATGGGCGAAGCCCGCGTGGCCACCGTGCGCATTGCCGGTATCGCGATCGTGTTCATCCTGGCCGGCATTCTGGTGGGGGCTTCGGTGCTGATCCGCTCCATCCGCCGCCCGCTCGACCAGGCCAACCATCTGGCCGCCCGCATCGCCCAGGGCGACCTGAGTGCCCGCATCGACACCTCGCGCGGTGACGAGTTCGGCGAGCTGATGAAGTCGCTGGCGCGCATGAACGAGTCGCTGGCGCGCATGGTGCATCAGGTACGCCAGAGCACCGACAGCATCTCCACCGCCAGCGCCGAAATCGCCACCGGCAACCACGACCTGTCGGTGCGCACCGAACAGACCTCCAGCAACCTGCAGTCCACCGCCTCGGCCATGGACGAACTCACCACCACCGTGCAGCACAGCGCGGACAACGCGCGTCAGGCCTCGCAGCTGGCGGCCAGTGCCTCCAGCGTGGCGCAAAAGGGCGGGGAGGTGGTGCAGCAGGTGGTCTCGACCATGGACGAGATCAACACCAGCAGCAAGAAGATTTCCGACATCATCGGCGTCATCGACGGCATCGCCTTCCAGACCAACATCCTGGCCTTGAATGCCGCGGTGGAAGCGGCGCGTGCCGGCGAGCAGGGCCGCGGTTTTGCCGTGGTGGCGGGCGAGGTGCGCAGCCTGGCTGGCCGCAGCGCCGAAGCGGCCAAGGAGATCAAGGGCCTGATCAACACCTCGGTGCAGAAGGTCGAGTCCGGCACCGAGCTGGTGACGAACGCCGGCGCCACCATGGGCGAGATCGTGCAGTCGGTGCGCCGTGTGGCCGATGTGATCGGCGAGATCACCGCCGCCTCGGCCGAGCAGAGCGCCGGCATCTCGCAGGTCAACAGCGCAATCGCCAACCTCGACCAGATGACGCAGCAGAACGCCGCGCTGGTGGAGCAGAGTGCGGCGGCCGCACAGAGCATGCGCGAACAGGCCGAGCAGCTGGCGCAGGCGGTGGCGGTGTTCAAGGTCAGTGGCATGGCCGCCATGCCGCAGCGCCCGGCGATGGACGTCACGCCGCGCCCCGAGCCGGCCAAATCGCTGGCCAAACCCGCTGCCGCTTTGCCGTCCGCCCCGGCCGTCGAGAAGCCGGTCAGCAAACCGGTTGAGAAACCGGCCCCCGCGGTCAAGACCGCAGCCGCCGAGTCGGACGAATGGGAAACCTTCTGACGGTCCGGTCGATGCCGCGCTGAAAACACCACGGGCCTGCACTGCAGGCCCGTTTGTTTTGGGCGCTGGGGTTTCAGTCCAGCTCGGCGATCAACTCGATCTCGACACAGGCCCCGAGCGGAATCTGCGCCACGCCGAAGGCGCTGCGCGCATGCGCACCGCGTTCGCCGAACACCTGGCCCAGCAGCTCGCTGGCGCCGTTGGTCACCAGGTGGTGTTCGGTGAAATCGGGGCTGGAGTTGACCAGCGACATCACCTTGACGATGCGCTTGACGCGGTTGAGGTCGCCGGTGGCCGCATGCAGCGTGCCCAGCAGGTCGATGGCCACGGCCCGTGCGGCCGCCTGGCCGTCGGCCGTGCTCAGGTTCCTGCCGAACTGGCCGACCCAGGGCTGACCGTTTTTCCTGGCGATGTGGCCGCTCAGGAACACCAGCTTGCCGGTCTGCACGAAGGGCACATAAGCGGCAGCCGGCACGGCCACCGGAGGCAGGGTGATGTCGAGTTCCTGCAGCTTGTCGTAGACGTTCATGGAAAGGCCTTTCTTTTTGCGCTTCAAACCGGCCGATTGTCGGCTATTGTTGCCGCTGTAATCGACTGAATCCCATGCTGAACAAGCTCGCCACCCTGCCGCGCGACAGCCGTGACACGCTGTTCCTGCTGGCCGTGATCGCCTGGATCCTGCTGCCGCAGGCGGCGCGTCTGCCGCTGTGGTGCAGCGCGCTGGCCGCCGCCATGCTGCTGTGGCGCACCTGGCTGGCGGTGACGCTGCGGCCGCTGCCCGGCCGATGGTGGCTGGCCGGCTTTCTGCTGCTGACCGTGGTGGCCACGCTGGCCACCTACCGCACGCTGCTCGGACGCGATGCCGGCGTGACGCTGATCGTGGTGCTGCTGGCGCTCAAGACGCTGGAGCTGCGCGCACGGCGCGATGCCTTCGTGGTCTTTTTCCTCGGCTTCTTCACGATGCTGACGCAGTTCTTCTTCTCGCAGTCCTTGCTCACCGCCCTGGCCATGCTGCTCGGCCTGCTGGGGCTGCTGACCGCGCTGGTCAACAGCCACATGCCGGTCGGCCGGCCGCCGCTGTGGCAGTCGGCGCGGCTGGCCGGCCGCATGGCGCTGCTGGGCGCGCCGCTCATGCTGCTGCTGTTCCTGCTGTTCCCGCGCCTGGCGCCCTTGTGGGGCGTCACGAACGAGGCGCTCAGCGGGACCAGCGGCTTGTCGGGCCGCATGCAGGTCGGCCAGGTCGCCCGCCTGGCGCTGGACAACAGCGTGGCCATGCACATCCGTTTTGAAGGCGCGCCGCCGCCGGCGCAGGCCCTGTATTTCCGTGGCCCGGTCCTCTCCAGTTTCGACGGCCGCGAATGGCAGGCCTTGCGTCCGGGATTCCCGGCGGCACTGCAGCCACCGGCCAACCTGCAGGTGGCTGGCGAGCCGCTGCGCTACGAAGTGACGCTGCAGCCGAGCCAGCGTCCGTGGCTGCCCCTGCTCGATGCCACCCCTGAGCCGCCCCAGCTGCCGGCGTATGCGCCGCGCATGACGCGCGAGCTGCAGTGGCTGAGCAACACCCCGCTGCACGAGGTCGTGCGCTACCGGGCCGAGAGTTACCCGCAATTCCGCCATGGCCCGCTGCAAGCCATGGCCGGCCTGCAGGACTACCTGGTGCTGCCGACCGGCTTCAACCCACGCACCCTGCAGCTGGCCGGCGAGTTGAGCCGCGACCCGCGCCATGCCGACGCGGCAGCGCTGGTCGCCTCCGTACTGGAGCGCCTGCGCAGCGGCGGCTACAGCTACACGCTGGAGCCGGGGGTGTTCGGCCTGCACAGCGCCGACGAGTTCTGGTTCGACCGCAAGCAGGGTTTCTGCGAGCACATTGCGTCCTCCTTCGTCATCCTGATGCGCGCCGTCGGTGTGCCGGCGCGCCTCGTCACCGGGTACCAGGGCGGCGAGCGCAATGCGGTGGACGGCTTCTGGGTGGTGCGCCAGAGCGATGCCCATGCCTGGGCCGAGGTCTGGCTGGCCGGACGCGGCTGGGTGCGGGTCGATCCCACCGCCGCGGTGGCGCCGGCGCGTATCGGTACGCTGCAGCGTCTGCAGGCGCCGCGCGGCGTGGTGGCGCAGGCCATGGACACCGTCAGCCCGACCCTGGCACAGCACCTGCGGGCGTTGTGGGAGGCCAGCAACAACCGCTGGAACCAGTGGGTGCTGAACTACACCCAGAACCGCCAGCGCCAGTTGCTGCGCGAGCTGGGCTTTGATGCGCCGGGCTGGGCGCAGCTGGGCTACCTGCTGGCGGGCAGCATTGCCTTGCTCAGTCTGGCGGGCGTGGCCTGGTCGCTGTGGGCGCAGCGCCGCCACGACCCCTGGCTGCGCCTCTTGGATGCGGCCCGTCGGCGCCTGCATCCGCACGGCGCGCTGCCGGCCGGCCTGACACCGCGTGCGCTGGCGCAAGTCCTTGCGGCCCGCCATGATGCCCATGCCCCGCAGGTGCAGGCGGTGCGCGACTGGCTGCTGCGCCTGGAAGCCTTGCGTTATGCGCCTGGCGGGGCCACATCGGCAGGTCTGCGTGCTTTGCGGCGCGAGTTCAAGCAATTACACTGGCCCCTGTGATCACGCTCTGTTTTTCGCCCGGCTTGCGCCTCTCCCGTGCTCTTGTTCTGATAGCTGCTTGCGCAATGTCCATGGGCGTTCAGGCCGAAAAACATTCAAAACCCGGAAAGACCCAGGCCAGCCGTTCGCCGCCGGCAGCACTCTACGCCGGCCGCCCCGAAGCCATGGCCCTGGCCGACGAGATCGCCGCGCGACGCGGCCTTGACCGCGACTGGGTGCGCCAGACCATCGGCCAGGCGCGCCAGCTGCCGTCGGTGGTCCGGCTCATGACGCCGGCACCGAGCGGCACACCGAAGAACTGGCAGCTCTACCGCAGCCGTTTCATCGAACCGAAGCGCATCGCCGCCGGGGTGCGCTTCTGGCAGACCCACCAGCCCTTGCTGGCGCGCGCCGAAGCGGCCTACGGCGTGCCGGCCGAGATCATCGTCGGCATCATCGGCGTGGAGACCCTCTACGGCCAGCACACCGGCAGCTTCCGGGTGCTTGATGCGCTGGCCACGCTGGCCTTCGACTTTCCGGCCGCGCATCCGCGCGCGGCCGAGCGCAGCCGCTTTTTCCGTGGTGAGCTCGAGCAGCTGCTCAGCCTGCACGGCCGCGCCGGGCTGGACGCCTTGAACGTGCGCGGCAGCTACGCCGGCGCCATGGGGCTGCCGCAGTTCATGCCCTCGAGCTGGGCCCGCTTCGCGGTCGACTTCGACGGCGACGGCCGCATCGACCTCTTCAACAGCCCGGCCGATGTCATCGGCTCGGTGGCCAACTACTTCAAGACCTTCGACTGGCAACCCGGCATGCCGACGCACTATCCGGTGGGCTTCGATGCCGAGCGGCTCGACAAGGACGCGCTGCTGGCGCCCGACATCCTGCCCACCTTCCCGGTGGCCAGTTTCACCGCCAAGGGGGCGGTGCTCGATGCGCGCGGGCTGCGGCACGCCGGGCCGTTGGCGCTGGTGGAGCTGCAGAACGGCGAAGCGGCGCCGAGCTACGTGGCCGGCACCGAGAACTTCTACGTCATCACCCGCTACAACTGGAGCAGCTATTACGCGCTGGCGGTGATCGAACTCGGCCAGGCGGTGGCTGCGGCCCTGCGCGCGGACTGCGCGGTCGCGGCTCAGGCCAGCAGCACGCCGTCGAACACCGGGTGCAGCGCGTCGACCCAGTGATCGACCTCGGCCTCGCCGATCTGCAGGCAGGCCAGGCAGGCGGCACCGTGCAGCTCCCATTCCCGCTGCGGCTGCACGCCTTCGAAATCGGCCACCAGGTGTTCGGCCAGCGCCGCAATCGCCACCAGGCTGCGGATCTCGGCCGGTACCTTGGCGTCGTTGAGCACGCTGAAGTCGTGGTGCAGGCGCACCGCAATGGCCACCACCGGCGGCAGGTGCCAGGTCTTGGCGACGATGGCGCCCACCACCGCGTGGTCGGTGCGGTGCACGGCGTTCTCGGTGTCGGTGAAGCTGCGGTCCTGCCGCGCCATGGCCTCGGCCAGTGTGCCGGCATAACCGCGCACGCCCTGCAGCAGGATGGGAATGCCCACGTGCATGAACAGGCCGCAGGTCTGGGCCACCTCGGCATTCATGCCGTAGAGCTGGCGCGCAATGTAGGCCATGGCCAGTGATCGGCGGGTCGAGGTCTCCCAGAAGTGCTCGACCAGCGGCGAGTTGATGCGGATGGCGTGGCGGGTCAGAAAGCCGGTCAGGATCGCCACCGCCTGGCCCAGGCCCAGCATGGCCACGGCTTCACTCACCGTGTTGGCCGGCCGGGCGCGGGCGTAGTACGGGCTGTTGGCCGTGCGCAGCAGCGCTGCGGCCATGGCCACGTCGCTGCCGGCAATGCGTGCGATCTCGGCCGGGTCGGGGTCGGCCCGGCGGGTTTCGGTCTGCAGGGCGGTCAGCAGTTCAGGGCAGGGCGGAATGGCGATGTCACGCACCGGCCCCTCGCGCCTGGCCAGATCCAGTTCCCGGTCGATCTCCGCCACTTTCATCGTCATCTCTCCAGTTGTCGGGCCATTATGCGGAAAAACGCCGCCTTGCCTCAGGGGGCGCGGTGCTGCCAGTAGCGCCGCGCCCGCTCGCGCTCGCAGTGCAGGGTGTCGGGCTCGGCCGACTGCCAGTGTGCCGCCCCGCAATGCGCCGAATTCACCACCCGCACCCCGCGCTCGGCATAACGTGCCAGCACCGGGGGCGCCGGGTGGCCGAAGCGGTTGCGGTAACCCGCCTGCACCAGCGCCAACTGCGGTGCCACGGCGTCCAGGAAGGCCGGGCTGCTGGAGGTCTTGCTGCCGTGGTGCGGCACCAGCAGCAGGCCGGCTTGCAGTGCGGTGCCGCCGGCCAGCAGCTGTGCTTCCTGGGCCTGCTCGATGTCGCCCGTCAGCAGCACGCTGTGCTGGCCGTTGCTGATGCGCAGCACGCACGACAGGGCATTGCTGCGCCGTGTCAGCGCGTAGTCGTCGGCCTGCGGGTGCAGTACCTCGAAGTGCACCCCGTCCCAGTCCCAGGCCTGGCCGGCCGCGCAGCGGTGCTGGCGGGCGGGGCGCCGCGCCAGCAGTTCGTGACCGTCCTCCAGCGAACTCAGCAGGTCGGCGTGCGGCTGCATGGCCAGCACGGCGGCAGCGCCGCCGGTGTGGTCGCTGTCGCGGTGGCTCAGCACCAGGCGGTCCAGCCGCACATCGAGGGCGCGCAGCAGCGGCACCAGCACGCGGTGGCCGGCATCGCTCTCGCGCGAGTAACGCGGCCCGGCATCAAACAGCAGCGCATGGCGG
>CAZJKR010000077.1:0-7554 GCA_964546615.1 uncultured Curvibacter sp.
CCCCCATGGGCATGATGCCTTTTTGCTCGATGACCCGCGTTACATGGGCGTGGTGCGCTCTTATTTCGATAGCGTTTCGAAGGAGCTCCGGGCATGAGCGAGCGCAGCACGCTGGAGGCGATCGCCGAACTGGTGCCGCCGGGCTCGCGCGTGCTCGACCTCGGCTGCGGCGACGGCGCGCTGCTGGCGCACCTGCAGGCCACGCGCGGCTGCAGCGGCTACGGCATCGAGATCGACGACGCCAACGTGCTGGCCTGCGTACAGCGCGGCGTCAACGTGATCCAGCTCAACCTCGACGAAGGCCTGTCGATGTTCGGCGACCAGAGTTTTGACGTGGTGTTGCAGATCGACACGCTGCAGCACCTGCGCAATGCCGAGACGGTGCTGCGCGAGACCGCGCGCGTGGGCCGTACCGGCATCGTCGCCTTCCCCAACTTCGCGCACTGGCCGAATCGCCTGAGCGTGCTGCGCGGCCGCATGCCGGTGACGCGCCGCCTGCCCTACCAGTGGTACGACACGCCCAACATCCGCGTCGGCACGCAGGCCGATCTGGAGGTGCTGGCGCTGCGCAACGGCCTGCAGATCCTGGACAGTTTCGGACTGCACAAGGGTCGCACGGTGCGTTTTGCCCCCAATCTGCTGGCCAGCACGGCGGTGCTGAAGTTTTCCCGCTGAGCCGGTCGAGGTCGGCGGGCGCATTCGTACTCAGCCGGTCACATGCCCCATGCGCTGCGGCAGCCAGAGCACCAGTTGCGGAAAGAAGGTCAGCAGCAGCAGGGCCAGCAGCAGCAGGATGGTGAACGGCCAACCTTCACGCACCAGGTCGCGCAGGGCGATGCCGGTCAAGGCATTGGTCACGAACAGCAGCATGCCGAAGGGCGGCGTGACCAGCCCGATCATCATGTTGACGACGACCAGCACGCCGAAATGCACCAGGTCGATGCCGAGGGCTTGCGCCGCCGGCACCAGCATCGGCACGAACACCAGCAACATCACCGTCACGTCCAGGAAGCAGCCCAGCAGCAGGAACAGCAGGTTGACCAGCAGCAGGAAACCGGTCGGGCCCAGCTGCAGGCTGTCGACCCACTGTGCCAGCAGGGCCGGCACGCCTTCGGCGGCCAGGGCGTAGTTGAGCAGGTAGGCCGAGGCGATCAGGATGGTGATGACCGTGCTGGCGCGCAGCGATTCCAGCGTCACAGCGAACAAGGCCCGCGGGCTGAAAGCGCGATAGACCACGCCGGCCAGCACCAGGGCATGCAGTGCGGCGACCGCCGCCGCCTCGGTCGGCGTGAAGGCGCCGCTGTAGATGCCGCCGAGCAGGACCAGCGGCAGGCTCAGCGGCAGCAGGCTGCGCAGCACGATGCGCGGGACGGCGCGCAAGGGCACGGCCGCTTCCTTGGGCATCTGGCGCCGGCTGGCAATCCAGTGCACGCCCAGCATCAGCAGCACCGCCATCAGCAGGCCCGGCACCAGGCCGCCCAGAAACAGCGCCCCGACCGAGGTGCCGGAAACCAGTGCATACAGCACCATGGGGATCGACGGCGGAATGATGGGTCCGATGGTGGCACTGGCCACCACCACGGCGCCAGCGAAGCCGGGGGTGTACTCGGGCTTTTTCAGCATCTGCTGGATGGTCACCAGCCCGGGGCCTGCGGCGTCGGCGATGGCGCTGCCGCTCATGCCGGAAAAGATCACGCTGACCAGGATGTCCACCTGGGCCAGGCCGCCGCGCAGGCGGCCTACCAGCACGCGGGCGAAATCGAACAGGCGCTCGCTGATGGTGCCGGCGTTCATCAGATTGGCGGCGAAGACGAACAGCGGCACCGCCAGCAGCACATAGCTGTTGTACAGGCCGTTGAGGATCTGTTCGGCCGCCAGCCCCAGGTCCTGGCCCTTGGCGATCAGGTAGGCAATGCCGCCGGCCAGCATGGCGAAGGCCACCGGTGCGCGCAGCAGCATGGCCGTAGCCAGCACGGCCAGCAAGATGAGCAGCGCCGGGCTCATGCGTCCCGTTCCAGTTCACGCGCCCAGTCGCGCCCGAGCAGGCGCCGGATGCGCAGCAGCGCACGCACGACCAGCATCAGCAGCAACAGGCCAAACGGCGCATAGACAAGATGCAGGGGCAGGCCGAGCACGGGGGTGACCTCGCGTTGCATGAAAGCGATGTAGTCCAGCACTTCGGGCAGGGCCCAGCCGGCCAGGCCGCCGACCAGTACGGTGGCCAGCAAGGCCATGGCGCGCTTGACGGGGGCCGCACGACCGTCATAGAGCAGCCCGAAGGCCACATGTTCGCGTTCACGGCAGACCAGGGCGGCGCCCCACAGGATGGTCCAGAGATACAGCACGGTGGCCGCCTCGTCGGTCCAGGGCAAGGGCAGGTCGAAGACAAAGCGGGCCGTGACCTGGACCACGAAAACCCCGAACAGCAGGGCGAACAGCACAACGCCGACCAGTTCGGCGCCACGGCGCAGCAGATGCAGGCTCATGGCGTGGCGTTGATGCGCGCGAGCAGGTCCGGGGGCCAGGCCCGGGCGAAATCGGCCTTCAGATAGGCGGCCTGAACACTGCTGCGAAAGGCGGCGACATCGGGTGTGGTCACGGCCAGGCCCTGGGCGCGGAAATAGTTCAGCAGATCGCGCTCGTCGGCGAGGCGGTGTTCGTTGTTGTAGCGTGCGGCCGCCTGGGCCGCCGCACGCAGGGCAGTCTGCTGGCTGGGGTTCAGGCGTTTCCACAGCTTGTTGGACACGCAGATGAAGAGGCTGTCCACCAGATGGCCGGTGAGCGTGATCTGCTGCGTGACCTCATGGAACTTGGCGCTCTTGAGCGTGGACAGGGGGTTGTCCTGACCGTCGATCGTGCCGGTCTTCAGGCCCAGATAGACCTCCCCGAAGGCCAGCGGCGTCGGTGTGGCGCCCAGGGCCTGACCGAGGAACAGCCACTCGCGGCTGGACGGCATGCGCAGCTTGAGCCCCTTGAGGTCGGCCGGCGTCATCACCGGGCGCCTGAGGCGCAGGTTGAGCTGGCGTGTGCCCAGGTAGAGCGGCGTCAGCACGGTGAGGTCCATCTTCTCGCTCACGCGCTGGTACAGCTCGGCACCGATCGGGCCGTTGAACACCTTCATCAGGTGCGCCGGATCGCGGATCACGTAGCCGGCCGTGAAGACCGAAAATTCGGGCACCACCTTGGCCAGGTCGAAGGCGGACAGGCTGGCCAGCTCCAGATTGCCGCGCGCCAGGGCCACCGCTTCGGCCCCCTGCTTGAACAGACTGCCGCCGAGGTGGATCTGCACCTCGAACTGGCCCGGTGCGCTCTGTTCCAGCTGGTCCTTGAGCACCGTCCACATGCGGGCGTGCCAGTCGTCCGGCACCGCGGGGCTGGAGATGCGCAGCGGCAGCCGGCTCTGGGCGGCCAGCGGCGGGACGACGGCACCCCAGGCAAGCGCCAAGCCCAGCAGGGTGCGGCGTGGCAGGCGGGACGTGGCGAAGGCTGTCATGGGCAGGGGTGGCTGGTGATGGCAGGGCAAGGCCCTCGATTCTCCATCAAACGACAGCACCGACGGCCGGCGCCTTGACCAACATTCGGTAAAAGAAATACATTCGAAACAAACAGGCAAAAGACGGAGACGCTGGCTCGCACGCTCGGGCGGTGCGACAGTTCCGCTCTTGCTGTCGGAGGAGAATTTGCATGAACGACCGCATCCCGCAGCCCGTACTCAACAGCGCGCGCCTATTCGACGAGGTGAGCCGCGCCTGGGACGAGGACATCGTGCGCCAGCTCAGTGATTACATTGCCATCCCGGCCAAGTCGCCGATGTTCGATCCGCAGTGGGTCGAGCATGGTCACATCGACACCGTGGTGCGCAATGCCGCGGCCTGGGTGGAAGCGCAGAAGGTCGAGGGGCTGACGCTGGAGGTGATCCGCCTGCCCGGTCGCACGCCGGTGCTGTTTTTCGAGGTACCGGCTTCCGGTGGCGCCGCTGGCGCGCCGGTGTCGGCCCAGACGGTGCTGATGTACGGCCACCTCGACAAGCAGCCCGAGTTCAGCGGCTGGCGCAGCGACCTTGGGCCCTGGACACCCAAGTACGAGGACGGCAAGCTCTATGGCCGCGGCGGTGCGGACGACGGTTATGCCGTCTACGCCAGCATCGCCGCCATCCAGGCGCTCAAGAGCCAGCAGCTGCCGCATCCGCGCATCGTCGGCCTGATCGAGACCTGCGAAGAAAGCGGCTCCTGCGACCTGCTGCCCTACATCGATGCGCTGCGCGCACCAGGCAACAACCGCCTGGGCGACGTGGGGCTGGTGGTCTGCCTCGACTCCGGTGCCGGCAACTACGACCAGCTCTGGCTCACCACCAGCCTGCGCGGCATGGCCAGCGGTGTGTTGAAGGTGGAGATCCTCACCGAAGGCGTGCACTCGGGTGATGCCAGCGGCGTCGTGCCCTCGAGCTTTCGCATCCTGCGCCAGGTGCTGGACCGGCTGGAGGACAGCGCCACCGGCCGCCTGCTGCCGGTGAGTTTTCATTGCGAGGTGCCGCCCGAGCGCATGGCGCAGGCGCGTGCCACGGCCGCCATTCTGGGCGAGGCGCTCTACAAGCGTTTTCCCTGGGTGCACTACGACTGCGAGGGCGACAGCCGCGTCGCCCTGCCGATGACCACCGACCCGCTGCAGGCGCTGCTCAACCGCACCTGGGTGCCGACACTCAGCGTTACCGGCGCTGAAGGTTTGCCCGATCTGCAGAACGCCGGCAACGTGCTGCGGCCCTACACCGCCTTCAAGCTTTCGCTGCGGCTGCCGCCGCTGGTGGACGCGGCGCAGGCGGTGCAGCAGCTCAAGGCGGTGCTGGAAGACAACGCACCCTACCAGGCACGCGTCACCTTCCAGGGCCTGAGTTCGGCGACGGGCTGGAATGCACCCGAGAGCGCACCGTGGTTCGCGCAGGCGCTCAACGCCGCCTCGCAGAACTACTTTGGCGCGGACTGCGGCTACATCGGCCAGGGCGGCACCATTCCGCTGATGAACCTGCTGTCGCAGGGTTTTCCTCGGGCGCAGATGATGGTCTGTGGCGTGCTCGGCCCCAAGAGCAATGCGCACGGGCCGAACGAGTTCCTGCACGTGCCCTACGCGCGCCGGCTGACGGCGGCGGTGGCCCAGGTCATCGCCCGCATGTCCTGAAGGCCCGCGTTTGACCGACTCGACCCTGTCCACCTTTGTCGCCAGCGACGGCGACAACATCGCCGTGCAGGACTGGCCGCTGGACTACGGCCGCCAGCTGCGCGGCGTCGTGCTGCTGGTGCACGGCCTGGGTGAGCATGCCGGCCGCTACGACCACGTGGCGCGGCGCCTGAACGACTGGGGCTTTGCCGTGCGCGGCTACGACCAGTACGGCCATGGCGAATCGGGCGGCGTGCGCGGTGACCTGCCGCACCCGCAGCGCCTGCTCGACGACCTGGCCGATGTGCTGGACAGTACGCGGGCCCGGATGGACCCGGCCACACCGCTGATCCTGTTCGGCCACAGCCTGGGCGGGCTGGTGGCGGCGCGTTTTGTCTCGCTGCAGTTGCGACCGGTGCAGGGACTGGTGCTGTCCTCGCCGGCGCTCGATCCGGGGCTGGGCCGCTGGCAGAAACTGCTGCTGGCGGTGCTGCTGCGCATCGCGCCGGACCTGTGCGTGCGCAACGGCCTTGATCCGCGCCGCCTGTCGCACGATCCGGCGGTGGTGAACGCCTACCGGAACGACCCGCGGGTCCAAGACCGTATTTCAGCCCGGCTGGCGCGTTTCATCGTCGACGCCGGTGCCGCCACACAGGCCTGCGCACCGCAATGGCCCGTGTCGACGCTGCTGCTCTATGCCGGCGACGACCATCTGGTGAGCCCGGCCGGCAGCCGGGCCTTTGCCGCCGCGGCACCCGCGGGGGTGGTGCGCGCGCAGTGCTTCGAGGGCTACTACCACGAGATCTTCAACGAGCGTGATCCCGCGCCGGTGTTCGCCAGCCTGCAGCGCTGGCTGGACGAGCGCTTCTGATCGGGCCTGCTGCCCGCCCGGCTCAGGCCGGGGTCGTGGCGCGGCGCCGCAGCGCCAGCCACAACAGCGCCAGCCCGGTCAGTGCCACCGGCACCAAGGAACCGATGTTGAGCAGCTGCCAGCCTTGGGTGGTGACGAGCGCGCCGGAGGCAAACGACGTCAACGCCATGACGGCAAAGACGGCGAAATTGATCGCCGCCTGGGCACGGTCCTTCTCTTCCGGCCGGTAGGCCTGCAGTGCCAGCGTGGTGCTGCCGGTGAAGAGGAAGTTCCAGCCGACGCCGAGCAGGAAGAGCGCAATCAGGAACTGGTGCAGGTCCACGCCGGTGAGCGCAATGGCAATGCACAGCGCATTGAGCAGCACGCCCACGCCCATGATGGTCAGCGTGCCGAAGCGCTTGATCAGGTGGCCGGTGAAGAAGCCGGGCGCGAACATGCCGATCACATGCCACTGCAGCACCAGTGCGGCATCGTCGAAGGGGTAGCCGCAGACCTGCATGGCCAGCGGTGTGGCGGCCATCAGCAGGTTCATCACACCGTAACCCAGCGCCGCACCGACGGCGGCAACGAAGAACAGCGGCTGGCGCACGATTTCCCACAGCGGACGACCGCCGCTGGCGCCTGTTTGTGCCGCCGGCGCGGCGGGAAAGCGCACCAAGGCCATCAGGCCCATGGCCAGCACGGCCACCACCGCCAGCGCCAGGTAGGCGCCGGTGAAAGGCGTGGCCAGCAGGTTGCGGGTGTACTTGGCCAGGTTGGGGCCGATGATGGCGCCGATCAGGCCACCGGCCAGCACCAGCGAGACGGCCTTTTCGCGCAAGGCCGGGGCCACCAGTTCGGCTGCGGCAAAGCGGTAGAGCTGACCGTTGGCGCTGTAATAACCGGCCACCACGGTGGCGGTCACCAGGAGCCAGAAGTCGCGGCTCCAGGCGGCATAGGCGCACAGCAGGGCCGAGGCCAGCGCCACCGCCAGACCGATCTGGAACGAGGCCTGGCGCCCGTAGCGCGTCTGTGTGCGCGCCACCAGGCCCGTGCTCAAGGCGCCGCCCACCACATAGCCCATGACGGGCAGCGTGGCCATCCAGCCCAGTGGCGCCAGGCTCAGGCCGACCAGGCCGTTGATGGCGATGAAGACGACGTTGTTGGTAAGGAACAGGCCCTGGCAGACGGCCAGCAGCCACATGGATGGGTTCACGGGAAATCCTTCAAATGCAAAGTGTCAGCGCGGCCAGGGCCGCCAGCGGCGCGGTTTCGGCGCGCAGGGTGCGTAGCCCCAGTGTGACCGGCAAGAACCCTTGGGCCAGCGCGGTGGCCTCCTCGGCGGCGCTGAGCCCGCCTTCCGGGCCGGAGAGAAAGGTCACCGGCCCCGGCGGCGCTGCGGCCATGGCCTGCGCCAGCGGCTGGCTGCCGGCTTGCCGTAAAATTCTATATAATCCTTAGTATCAAATTTCTTGTCTTGTTCTCCGGAAATAAAAATAGGCTGCAGCGGGTTTAATTATGGTGGATGGAAAGGGAATTTTTATCCTTCTGAC
>CAZJKR010000077.1:7564-12644 GCA_964546615.1 uncultured Curvibacter sp.
CGGCTGGCTGCCGGCTTGCAGCGAGAGCAGCAGTCGCGCGCCGCTGGCCGGCGTGTGCAGCCAGTCGTCCAGTGCGATCACCTCCCGCACCTCGGGCACGCGGTTGCGGCCGCATTGCTCACAGGCGGCCACCGCGATGCCCTGCCAGTGCGCGCGCTTCTTGTCGGCACGCTCGCCCTTGAGTCTGAGCACGCTGCGTTCGGCCAGCAGCGGCTGCAAGCTGACCACCCCGAGTTCGGCGGCCTTCTCCACCAGCCAGTCCATGCGCTCGTTGGCCGGCATGCCGATGGCCAGGTGCACCTCGCGTGACGCTTCGCGCTCCACCGCGATGTGGGCGCCGATCTCGACCTGCACGTCGCTGCGCCCCATGCGCGTGACGGTGGCAGTGAACTCGCCGCCATCGCCGTTGAACAGCGTGATGGCAGCGCCCGGTTGCAGCCGCAGCACCTGCACATGGCGCGCGGCGCCGGCGGGCAGGTCGATCAGCGCGCCGCTGGCCAGAGGGAGTGGGCAGTAAAAACGGGGCATTGCTATCAATTCAGTAGCGATCGGCGTAGATGCAGCAAGGCCTGGATGCCGTTTTGGCTCAGACCCGACCGAAGGCGTAGCCGCTCGCCTCGGTGATGCCCTCGACCTCATCGACCAGCCGCAGCAGCGGCTTGAGTTCGCTGTAGCGCGCGCAAGTGGCGCGGATGTAGCCGATGAAACGCGGTGCGTCGGCCAGGTACTGCGGCTTGCCGTCGCGCAAGGTGAGGCGGGCAAAGATGCCGGCCACCTTGAGGTGGCGCTGCAGGCCCATCCACTCCACGCCGCGGTAGAACTCGCCGAAATCGTCGCCCACCGGCAAGCCGGCCTTGCGGGCCTGCTGCCAGTAGCGGATGGTGACGTCGAGTACGAAGTCTTCCTCCCAGCTCAGGAAGGCGTCGCGCATCAGGCTGGCGATGTCGTAGGTGATGGGGCCGTAGACGGCGTCCTGGAAGTCCAGCACGCCAAGGCGTGTTTCAACGGGATCATCACGTTTCGCCGCCGGGCCGCCCCAAGGCGAAACAGCCCCCTCGGGGGGCAGCGAGGACACACCAGTGCCGAGCGTGGGGGCGATCAAATTCCGCGGCATGAAGTCGCGGTGCACGTAGACACTCGGCCAGGCCAGGTTGCGCTCGATGATGAGGGCAAACATGCGGTCCAGCGTCTCGCGCAGCTTGCCCTCCACTGCCACGCCGCGGTGGCGTGCCAGGTACCAGTCGGGGAAGAGCTCAAGTTCGCGCCGCAGCAATGCTGCGTCATAGGGCGGCAGCACGCCGGGTTTGGATGCCTGCTGCCAAGCCACCAGCGCGTCGACGGCGCGCAGGTACAGCGGCAGATTGGCGGCCGCGTTGTCGCGGTTGATGACCTGCATCATGGTCTGCCCGCCGAGGTCGGACAGCAGCATGAAGCCGTTGGCCTCGTCCCAGGCGAGGATCTGCGGCACATTCAGGCCGGCGGCCTGCATCAGCTGTGCCACCTGCACGAAGGGCTGGCAGTTCTCCTGGTCCGGCGGCGCGTCCATGATGATGCGGCTGCCGCTCGCCGCATCGACGCGGAAGTAGCGCCGGAAGCTGGCATCGGCCGACGCCGGACGCAGCGTGGCGGGCAGAAGTTGCTGGGGCTGTTCCAGGGCGTGGAGCCACTGGTGGAAGGCGGCCTCGCGCACGGGCGAGACCCAGGCGATGGCGTTCGCGGGCATGGGGATGGCGCCGGGGCGCGCGTCGATTGGGGTCATGGATAATCCATTCTACAAATCTGCCCTGACCGACCCTCCTCGATCTGCCGAATGCCTGATGCGCCCGCTGCGTTTAACGATGCCTGACCCGAACCTCGCGGCAGCTTGCTTCCCATCCGGCAGCCTCGGGCTGCGGGCCTCCCGGGCGCTGCTGACGGCTGCCCTGCTGCAGGCCGGGCTGGTTCAGGCCCAGCCGGCATCGCCCCTGACGGCCGCGCCGGAGTCGCCGGTGCGTCTGCGCACCAGCCCCAAGCTGGAAGAGCAGATGCCGTCGGCGCAGCGCAGCCAGCTGCCGACCTTCCTGTTCAGCGACATCCTGAGCGGCCGCCCGGATCTGGACATGACCCTGGAAGGGCGCGTCGAACTGCGGCGCGGCGACACGGTGATCCGGGCCGATCGCCTCGAGTACTACCAGCCCGATGACCTTGCCAAGGCGCGTGGCAATGTGCGCATCAACCGGGCCGGCAATGTGTTCGAAGGCCCGCAGCTGGAGCTCAAGGTCGATGCCTTCGAAGGTTTTTTTGCCCAGCCCGAATTCTTCTTTCTTGCCAATGAGGGTCACGGCCAGGCCGACCGGGTCGATTTTCTCGACGAGAACCGGGCGGTGATCCGCAACACGAACTTCACCACCTGCCAGCGTCAGCCCGGGCCGAGCTGGATGCCCGACTGGATGTTGCGGGCAGCCACCTTGCGCATCGACAACGAGGAGGAGGTCGGCGAAGCCGAAGATGCCCAGCTGAGTTTCAAGGGCGTCACGTTCCTCTCCGTGCCCTCGATCAGCTTTTCCCTGAGCGAGAAGCGCAAATCCGGTTTCCTGGCCCCCATCTATGGCGTGGACACCATCAGCGGCAACGAACTGACGGTTCCGTACTACTGGAATATTGCGCCGAACCGCGATGCCACGTTCTATCCGACGGTGATGACCAAGCGCGGTGTCAACCTCGGCGGTGAATTCCGTTACCTCGAACCTGCCTACCGCGGACAGTTGCGGCTGGACTACATGCCGGGCGACAAGCTGCGCGACAGCGACCGCTGGGGCACGAGTTTCCAGCACCAGGGCCAGATCGCCACCGGCCTGAGCGCGCTTGGCAACCTCGGGCTGTCGCTGAACCTCAATCGGGTCAGCGACGACAACTACTGGCGCGACTTCCCGCGCGGCACGACCTCGCTGACGACCCGCCTGCTGGCGAACGATGCCGTGCTGAGCTGGGGGCGCGGCCCGTATTCGGCCACGCTGCGCACCCTCAAGTGGCAAACGCTGCAGGACCCGGCCTCGCCGATCACGCCGCCTTACGACCGCTTGCCGCAGCTGGCGGCGCGTTATGCCCAGCTCGATGCCGGCGGCTTTGATGTCTCGCTCGATGGCGACTACACCCAGTTCGAGGCCGACCGCAGCCTGACCGGGCAGGCCAACGCGCAGCGCAGCGTGCTGCTGGCCCAGATCAGCCGGCCCTGGCTGAGCCCGGCCGGCTACATCACGCCCAAGCTGCAGTTCCATACCCGGGCCTACCAGTTCGATACCCGGTTGGCCTCGGGCGCAACCACGGCCACGCGCACCGTGCCCACCTTCAGCCTGGATTCCGGCCTCATGTTCGAGCGTGACGCCAGCTACCTCGGTCGCGCCTTTCGGCAGACCCTGGAGCCGCGCCTGTTCTACGTCAACACGCCCTATGTGGACCAGAACTACCTGCCGAACTACGACTCGGGTGCGAACGACTTCAACTTCGCCAGCATCTACAGCGAGAACGCCTTCGTCGGCCATGACCGCATCTCGGACAACAACCTGCTGACCGCCGGTGTCACCACACGTCTGCTCGACCCGGACACCGGCGCCGAGTCGGCGCGTTTCAGCATTGCCCAGCGCTACCGCTTTGCGGACCAGAATGTCACCCTGCCCGGCGGCACGCCGGCCAAGGAGCGCCTGAGCGATGTGCTGCTGGGGGCCGGCTTCAACTGGGATACGCGCTGGTCCTTCGATTCGATCGTGCAGTACAACCCGACGACGGAAAAATCGGTACGCTCCACCATCGGCGCGCGCTACAACCCGGGCAACTACCGCGTGCTCAACATGGCCTACCGTTTCCAGCGCGACGTCAGCGAACTGGTGGACGTGGGCTGGCAGTGGCCGCTCAACAACCTGTGGGGCGATCGCGGCCAGGATCTTGGCAAGGGCCGGGGGCAGGGGCCGGGGCGCTGGTACACCGTGGGCCGGCTCAATTTCAGCCTGAAGGACCGCAAACTGGTCGACTCGATCGTCGGCTTTGAGTACGATGGCGGCTGCTGGCTGGGGCGCATCGTACTGGAGCGCCTGCAGACCGGGCTGGTGTCCAGCAACGAGCGCATCATGTTCCAGCTCGAGTTCGTCGGCCTGTCGCGCGTGGGCATCGATCCTCTGACCACCCTGCAGCGCAACATTCCGCGCTACCAGCTCCTGCGCGATTCGACCGGCGGTTCGCCCAGCCGTTTCAGCAATTACGATTGACCCATCATGATCCTTCGTGTCTCCGCCCTGCGTGCGGCCTGTCTTCTCTGTTTTGCCGCCGTGACGGCGCAGGCCCAGGGTTTGCGGTCGGCCGCGCCCGCTGCCCCGGCCCTGAGTGCACCCGCCGCGGTGCCGGGGGCGGTGCGCCAGGCGGACTTCATCGTCGCGGTGGTCAACTCCGAGCCCATCACCAACCATGATGTGACGATCGAAGTGCAGCGCGCGCTGCAGCAACTGGCCCAGCAGCAACGCTCCTCGCAACCCGATGTGCGCGAGCTCACGCGCCAGGTGCTGGAGCGGCTGATCAACGAGAAGGCGCAACTGCAGTTCGCGCGCGAGACCGGCATCAAGGTGGACGAGCCCTCGGTCGATCAGGCCGAGCAGAGCGTTGCACTGCAGAACCAGTTGAGCGTGGAGGAGCTGCGCCGTCGCATCGCGCAGGACGGCATCGATCCGCGGCAGTTCCGCGAACAGCTGCGCAACCAGCTGATGCTGACCCGGCTGCGCGAGCGCGAAGTCGAGCCACGCGTGCGGGTGAGCGACCTGGAGGTCGAGCAGTACCTGCAGGAGCGGCTGGCGGCGGCGAACGTGCCGGCCAACGCCAGCGAGGCGCAGATCGCCCTCCTGCAAGCCAAGGCGCAGCAGGCGTTGGCACGGGCCCGTGCCGGCGAAGACTTCTCCGTCCTGGCGCGAGAGCTGTCGGATGCCGCCGACCGGGCCAATGGCGGCCTGCTCGGTCTGCGCCCGGCCGACCGTTACCCCACGCTGTTCGTGGACGCGACCCGGTCGCTGGCCGTGGGCGGGATCTCCGACGTCGTGCGCTCCGGCGCCGGCTTCCA
>CAZJKR010000078.1:0-12544 GCA_964546615.1 uncultured Curvibacter sp.
AACAGAAACAACCTATTGGACCTTCACAGCTAGGGCCTCATATCGCCACCAGCTGGCGCACGCCGTCGGTTTCCATGTTCCGGCCCAGGCCGTGGGCGAGCACGGCACCCCGCTCCATCACCACATACTCGTCGGCCAGTTCGCGGGCGAAATCGTAGTACTGCTCCACCAGCAGGATCGCCATGTCGCCGCGGTCGGCCAGCATGCGGATGACACGACCGATGTCCTTGATGATGCTGGGCTGGATGCCTTCGGTCGGCTCGTCCAGCACCAGCAGCTTCGGCTTGGCCGCCAGCGCACGGGCGATCGCCAGCTGCTGCTGCTGTCCGCCCGACAGGTCACCGCCGCGGCGGTGCAGCATCTGCTTGAGCACCGGAAACAGTTCATACAGCTCGGCGGGGATCGGCGTGCCCCCCGGCTTGCTGGCCAGGCCCATGCGCAGGTTTTCTTCCACCGTCAGGCGAGCGAAGATCTCGCGGCCCTGGGGTACGAAGCCGATGCCCGCTCTCGCCCGCTGGTAAGGCGTGTCCTTGTGGATGGCGCGGCCTTCGAACTCGATGGCACCGCTCTTGATGGGCACCAGGCCCATGAGCGACTTGAGCAACGTGGTCTTGCCCACGCCGTTGCGGCCCAGCACCACGGTCACCTTGCCTTTTTCGGCGGTGAGGCTGACGTCGCGCAGGATGTGGGAGCCCCCGTAGTACTGGTTGATGGTTTTGACATTCAGCATGTCTGGCTCATTTCTTCTGGGTTGCGCCCTTCGCGGGGCGGCATGCCGGGATGTGCGCCCGGCGGCGCAGTCCCTTTTCTTTGCTTCGCCAAAGAAAAGGAACCAAAAGAAAGGCGACCCTGGTGTCTATGACCCCGCTGCTGTGCAGCGGGGCACCCTGCGATGCTCGCGCCAGTCGGGAGCCGCGCAAACTCGCTGCGCTCAGACATGCGCGTCTCTTGATCCGCCTGCCGCTGCGCTTCTCGGCACAGACACAAGGGTGGGGGAAATCAACAGCCGAACAGCCGGAGCCCACAAGGACGCGCCATGGCGCGTCCTTGTTGAATTGGTTTTGGTATTCGGTTCCCCCCGCCGTAATGAGGAGGCGAGTAGCGCAGGGAGCGGCGGAAAAAGAAGCGCAGATGTTTGAGCCCGCAGGGCGAGTTTCTGCGCTTCCCGCCGATCCCGAGCAACGCAGCGTGCCCGTAGCGCAGCGGAGGGCCGACGAATCCGGCTCGCCTTTTCTTTGGGTACTTTCTTTTGGCGAAGCAAAAGAAAGTACCTCGCCCGCCGGGGCGAGACCCGGCAAAGCAGGCCGGCACGGGTTTAAGACAAGGCGAAGAGAGGTGAACAAGATCATCTCCCGAGGTAAACCTCAATCACCCGCTCATCCGCCTGCACCTGATCCAGCGTGCCCTGCGCCAGCACGGCCCCGTCGCACAGCACGGTGACGATCTCCGAGATCGTCTTGATGAAACTCATGTCGTGCTCCACCACCATCAGCGAGTGCTTGCCCTTGAGGCTGAGGAACAGCTCCGCCGTGCGCGCGGTTTCCTCATCGGTCATGCCGGCCACCGGCTCGTCGAGCAGCAGCAGCTTGGGGTCCTGCATCAGCAGCATGCCGATCTCCAGCCACTGCTTCTGGCCGTGGCTCAGTGTGCCGGCCTGGCGTGCCACGCTGTCGGCCAGGTGGATCGTGTGCAGCACCTCGGCCAGGCGGTCGCTCTGGGCCGAGTCGAGGCGGAAGAGCATCGAGGCCTTCACGCCCTTGTCGGTCTTGAGCGCCAGCTCCAGGTTCTCGAACACGCTGAGCTGCTCGAACACCGTGGGCTTCTGGAACTTGCGGCCGATGCCCAGCTGAGCGATCTCCGGCTCGCTGTAGCGCAGCAGGTCGATGGTGCTGCCGAAGAACACCGTGCCTTCGTCCGGGCGCGTCTTGCCGGTGATGATGTCCATCATCGTCGTCTTGCCGGCGCCGTTGGGCCCGATGATGCAGCGCAGCTCGCCGGGCGCAATGTCCAGGCTCAGCTTGTTGATGGCCTTGAAGCCGTCGAAGCTGACACTCACATCCTCCAGGTAGAGGATGCGGCCGTGTGTCACGTCCACCTCGTCCGACACCTTGAGCCGGCCGTAGCTGGCCGTCTGGCCACCGGCCGCGGTGTTCAGGCGTGCGGCATCGAGTTCGGCCAGCCGCGCCTCGTAGCGCCGGGCCCCTTGCTCCAGCAGGTCGGGCGTCATGATTTGGCCCCCACGCTCACCACTTCGTGTGCTTCGCTGCCCCCCGCGGGGGCCTTCGCGCCTTGGGACGCGCCGACGTCGCGCATCACCTTGGTCCCTCTCAACTTCTTCACCAGCCCCACCAGGCCGTTCGGCAGGAACAGCGTCACCACGATGAACAGGCCGCCGAGGAAATAGAGCCAGAACTCCGGCCAGGCCACCGTCAGCCAGCTCTTGGCACCATTGACCACGAAAGCGCCGACGATGGGACCGATCAGCGTGCCGCGCCCGCCCACCGCAGCCCAGATCGCCATCTCGATCGAATTGGCCGGGCTCATCTCGCCCGGGTTGATGATGCCCACCTGCGGCACGTACAGCGCCCCGGCAATGCCGCACATCACGGCCGAGAGCGTCCAGATGGTGAGCTTGTAGCCCAGCGGCGAGTAGCCCGAGAACATCACGCGCGATTCGGCATCGCGGATGGCCTGCAGCACCCGGCCGAACTTGCTGCCCACCAGCCAGCGCGCCAGCAGGAAAAAGCCCAGCAGCGTCAGGCCGGTGAGCACGAACAGCGCCATGCGCATCTCCTGCGTGGCAATGGGCAGACCGAGGATGCGCTTGAAGTCGGTAAAGCCGTTGTTGCCGCCAAAGCCGGTCTCGTTGCGGAAGAACAGCAGCATGGCAGCAAAGGTCATGGCCTGGGTGATGATGGAAAAGTACACCCCCTTGATGCGCGAGCGGAAGGCGAAGTAGCCGAACACGAAGGCCACCAGCCCGGGCACCAGCACGATCAGGATCAGCGTGGCGATGAAGCTGTCGCTGAAGGTCCAGTGCCAGGGCAGCGTCTTCCAGTCCAGGAACACCATGAAGTCCGGCAGGTCGCTCTTGTAGTTGCCGTCGCGCCCGATCTGGCGCATCAGGTACATGCCCATGGCGTAGCCCCCCAGCGCGAAAAACACGCCGTGGCCGAGCGACAGGATGCCGGTGTACCCCCAGATCAGGTCCATGGCCAGCGCGCAGATGGCGTAGCACATGATGCGGCCCAGCAGTGCCACGCTGTAGTCACTCAGGTGGAACACGCTGCCGGCGGGTACCCACAGATTGAGCACCGGCGCCACGGCGCACACCACGATCAGCGCCACGATGAAGGCGCTCCAGCCCTTGCGGGAGAGCAGCGGTACGGTGGCGGGAAGCATCAACCCCGTTCGGGCTGAGCTTGTCGAAGCCTTCGCAGGCCCTTCGACAGGCTCAGGGCGAACGGCATTATTGGATTGCGTCATGCTTCCGCACTCCTACCCTTGACGGCAAATATCCCTTGCGGACGCTTCTGGATGAAGATGATGATGAACACCAGCACGGCAATCTTGGCCAGCACCGCGCCGGTCCAGCCCTCCAGCAGCTTGTTCAGCACGCCCAGGCCCAGCGCTGCGTACACCGTGCCGGCCAGCTGGCCGACGCCACCGAGCACCACCACCATGAAGGAATCGACGATGTAGTTCTGCCCCAGGTCCGGGCCCACGTTGCCCACCTGGCTCAGGGCCACACCGGCCAGGCCGGCGATGCCCGAGCCGAGCGCGAAGGCATAGGTGTCGATGCGCGCCGTGTTCACCCCCATGCAGGCGGCAATCGGCCGGTTCTGCGTGACGCCGCGCACGAACAGCCCCAGGCGGGTGCGGCCGATCAGCAGCGCCATGCCGGCCAGCACCGCCACCGCAAAACCGATGATGACCAGCCGGTTGTAGGGCAGCGTCAGGTTGGACAGCACCTGCACGCCGCCGCTCATCCAGGCCGGGTTTTCCACCCCCACGTTCTGCGCCCCGAAGATCGAGCGTACGAGCTGCATCAGCACCAGGCTGATGCCCCAGGTGGCCAGCAGCGTCTCCAGCGGGCGACCGTAGAGAAAGCGCAGCACGCTGCGCTCCAGCACGGCGCCCACCGCAGCCGCGGCAAAAAAGGCCGCCGGCAGCGCGGCCACCAGGTACCAGTCGAAGGCATCGGGCAGGTAGCGGCGAAACAGCCCCTGCACCACGTAGGTGGCATAGGCGCCGATCATCATCAGTTCGCCATGCGCCATGTTGATCACCCCCATCAGGCCGTAGGTGATGGCCAGACCGAGCGCGGCCAGCAGCAGGATGCTGCCCAGGCTCAGGCCGGTGAACATGGCGCCCAGGCGCTCGCCCCATTGCAGCGCCTCCTCGATGGCCCGCAAGGAGGCCTGCAGCTGTGTTTTCACGCCGGCATCGCTCTCGCGCTGCAGCCGTTCGCTGAGCAGCAGCTTGGTGGCGGGGGTCCGGTTGTCGCCCAGCAGCCGGGCCGCCTGCGCACGCGTGGCCGGATCGCTGCTGTCGAGCAGCACCGCCGAGCGCGCCAGCGCCAGCTGGGCCTTGACGGCCTCGTCCTGCTCCGCGGCCAGCGCCTTGTCCAGCAGGGCCAGGCGCGACTCGTCGGGCTCCCGCAGCAGCGCGCGGGCGGCGGCCATGCGCTGCCGCGCGTCCGGGCTGAACAGCTTGAGCGCCGCCAGCGCGGTATCGATCTCGCCGCGCATGCGGTTGTTGCTCACCACGTCTTCGGCGCCGTCGGGCACGGCCACGGCGGCGCCAGTGAGCGGGTCGCGGCCCTGGCCGTCGCGCACGATGAACACCGCATCACCCGCCACCTGGACGGCATCGTCCGCCAGCGCCTGCAGGAAGTCCGCCGTGCGTTCGTCTGCCGCCTCCACCGCCCGGGCCAGCGCCGCGATGCGGGCATCGGTCTCGCCGATGACCATGGCTTTTGCCTCTTCCGCCGTCAGTGCATGGGCGTGAGCAGCTATGAAAAACGTAGCAGATAACAGTAAGGATCGAATCAGCATAAAAGAACCTGTAGGGTGGACACGGCGGGCCATGCCCACGCTGCAAGCCCTGCGCGGTCTGCACCCCAACCGGGGGTGCGCCGCGCCGGGCCGCCCGCCCCAACCACCGTTCAGGCTGAGCCCGTCGTTGCCCCCAAGGGAGGCAGTGTTTCGACAGGCTCAACGCGAACGGGCAGGGGCTGGGTCGGCGAGCGCCTTATTTCTTTTCCGGCTCGTCCTTCTTCTTGTCGTTGCCTTCGATGTACGGGCTCCAGGGCTTGGCCTTGACCGGGCCCGGCGTCTTCCACACCACGTTGAACTGACCATCGGCCTTGATCTCGCCGATGAACACGCTCTTGTGCAGGTGGTGGTTCTTCTCGTCCATCTTGCTCACGATGCCGCTGGGTGCCTTGAAGGTCTGGCCGGCCATGGCGGCGATGACCTTGTCCACATCGGTGCTCTTGGCCTTTTCCACCGCCTGCTTCCACATGTGGATGCCGATGTAGGTGGCTTCCATCGGGTCGTTGGTCAGCGGCTTGTCCTTGTGGCCGGGAATGTTCTTGGCCTTGGCATAGGCCGACCACTGCTTGATGAAGGCATCGTTGGTCGGGTTCTTGATGGACATGAAGTAGTTCCAGGCGGCCAGGTGGCCCACCAGCGGCTTGGTGTCCACACCACGCAGCTCTTCTTCACCCACGGAGAAGGCCACCACCGGCACGTCCTTGGCCTTCAGGCCGGCATTGCCCAGTTCCTTGTAGAAGGGCACGTTGGAGTCGCCGTTGATGGTGGAGACCACCGCCGTCTTGCCACCGGCCGAGAACTTCTTGATGTCGGCCACGATGGTCTGGTAGTCCGAGTGGCCAAAGGGGGTGTACTTCTCGTCGATATCCTTGTCGGCCACGCCCTTGCTCTTCAGGAAGGCGCGCAGGATTTTGTTGGTGGTGCGGGGGTACACGTAGTCGGTGCCCAGCAGCACCCAGCGCTTGGCACCGCCGCCGTCCTTGCTCATCAGGTAGTCCACCGCCGGGATGGCCTGCTGGTTGGGCGCGGCACCGGTGTAGAACACGTTCTTGGACAGCTCCTCACCCTCGTACTGCACGGGGTAGAACAGCAGGCCGTTCATTTCTTCCACCACCGGCAGCACCGACTTGCGCGAGACGCTGGTCCAGCAGCCGAAGATCACCGCCACCTTGTCCTGGCCCAGCAGCTGCTTGGTCTTCTCGGCGAACAGTGGCCAGTTGGAGGCCGGGTCCACCACCACGGGTTCGAGCTTCTTGCCCAGCACGCCGCCCTTGGCGTTGATCTCTTCAATGGCCATGAGCACGGTGTCTTTCAGCACCGTCTCGGAAATGGCCATGGTGCCCGACAGGCTGTGCAGCACGCCGACCTTGATGGTGTCGGCAGCATGGGCGGCCATGGAGGCCAGGCCCAGGGTGGAGACGGCGGTGGCAGCTGCCAGCGCCTTGAGGGTAAATCGACGTTGCATGTGGGTGACTCCAGGTGGTTGAACAAGATCCCGCTCGCCGAACCCGGGCCGGAAACGGCCAGGGAGCGGCGATGGAGTCACTCTAGGGATGGGCGAGGGATGAGGGAATACGCCGGACGGCGTATACGGACAGCAGACGGGCCGGGTGGATCAGTCGGCGACGTCAGATGCATGGCTTTACGACCCGGAGGGGGGCCTTCACCAAGAAGCCGTCAACGACCGATTTGCAGCGGTTGCCGTCGCAGGTGGGTGTTCCGTGATCTCCTGCTCTTTGCCCGCGAGCTGTCATTCAAAGAGCCACCGTTTCGTAGATCCGACGGCTGGCGTCAGTTGTAGAGCCGACGTCAAGGACGTGGGGCGTCAGAACTACAAGTTGAACCTCCATTCAGCATCTGAAGCGGTAGCCCACCCCTGTTTCGGTGATCAGATGCTTGGGCATCGACGGCTGCGCCTCAACCTTCTTGCGCAGGTTGGCCATGTGTACGCGTACGTAGTGCATGTCCTCCAGGTGCCCAGGCCCCCACACGGCCTTGAGCAGCTGGGCGTGGGTGATGACGCGGTCAGGCTGCGAGGCCAGGTGTGTCAGCAGCTTGTATTCGATCGGCGTGAGGTGCAGCACCTCACCCGCACGCGTTACCAAGCGGCGCACGAGATCGATGCGGATGTCGCCGAACTCGATCAGAGGCTCACCGGCCGGCGTCCGCTGCTGGTGGCGGCGTAGCTGGGCACGCACGCGCGCAGTGAGTTCGCCCGAGCCGAAGGGTTTCACCAGGTAGTCGTCGGCGCCAGCGTCGAGCGCGGCAATCTTGCTCGCCTCGGCGCTGCGGGCCGAGAGCACAATCACCGGCATGGCCGACCACCGCCGAAGCTCACGGATGAGTTCCACACCGTCGCCGTCGGGCAGACCCAGGTCGAGCACCACCAGGTCGGGACGCCTCGTGCCGGCCTCAATCAGTCCGCGCTGGTAATTCTCAGCCTCATGCACTATGTGGCCCTCGGCCTCCAGCGCAAGTCGCACGAAGTGGCGGATATGGCCCTCGTCTTCAACGATCAGAATCTGGCTGCCGGTTGGGTTCATGGTGCGAGGGGTTCATGAGAAGAGACAGTGTCTCCCAGGTCGGACGGCGGCGTGCCGCGAGGCAGCGTAATGTCGAAACGGGCCCCCTGCACGACACCTTTCACCTCGCGGTTGTGCCCCTCGATCGTGCCACCGTGTGCCTCCACGATTGCGCGGCAGATCGCCAGCCCCAGCCCCACCCCCGGTGTGGCGCTTTCTCGCTGACCGCGTTCGAACTTCTCGAAGACCCGCTCTTCGCGTCCTTTGGGCAATCCGGGACCGTGGTCATCCAGTGTTAGCACCACGTTGTCGCTGCGGATCCGCGCCGCGATGTGGATGGCGCTGCCGGCGGGGGTGTACTTGCTGGCGTTTTCCAGCAGGTTCACCAGCACGCGTTCGATCAATACGGCATCCAGATGCAGTAACGGGAGTCTGTCGGGCAGGTCCACGCTAATGTCACGCCCGGCGAGCAATTCGCCGCAAGTCGCCAGTGCGCTGCCCACCACCTCTTCCAATGGTTGCCAGGCGCGGTTGAGCTGTACGGCGCCGGCCTGCAGACGGGCCATGTCCAACAGGTTGTTCACCAGCGCGCTCATGCGCTGGGCCGACTGCCGCATGGCGCCGGCCACCTCGCGCTGCGCTTCGCTCAGGCCGGGCGGCGTGTGCGCCAGCGCATCGGCCAACCCGACCATTGAGGTCAATGGCGTGCGCAGGTCATGCGAGATGGCGGAGAGCAGCGAATTGCGCAGGCGTTCGGATTCGATCTGCACCGTGCTGCTCTGCGCCACCTCGATGTAGTGGATGCGCTCCAGCGAGATCGCCAGCAGCGAGGCGCAGGTCTGCAGCAGACGGCGCTGCTCGAGCCCCCAAGGACGCTGCCCCGGTGGCTCGATCACGAGCACGCCGCGCACGCGCATGGGTGCCTTCAGCGGGAGCACCAGGCAAGCGCTGGCGGGCAGGGAGTCGGTGCCGCGTCCGGCTTCTTCGCCTCGGTCGAAGGCCCATTGCGCCACGGCGCTGTCCACTGGCGCGGTCGCGCCATTCACCGTTTGCAGACGGTCCTGTTCGTCGGCCACGAGCAGGGCTGATCGGGCGCCGAACTCGCCGGTGAGGAAACGTGCGCCGATCTCGGCCACCTGCGAGTTCATTAACGCGGCGGAAAGGTCTCGCGACATGTCGTACAGGCTGCGAACGCGGTGTTCGCGCTGCGTAGCCGCTTCGGCCTGCTGTTTCAAGCCCGCGGTGAGCTGACCCACCACCAGCGCCACCACCAACATCACGGCGAAGGTGACCAGGTATTGCACATCGCTCACAGCGAAAGTGAAGCGCGGCGGCACGAAGAAGAAATCGAACAGCCCCACGCCCAGGAAAGCGGCCAGCACGGCCGGTCCCCGGCCAAACACCAGGCCCACGCCCACGACGGTCAGCAAAAACAGCATGACGATGTTGCTGAGTTCCAGCACACCAAGCAACGGTGTCGCCAGCAGGGCGGTGGCGCAACAGACAGCGGCTGCCCACAGGTAGCCGCGCCATTGCCCCTCTGCGCGCTCTTCTGGCACCGCAGCCGGCCGCGTCTCGGCGGTGGTGGGTTGTCCGATTTGCACCAGGTCGAGGTCTTCGGCCAGGGCGGAGATTCGGTCGGCCAAGCTGCTCGCCCAGAGCCACCGGCGCGCGCGACGCCCAAGCACCAGCCGGACCAGGTTGTGTTCGCGCGCATAACGCACCAAGGCGGTGGCGGTGTCAGGGGCCGTGATCGTGGCGGTGGTCGCTCCCAGAGATTCGGCTAGTCGCAGTGTGTGCTGCGCGGCCTCGCCCAGAGGACGCCCCGGCGTTTCCACATGCACCGCGTGCCAGGGAACATCGAGCTGTGCCGCCATGCGCGCGGTGCTGCGCACCACGTTCTCGCCGTGTGCGCCCAGTCCCACGGCCGCCAGCAGGGCTTCGCGGTTGGGCCACACCGGTTTGTCGGTGCTGCCCTGGCGGTAAGCGCGCATCTCGTCGTCCACCCGGTCGGCGGTGCGGCGCAGCGCCAGCTCGCGCAACGCGAGCAGGTTGCCCTTGCGAAAGAAGTTGGCGGCTGCGCGCTCGGCACGGTTGTCGCCGTCGCGCGGAAGGTAGACCTTGCCGGCCTTCAGGCGCTCCAGCAACTCGTCGGGTGGCAGATCGACCACCACCACCTCGTCGGCTTCATCGAAGAGGCGATCGGGCACGGTCTCCCAGACGCGGATGCCCGTGATGCGGCTGACGATGTCGTTGAGGCTCTCCAGGTGCTGCACGTTCATCGTCGACCAGACGTCGACCCCGGCCGCCAGCAGCTCCTCGACGTCCTGCCAGCGCTTGGGGTGGCGTGAGCCGGCCACGTTGCTGTGGGCCAGTTCGTCAAGCAGGACGAGCGCCTGCTCGTGTTGTGCGCCGAAGGCGAGCGCGGCGTCGAGATCGAACTCGTGCAACTGGTGGCCCCGGTAGGGCACGGACCGCAGGGGCAGGCGCGGCAGATCGCGCGCCAGCGCTTCGGTGTCGGGCCGGCCGTGCGTCTCGACCACGCCGATGGTCACCGGCGTGCCTTGGGCGTGGGCCGCGCGGGCCGCGGCCAGCATGGCGTAGGTCTTGCCCACGCCGGCCGAAGCGCCAAAGAAAATCTTGAGGCAACCGCGTCGCGCACGCGCTTCCTCCTGCTGCACCCGGGCAAGCAGGGCATCAGGGTCGGGACGGCCGGGTTCGGTCATGGCGGGTCGGTCACATCAGGGTGAGGGGTGCCGGTGGTGGCCATTGTCGCCCGGCCAGCGGCTGCTGCGATGTGGACGCTGCACCCCGCGCACCACCAGCCACCATGCCAGCAGCAGCGGCAACACGATGACCATGAACGCGAGCAGCAGCGCCCACACCTCGGACACGCCAGACCCGTCGTCGTTCACGGCCTGACCTGGGCGTCGAGCGCCAGGTTCAGCGCCAGAACGTTCACGCGCGCCTCCCCCATGAAGCCTAGCCACGCGCTCTCGGTGAGCCGGTCCACCAGGGCGTTCACCTGCTCGGCAGGGAGGCCGCGCACGCGCGCCACACGCGCCACCTGATAGCGCGCCGCGGCCAGGCTGATGTGCGGGTCCAGACCACTGGCCGAGGTGGTGACCAGGTCCACGGGAACGGGCGAGGTATTGCCGGGGTCGGCTGCGCGCAGCGCCGCGATGCGTGCCTGCACCGCATCGGCCAGCGCCGGGTGGCTGGGGCCGAGGTTGGAGCCACCGGAAGCGGCGGCGTTGTACGCCATCGGCCCGGTCGCCGACGGGCGGCTCCAGAAATGGCCGGGCTGCAAAAACGCCTGACCGATGAGCTCGGAGCCCACGTTATGGCCGTCGCGCTGGACCAGGCTGCCGTTGGCCTGGTGCGGAAAGACCGCCTGCGCCACGCCAGTGACCAGCAGCGGGTACAGCAGGCCGGTGACCAGGCTCAGCACGGTGAACAGCACCAGCGCCGGGCGCAGCACCAGGCTCTTGTCGTCGGGCTCGATTTGGGTGGTTTCAAGCGAGTGGTTCATGGCATTTCCTCGGGAAGGTTCAGGCAAAGCCGGCGGCAGAGATCAACAGGTCGATCAATTTGATGCCGATGAAGGGCACGATCACGCCGCCCAGCCCGTAGATGGCCAGGTTGCGGCGCAGCAGCACGGCGGCACTGACGGCGCGGTAGCTCACGCCCTTGAGCGCCAGCGGAATCAGGAACATGATGATCAGCGCGTTGAAGATCACGGCGGACAGGATGGCCGAGTTGGGGCTGGCGAGCTGCATCACGTTCAGCGCCGACAGCTGCGGGTAGGTGGCGACGAAGGCCGCCGGCACGATGGCGAAGTACTTGGCCACGTCGTTGGCGATGCTGAAGGTGGTGAGCGCGCCACGTGTCATCAGCATCTGCTTGCCGGTCTCGACAATCTCGATCAGCTTGGTCGGGTTGCTGTCCAGGTCGACCATGTTACCGGCCTCCTTGGCGGCCTGGGTGCCCGTATTCATGGCTACCGCCACATCGGCCTGGGCCAGGGCCGGCGCATCGTTGGTGCCGTCACCGGTCATGGCCACCATGTATCCCTGCTCCTGGTATTCGCGGATCAGGCGCAGTTTTTCCTCCGGTCTGGCCTGGGCCAGGAAGTCGTCCACCTGGGCCTCGGCGGCGATGGCTGCCGCGGTAAGGGGGTTGTCGCCGGTGATCATCACGGTTTTGATGCCCATGCTGCGCAGGCGCAGGAAACGCTCCTGGATACCGGCCTTGACGATGTCCTTGAGGTTGATCACTCCCAGGATTTCACTGCCCTTGCTGACCACCAGCGGCGTGGCCCCTGCCCGGGCAATGCGGTCTACCACACCGGCCAGATCGACCGGAATGGCTGAGGCGCCCTGTTTTTTTACAAAGGCGATGGTTGCATCGGAGGCTCCCTTGCGGTAACGCGTGCCTTCCAGGTTGAGGCCGGAGAGGCGTGTATCGGCGCTGAATTCCACTAGCTCGCCATCTGTTGGTGTTTCCCTGCTCAGCCCGTACTGCTGTCTGGCAAGTAACACCACGCTGCGCCCCTCCGGTGTCTCGTCGGCCAGTGATGCCATCAGGGCCGCCTCGGCCAGTTCCCGCTCGTTATGCCCCCCCACCGGGACGAAGGCCACCGCCTCGCGGTTGCCGTGGGTGATGGTGCCGGTCTTGTCCAAAAGCAGTACATTGACGTCACCCGCAGCCTCGATGGCACGGCCGGAGAGGGCGATAACGTTCTTCTGGAAGAGGCGGTCCATACCGGCGATGCCGATGGCGGGAAGCAGCGCGGCAATTGTGGTGGGCGCCAGGCAGACGAACAGTGCCACCAGGATCGTCAGCGAGACCGGCGTGCCCTGTCCGGCGGCCTTGACGCTATAGATCGAGAGCGGGCTGATATTGGCGCAGACCAGCAGGAATACCAGCGTCAGCGCTATCAGCAGCACTTCCAGGGCGACCTCG
>CAZJKR010000079.1:0-8636 GCA_964546615.1 uncultured Curvibacter sp.
CCCGCCCAAGCTGGTCGCCTGCCCGACCTGTGGCGGTAACAGCCTCTACGCAGCCAGCAATCCCTACCGCCCGTTCTGCAGCCAACGCTGCAAACAGATCGACATGGGCGCCTGGGCCAGCGAGAACTTTCGCATGCCCTCTGACGCCCCGCCGGACGATCAGCAGTTCGGTGACCCCAAGGTCCAGTGATTCGAAACAAAATTCGAATCCGGACCTTTATTTATCTGCGCCACCCGCTATCGAATGTGTAGCACCCTGGAAACCCCGCTCCTCGGCCAACCATTGCAACACGGGCACCGTCCCAGGTAGTACGGGCACCACCTGCACCGGCAACTGCTGCCAGGCGAACGACTGGCTCTCGCGCATCTGCAGTTCGCCTTGCCAGTCGAACACCTTGCAGAAGTTCAGCCGCACCAGCGCGTGAGGATAGTCAACCACCTCGACCTTCCAGGGTTGCACCTTGCCAATGTGTATGCCGAGCTCTTCCTCCAGTTCGCGCCGCAAGGCCTGCGCCACCGTTTCACCGGCTTCCAGCTTGCCGCCCGGGAACTCCCAGTAGCCCTCATAGACCTTACCCTGGGGGCGCGACGTCAGAAGAAAACTGCCGTCGGGCTGGATCAGCACGCCAACGGCGACTTCTGTCACTGGACGATCTGCCCCCCCTTCACGAGGACGATCGGCATCAGCCATCAAAGGCCGTGTTGTCATGCTGAAGCGTGTTTGCCCGCGTAGTCGCGGGCAAACTGGAAGGCCACCCGACCGCTGCGCGAGCCGCGCTCCAGGGCCCATACCAGGGCCTCGGGTTTGGCAGCTTCGATGGCTGCAGCGTCAACATTAAAAGAGGAGAGCCACTGCGCCACGATGGTCAGGTACTCGTCCTGGCTGAATGGGTAGAAGCTGACCCAGAGACCGAAACGCTCGGACAGCGATATTTTTTCCTCCACCACCTCGCCTGGATGGATCTCGCCATCCTCGCTCGGCGCATAGCTGAGGTTGTCCTTCATGTACTCGGGCAGCAGATGGCGCCGGTTGCTGGTGACGTAGATCAGCACATTGGGTGTGGTGGCAGCCACCGAACCGTCCAGAATGGACTTGAGCGCCTTGTACCCGGGCTCCCCCTCTTCGAAGCTCAGGTCATCGCAAAAAACGATAAACTTCTCGGGTCGTTGCGATACCACCTCCACGAGATCCGGCAGATCGACCATGTCGGCCTTGTCGACCTCGATCAGTCGCAGCCCCTGCGCGGCATAGCTGTGCAGACAGGCCCGGATCAGCGACGACTTGCCGGTGCCGCGTGCACCGGTCAGCAGCACGTTGTTGGCCGGCAAACCGCGCACGAACTGCTCGGTATTGCGCTGGATCTTTTCCTTCTGGGGCTCGATTTCCTTGAGCTGCTCCAGTTGCATCGCCCCCACATGACGTACCGGCTCGATCACCCCATGGCCAGAGCTGCGCTTGCGATAGCGAAAGGCAATCGACGCGCCCCAGTCGGGCTGGCTCAAGGGTTGCGGCAGGATGGACTCGATGCGCGCCATCAACTGCTCGGCGCGTTCGATCAAGCGTTCAAACTTCTCGTTCATGTGAGGTCAGCTGGGAAGTTCATCAGTGGACACCGCGGAACCGGCTCGGCCGGGCCACTGGTGTCGTCCCCTTGAGGGGGGTGGCGGAGCGACACGAAGTGCGCGCAGCCTGGGGGTGTTTCACGATCTGTAATCGGCGTTGATGGTCACGTACTCATGGCTGAAGTCGCAAGTCCAGACGGTTTCCTCGGCTTGGCCCCGACCCAGCACCACGCGGACCAGGATCTCGCTTTGCTGCATGACGCGCTGTCCGTCTTCCTCGCGGTAGGAAGGGTGGCGTCCGCCCTGCACCGCAACGTGCACATCGTCGAGAAAGAGATCAATGCGGCTCTGATCCAGGTCGGTTATGCCGGCATAGCCCACCGCCGCCAGGATACGGCCGAGGTTCGGGTCACTGGCGTAGAACGCTGTCTTCACCAGCGGTGAATGCGCGATGGCATAGGCCACTTGACGGCACTCTGCAGTGCTCCGTCCACCCTGCACGCAAATGGTGATGAACTTCGTCGCCCCTTCGCCATCGCGCACGATGGCCTGAGCCAACTTGCGTGCGACCTTCAGCATGGCCGCCTTGAGCGCCTGGCCGTCGGGACTGTCCAGCGATTCAATGGTGGTGTGCTCTGCCTTGTTGCTGGCAATGACGACAAAAGAGTCGTTGGTCGAGGTGTCACCATCGACGGTGACACGGTTGAAGGAACCTTCTGCCAGCTCCAGCGCCAGCTGCTGCATGACACCCTGGCTGACCCGGGCGTCGGTGGCCATGTAACCCAGCATGGTGGCCATATTGGGCCGGATCATGCCGGCACCCTTGCTGATGCCGGTAATACTCACCCGGGCGCCACCAATCATGACCCGGGCGCCAAAGGCCTTGGGCAGGGTGTCGGTGGTCATGATGCCTTCGGCCGCACGAGCCCAGTTGTTCTCGCGTGCATCCGCCAGCGCCGCAGGCAGACCGGCTTCGATGCGCTCGTATGGCAAGGGCTCCATGATCACGCCAGTGGAAAACGGCAGCACCTGCTCAGGGGCAACGCCAAGATGGCGGGCCAGCGCAGCACAGGTGCTGCGGGCGCGGGCCAGGCCCTCCTGGCCGGTCCCGGCGTTGGCATTGCCAGTATTGATCACCATGGCACGAATGCCGCGACCGGCAGCCAGATGCTCACGGCAGACCTGAACCGGCGCGGCACAGAAGCGGTTCTGGGTAAACACCCCGGCGACCGAAGCGCCGGCATCGAGCAGCACCACCGTGAGGTCCTTGCGGTTGGCCTTGCGCACGCCGGCCTCGGCCACGCCGATGCGCACGCCGGCAATCGGAAAAAGTTCGGCAGGGTCGGGGGCAGTCAGGTTGACGGGCATGGTGCGACTCTCGATCAGAAATGACAATGCCGGCGGGATCAGCTCAGCTTGCCGTGGCAATGCTTGTACTTCTTGCCGCTGCCGCAGGGGCAAGGCTCGTTACGGCCCACCCGCGGCAGGGCCGCCACCTGGGTGGAGGCATCGACGGTGGTTTCGACTTCACCCGTTTCGGTCGGTGCGGTATAGGTGACGTTGGCAATTTTCTCGGCCTTGCTTTCCAGCGCGTCCGCCGCCTGCTCGAGCTGTTCGCCGGACTGTACGCGCACCGTCATCAGCACCTTGGTCACTTCGTTCTTGACGGAATCGAGCATCTGGCCGAACAGCTCGAAAGCTTCCCGCTTGTACTCCTGCTTGGGCTGTTTCTGCGCATAACCACGCAGATGAATGCCCTGGCGCAGATAGTCCAGCGCACTCAGGTGTTCGCGCCAGTGCGAATCGATGCTCTGCAGCAGCACCATACGCTCGAACTGCGTGAAGTTCTCGGCACCGATCTGGGCCACCTTGGCCTCGAAAGCGGCATGCGCTGCAGCAATGACCTTCTCCAGGACATCCTCGTCCGTGAGCGCGCTGGCATTCTGCACCAGCTGACGCAAGGGCAGATCGATATGCCACTCGTCATGCAGCACCTTTTCAAGCCCGGCGATGTCCCACTGCTCCTCGACCGATTCGGCGGGCACATGCAGGCGCACCAGATCGGTAAAACAGCCTTCGCGCAAGGCGGCCACCTGGGCCGACAGATCGACGGCATCCAAGATGGCATTACGCTGCTGATAGATCACCTTGCGCTGATCGTTGGAGACATCGTCGTATTCGAGCAGCTGCTTGCGGATGTCGAAATTGCGCGCCTCCACCTTGCGTTGGGCGCTCTCGATGCTGCGCGTGACAATACCGGCTTCGATCGCCTCGCCATCGGGCATCTTGAGCCGGTCCATGATGGCCCTCACCCGGTCGCCCGCAAAAATGCGCATCAGCGCATCGTCCAGACTCAGGTAGAACCGCGAGGAGCCCGGGTCGCCCTGGCGTCCGGAGCGTCCGCGCAGCTGGTTGTCGATGCGACGCGACTCATGGCGCTCGGTGGCGATGATGCGCAGGCCGCCCAGGGCCTTGACTTTCTCGTGCTCCTGGCTCCACTGGGCACGCAAAGCCTCGATCTTCTGCGCACGGGCGGCGCCATCGAGCGGTTCATCCGTCTCGATGGCCTGAACCGCCTTCTCGATGTTGCCGCCCAGCACAATGTCGGTCCCGCGCCCCGCCATGTTGGTGGCGATGGTGATCATGCCGGACCGGCCCGCCTGCGCGATGATGTCGGCCTCGCGTGCGTGCTGCTTGGCATTGAGCACCTGGTGCGGCAGCTTCTCCTTTTCCAGCAGCTGGGCAATGATCTCGGAGTTTTCGATCGAGGTCGTCCCCACCAGAACCGGCTGGCCGCGCTCATGGCACTCCCGGATGTCCTGGATCGCTGCTGCGTATTTTTCGCGCGTGGTCTTGTAGACACGATCGAGCTGATCATCACGCCGGCTGGGCCGGTTCGGCGGAATGACCACCGTCTCCAGGCCGTAGATTTCCTGGAACTCGTAGGCCTCGGTGTCGGCCGTGCCGGTCATGCCGGCCAGCTTGTTGTAAAGACGGAAGTAGTTCTGGAATGTGATCGAGGCCAGCGTCTGGTTCTCGGCCTGAATCGCCACTCCTTCCTTGGCTTCCACCGCCTGGTGCAGGCCATCGCTCCAGCGGCGCCCTGTCATCAGACGGCCGGTGAATTCGTCCACGATGATGATCTCACCGTTCTGCACCACGTAGTTCTGATCCCGGTGGTACAGGTGATGCGCCCGCAAGCCGGCGTACAGATGGTGCATCAGCGTGATGTTGGCCGGGTCGTAGAGGCTGGCACCTTCCGGCAACAGTCCGGCCTGGCTGAGAATGGCCTCGGCATTTTCATGCCCCTGTTCGGTCAGGAAAACCTGGTGGCTTTTTTCGTCCAGCGTGAAATCGCCAGGCTTGATCACGCCTTCGCCGGTGCGCGGGTCGGCTTCGCCCTCCTGACGCGACAGGAGCGGGACCACCCTGTTGATGGCGACATACAGCGCTGTGTGATCTTCGGCCTGACCACTGATGATCAGTGGCGTACGCGCCTCGTCGATCAGGATCGAGTCGACTTCGTCGACGATGGCGAAGTTCAGGCCGCGTTGCACCCGGTCGGCCACCTCGTAGACCATGTTGTCGCGCAGGTAGTCGAAACCGTATTCGTTGTTGGTGCCGTAGGTGATATCGGCGCGGTAGGCCGCCTGCTTGTCCTCGCGCGGCATCTGAGGCAGATTGACACCCACGCTCAAACCGAGAAAGTTGTACAGCTTGCCCATCCACTGGGCGTCTCGGTTGGCCAGGTAATCATTGACGGTCACCACATGCACGCCGTGCCCACTCAAGGCATTCAGATAGACCGGCAAGGTGGCCGTCAGCGTCTTGCCTTCTCCGGTGCGCATCTCGGCAATCTTGCCCTGATGCAAGGCAATACCACCCACCAGCTGGACGTCAAAGTGACGCATCTTCATGATGCGCTTGGAGCCCTCGCGCACGACGGCAAAGGCCTCAGGCAGCAAGGCATCCAGGCTCTCACCCTTGGCAACGCGGTCGCGAAACTCCTGCGTCTTGTCCCGCAACGCCTCATCGCTGAGCTTTTCGAACTGCGGCTCCAGCGCGTTGATGCGGGCCACGGTGCTGCGGTACTGCTTGAGCAGCCGGTCATTGCGGCTGCCGAAAATTTTGGTGAGGATGTTGGTGACCATGAATGCCATACCGGCCTGCAGGCCAGCTAGCGGCCTGCAGGACAGCGCAATCCTTTTTCAATCAAGATGAAACGAGTCGCCCCGCCAGCCGACCAGCCGCAGCTGCGGCCCGCCCGGCGGCAGGGAAACCAAGTCCTGGATTCTACCTTTGCACCGCGGCCGGCTGAGGCGCAGGCGAAGCTGCCGCCGTCGGCGCCGCAACCGGCGCAGGCGCGGCAGACTGCACGGCAGGCGACGGGGGCATCGTGACTGGCACAGCTGGAACGCGCGCCACCGGACTGGCGGCCTGCGCCAGTTGCTGGGCCGGCAGGGTGCGCCCCGCCGTCAGGAATTTCTGCGGGTCCTGCTGGACCCCACGCACCAGCACCTCGAAATGCAGATGCGGCCCGGTGGAGCGGCCTGTGTTGCCGACCTCGGCGATTTTCTGTCCGCGCTTGATCAGATCGCCTTTTTTGACATGCACCCGTGATGCGTGGGCATAACGCGTCACCAGATCCCTGCCATGATCGATCTCGACCATGTTGCCGTACTCGGGGTGAAACTCCTGTGTCACCACCACGCCGCCAGCCGCGGCCAGAATCGGGGTACCGGTCACCGCTTGAAAATCGAGTCCGGTGTGCAATGCGGAACGACCCGTGAAAGGATCGATCCGCCAACCGAAGCTGGAGCCGAGATTGCCCGCAACGGGTTGATGCGTCGGCACCATCATGGTCCGCACCTTCTGCTCGAACAAGCGAGACTCCATGACCGCCATCAGATCACCGCGCTGGTTGGTCAACCGGTCGAGATCGGCCAGCGTGGCGTCTAGTTCTTCCATGGTCAGCGGGCGGCCCGCCACCAGCACGCCGCCCTGGCCAGGCTTGGCCTTGATGTCGCTCGGGTTGATACCGGCCAATCCCGAAACGCGTTCGCCCAGTGACTCCAGCTGCATCAGCTTGGCCTGCATTTCGCCGAGACGCTTGGCCATCACATCGATGTTTTCGCGCATCAAACGGTCGCGCTGCTCGAACTCGTCCTTGACCACCAGCTTGACCAACGTCCCTACCACCGGCCATCCCTCACGGGCGCCCTTCAGGAAAACCCAGTGGTACAGACCGGCCGCGACCAGCATCAGGGCAAAGGCCAGGGTGAAAGCAGCCGCCACCAGCTGGGTTCCGCTCAAGTGAATGGCTCGGCTCTTGGCCAGCCACGCATCCGTGATAATCAAATGCATTCTTCTCTCCACTCAACCCAACGCCATGAATCGACGCCAGCACCCCGTGACCCTGCTGCAGGCCACGCAGGACTCGCCTACGCTGGCCCGACTGACCGAACTGACCAGAGACTCGTCAGCCCGGCTCAAAGCCATAGAACCGCTGATCCCCAGCACCTTGCGCACCGCGCTCAAGGCTGGCCCGGTAGACGGTTCCGTCTGGTGCCTGATCGTCAGCAGCAACGCCGTAGCGGCCAAGATCAGGCAATTCCTGCCAGCCCTGGAAGCCCATTTGCGCGCCAAAGGCTGGGAGGTTACCTCCATTCGACTCAAGGTCCAAATCCCCAGCGCACGCTGACCGGGATCGGGTCACACGGGAATGGATTGGTGCCGATTGTCGGATTCGAACTGACGACCTACCGCTTACAAGGCGGGTGCTCTACCAACTGAGCTAAATCGGCACAGGGTTATTTTAGCGCGGACGACAGCACGCGCCCCGTAGGACAGGTTACTTGATCCGCTTGAGCGCCGGCCGGCCGCCAGCGGGCGGGCGAGGTGGCTCTGGATCGTCACCGCCGCGCTCAGAATCGACCCGGGTCAGCTGAACCGGTTTGGCCTCCGGTTCGCGCGTAGCAGGAAACTCGCCGGCATCGGCCTCATCGCCCCCGCCGGAGAACGGAGCAGCCTCTTCCAGCGGGAAGGCCATGCCCTGGCCATTCTCCCGCGCATAGATGGCAATCACCCGCCCCACCGGCACCATGATGTCGCGCGCAACGCCGGCGAAACGGGCCTTGAACTCGATGAGCTCGTTCCCCAGCTTCAGTGAGCTCGTCGCGTCCATGCTGACGTTGAGGACGATCTCGCCATCCTTCACATACTCGCGCGGCACCTGCACGCTCTCATCGACCCGCACGGCCACGTAGGGCGTGAAACCGTTGTCGGTGCACCACTCGTAGAGGGCCCGGATCAGGTACGGACGGGTCGACGTGGCGCTCTGGGCATTGATGATCATGGGGACAGCGGCCGAACGTCTTACTTGCGCATCACTTTTTCGGACGGTGTCAGCGCCTCGATGTAGGCCGGACGCGAGAAGATGCGCTCAGCATACTTGAGCAACGGGGCCGCGTTCTTGCTCAGCTCGATGCCGTAGTAATCGAGACGCCACAGCAGCGGGGCAATGGCCACATCGAGCATGGAGAAGTTCTCGCCCAGCATGTACTTGTTCTTCAGGAACACCGGGGCCAGCTGCGTCAGACGATCGCGGATGTGAGTGCGCGCCTTTTCCAGCGCCTTTTCGTTGCTCTTGGCGGCACGCGATTCCAACGTGGAAACGTGCACGAACAGCTCCTTCTCGAAGTTGAGCAGGAACAGGCGCACGCGCGCGCGGTCCACCGGATCGCCCGGCATCAGTTGCGGATGCGGGAAGCGCTCGTCGATGTACTCGTTGATGATGTTCGACTCGTACAGGATCAGATCACGCTCCACCAGGATCGGCACCTGACCGTAGGGGTTCATGACGTTGATGTCTTCCGGCTTGTTGTAGAGATCCACGTCGCGGATTTCGAAGTCCATGCCCTTTTCGAACAGGACGAAACGGCAGCGGTGGGAAAAAGGGCAGGTCGTTCCCGAATACAGCACCATCATGGTGGAGGCTCCTAAAAATCAAAACGCAGTTCCAGCGCAAGCCAACTTGTCTTCAAGTTACTTTCGCTGAAACTAAAAAGAGTGGG
>CAZJKR010000079.1:8646-12229 GCA_964546615.1 uncultured Curvibacter sp.
GTGGGATGCATGCTGCAAACCCACTCCGCAAAACACAGGCCCCCCTGGCGGGGGGCCGGAAGAACTGCCGAACGTTACTTGACGTCCTTCCAGTACGCGGCGTTGAGGCGCCAGGCGATCAATGTGAATACCAGCAGGAAAAGCAGAACCCAGACACCAACACGTACACGCGTGTTCTGCGCCGGCTCACCCATCCATTGCAGGAAATTCACCAGATCGCCAATGGCCTGATCATACTGGAGCGGCGTCATGGCCCCCGGCGTCAGCTGCTCCCACCCCTTGAACACGTGGACCTCATGGCCGTGCTCCATCTTGGTTTCATAGACCGGACGGCGCTTGCCCTGCAGCTCCCAAAGCACATGCGGCATGCCGACACTGGGGAAGGCAAGGTTGTTCCAGCCTGTGGCCTTGGATTCATCTGCATAGAAGGTGCGCAGGAAGGTGTAGAGGTAGTCGGCCCCCGTGCCTCCATGGCCTGCACGCGAACGCGCGATCAGGGTCAGATCCGGGGGGTTGGCGCCGAACCACTCCTTGGCCTGCTTGGGGTCAATGGCCGCCTTCATGGTTTCACCGACCCGGTCGGTGGTGAACAGCAGATTGTCCTTGATCTGTTCCGTCGTGAAACCGATGTCCTGCAGGCGGTTGTAGCGCATGAACGCCGCCGAGTGACAGTTCAGGCAGTAGTTGACGAACAGTTTGGCACCGTTTTGCAAGGAGGCCGTGTCACTGATCTTGACCGGCGCCTTGTCCCAGGCAATACCGCCTTCACTGGCGGCATGCGCGCCTCCAAGCAGACCCAGTGCCGTGATCATTCCAAGAATGAGTTTCTTCATTTTTTGTTATCTCCAGAGCTCAGTGGGGAGCAAAGTTGACGCGACTGGGCACCGGTTTGCACTGGCCCAGACGGCTCCACCACGGCATCAGCAGGAAGAAGCCGAAGTAGAACAGCGTGCCGACCTGCGAAACGCGCTCACCGATCGGCGACGGCGGCTGGACGCCGAGGTAGGCCAAGATGACGAAATTGATCACGAAGATGCCGTACAGGTACTTGTGCCAGTCCGGACGGTAGCGGATCGACTTGACCGGGCAGTTGTCGAGCCACGGCAGGAAGAACAGGATGACAACGGCGCCACCCATGACCACCACACCCCAGAACTTGGCATCGATGGCCAGCATCAGGGCGGACAGCACCACGGCGCCACCGATGACTGCCATCTTGAACAGCGACGACAGCTTGATCTTGGTCACACCCAACACCGCCGCGATCACCACACAGGCAATCAAGGCGTACATCATCTCGGTCGTGATGGCACGCAGCATGGAGTAGAACGGTGTGAAGTACCAGACCGGGGCGATGTGGGCCGGCGTCTTGAGCGGATCGGCCGGAATGAAGTTGTTGTACTCCAGGAAGTAGCCGCCGAACTCGGGGGCGAAGAACACGATGGCGGTGAACGCCATCAGGAACACGCCGACCCCCATGATGTCGTGCACCGTGTAGTAGGGGTGGAAGGGAATGCCGTCGAGCGGTTTGCCGTTGGCATCCTTGGGCGCGTCCGGGCCTTTGATCTCGATGCCATCGGGGTTGTTGGAACCGACTTCATGCAAGGCCATGATGTGGGCCACCACCAGGCCCAGCAGCACCAGCGGCACGGCGATCACATGGAAGCTGAAGAAGCGGTTCAGGGTGGCATCCCCCACCACATAGTCGCCACGGATCAGCAGGGCCAGGTCCGGGCCGACAAAGGGGATGGCGGAGAACAGGTTCACGATCACCTGGGCGCCCCAGTAGGACATCTGGCCCCAGGGCAGCAGATAGCCCATGAAGGCCTCGGCCATCAGCACCAGAAAGATGGCGCAACCGAAAATCCACACCAGCTCACGCGGCTTGCGGTAGCTGCCGTAGATCAGGCCACGGAACATGTGCAGGTAGACCACCACGAAGAAGGCCGAGGCCCCGGTAGAGTGCATGTAGCGCACCAGCCAGCCCCACGGCACATCGCGCATGATGTACTCGACCGAGCCGAAGGCCAGAGCGGCGTCCGGCTTGTAATGCATGACCAGGAAGATGCCGGTCACGATCTGGATCACCAGCACCAGCATGGCCAGTGAGCCGAAGAAGTACCAGAAGTTGAAGTTCTTCGGCGCGTAGTACTCCGACATGTGGACGCGGTAAGCATCGAATGCGGTCGGGAAGCGGTTCTCGAACCAGTTGGTGAGTTTGGCGCCCGCGGAGGCGTTGGGCGAGATTTCCTTGAATTCAGCCATGTTCGTCTTCCTCAAGCCTTTTTGTCTTCGCCGATCAGCAGCTTGCTGTCGGACACGTACATGTGCGGCGGCACCTCGAGATTGTCCGGCGCCGGCTTGTTCTTGAATACGCGCCCGGCCATGTCGAAGGTGGAGCCGTGGCACGGGCAGAGGAAGCCGCCCTGCCAGTCATCCGGCAGCGAAGGCTGGGGGCCCGGCTGGAGCTTGTCGGAGGGCGAGCAGCCCAGGTGCGAACAGATACCGACCCCGACAAAGACCTCGGGCTTGATCGAGCGGTGGCGGTTTTTGGCGTAGTCCGGCGTCGGGTAGGCCTTGCGGTCCGAGTTCGGGTCGGCCAGCTGGCCTTCCACCTTCTCCAGGGTCGCGAGTTGCTCCGGCGTGCGGCGCATGATCCAGACCGGCTTGCCGCGCCACTCCACGGTGACTTTCTCGCCCGGCTTGAGGGCAGAGATGTCCACCTCCACCGCAGCGCCGGCCGCCTTGGCCTTTTCGGATGGCTGGAAGGTGCTGATGAAAGGAATGGCGGTGGCGACGCCACCCACGGCACCCGCGCAACCGGTGGCAATCAGCCACGTCCGTTTGCTGGGGTCCATCTGACTTTGATCGGCAAGCGTGTCGCTCATGGGAATCCTCAATGAAAACAACGGATCAACTTATGTGACTTCTCTGGTCAACTGATGATTGTAGCCGAGCCTCCCGCGCCAATTTACGCGTTCGCCGTGCCTGGTGCAAGCAGTCGGCGCGCCATGCGGATGGCCTCGATCAGACTGGCAGCATCGGCCTGGCCGGTGCCGGCGATGTCGAAGGCCGTGCCATGGTCCGGGCTGGTGCGCACCAGCGGCAGGCCCAGCGTCACGTTGACACCTTGCTCCACCCCATGGTACTTGACCGGAATGAGCCCCTGGTCGTGGTACATGGCCACCACCACGTCGAACTCGCCCGGCTGGCCCGGCTTGGCCCGCGCGCGCATGAACACCGTATCCGGCGCCAACGGACCGTACACGTCCAGCCCTTCTGCGCGCGCCTGCGCGATCGCAGGCGCAATGATCTCGATCTCCTCGCGTCCGAAGAGCCCCCCTTCACCCGCGTGGGGATTCAGACCCGCAACAGCGATCCGGGGCGGCCTGCCCAGCAGCGCCTGCAAGGCGCCCTGGGTGATACGCAAGGTCTGCATCACGTTGTCGCAGGTCACGGCCTCGATCGCCGCGCGCAAGGAGAGATGGATGCTGACCAGCACGGTGCGCAACTCGTCGTTGGCCAGCATCATGCGCACCGGCAGTTCGGCGACGCGCTTGCCTTGATAAGCGGCCGCCTCCGC
>CAZJKR010000080.1:0-12095 GCA_964546615.1 uncultured Curvibacter sp.
CTGACCGTCGCAAACAGAAAACGCGCGGCATGACCCCCATGTTTTGTCCACTCCCCGCGAGGGGCGCACTGTCTATGACAACCTGCGCAAGTCGGTCACCTTCCTGTTGCCGATCAACGGCGGCGAATCCTTCGCCATCGTCTTTGCGCTGCTTCTGGGCCTGACGCTGCCGATCACGCCCTTGCAGATCCTCTGGGTCAACCTGGTCAGTTCGGTGGCGCTGGCCATGGTGCTGGCTTTCGAGCCGGCCGAGCCCGACATCATGGCCCGCCCGCCGCGCCCGCCCGGAGAGCCGATCCTGACGGCCTTCCTGCTGTGGCGGGTGCTGTTCGTCTCCACCCTGTTCTTTGCCGGCATCATCGGCATCTTCGAATGGACCGAGGCGCATGGCGCCAGCATTGCCGAGGCGCGGCCTTGGGCGGTCAACACGCTGGTGGTGATGGAGGTCTTCTACTTGTTCAGCGTGCGCTTCCTGCGCAGCACCTCTCTGACGCTGCGGGGCGCGCGCGGCACGCCGCCGGTGCTGATCGCCATCGGCGCGGTCATCCTGTTGCAGGGCTTCTTCACCTATGCGCCGGTGATGGAGACCCTGTTCGACACCAGGCCCCTGCCGCTGGACCACGTGCCGGTGGTGCTGGGAATCGGCGTCGCGGTCTTCGTGATCCTCGAAATCGAAAAGGCCCTGCGCCGCGCATTTGCCCCTGCGCCCGCCCCCGCTGAAGGGGACCGAGCATGATTGCCGACCTGATCGAGGGTTCGCTGTTCCGCGAGGTGACGGCGATCCTGGTCGTCGCAGCGGTGGTGGCGCTGGTCGGGATGAAGCTGCGCCAGCCGCTGATCGTCAGCTTCATCGCGGTCGGGCTTCTGGTCGGGCCTTCGGCACTGGGGCTGGCGGGCACCGCCGAGGCCGACCCGCACCTGCATCTTTTCGCAGAACTGGGTATCGCGCTTCTCTTGTTCCTGGTCGGGCTGAAGCTGGACCTGGGCCTGGTGCGCACCTTGGGGCCGGTCGCCCTGATGACGGGGCTGGGGCAGGTCGGCTTCACCTCGGTCTTTGGCTTCCTGATCTGCCTTGCCCTGGGAATGGACTGGGTGACCAGCCTTTACATCGCCGTCGCGCTGACCTTTTCCAGTACTATCATTATCGTCAAGCTTCTGTCCGACAAGCGCGAGGTGGACTCGCTGCATGGTCGCATCGCGCTGGGGTTCCTGATCGTGCAAGACATCGTGGTGGTGATAGCCATGGTGGTGCTGTCGGCCATCGCCGCAGGTCAGGCGGCGGGGACGGCGACGTCGGGCACCGGCGGTGCGGCGGGCGAGATCGCAATGGTCTTCTTCTGGGGAGCAGTGATGGTTGCGGCTTCGCTGGCGATCATCCGTTGGGTAGCTACGCCCCTGACGCGGATGCTGGCGGGATCGCCCGAGCTCTTGATCGCCTTCGCCGTGGCCTGGGCCACGCTGTTCGCGGCGGTAGGCGACTATCTGGGCTTTTCCAAAGAGCTGGGCGGGCTGCTGGCGGGGGTCACGCTGGCCTCGACACCGCTGCGCGAGACGCTGGCCTCACGGTTGTCGCCGCTGCGCGACTTTCTGCTGCTGTTCTTCTTCGTCGGCCTGGGCGCGCAGCTTGACCTTGGGCTGGTCCTGGCGCAGGTGCCCGAGGCGCTCTTGCTTTCGGCCTTCGTGCTGGTGGGCAACCCCTTGATCGTGCTGGCGATCATGGCGGCGCTGGGTTACGCCAAGCGGACGGGTTTCCTGGCCGGGCTGACCGTGGCCCAGATCAGCGAGTTCAGCCTGATCTTCGTCGCCATGGGGGTCACGCTGGGCCATGTCGGGCCCGAGGCGCTGGGGCTGACCACCTTCGTCGGCATCGTCACCATCGCCAGTTCGACCTACATGATCCTGAATTCGCACCGGCTCTGGGCAGTCTGCGAGCCTTGGCTGGGCTGGTTCGCCGGTCGCCCCGCGCGGCGTGAAGATGCGGTCGGGCCGGTCGGGCCGGACTACGACACGATCGTCTTCGGCATGGGGCGCTATGGCGGCGGCATCGCGCAGGGGCTGGCCGCGCGCGGGCACCGGGTGCTGGGCGTGGACTTCGACCCCACGGTGACGAAGGGCAGGGGCGGCCCGGACCTGATCTTCGGCGATGCCTCGGACCCGGAATTAGTGGCAGGCCTGCCGCTTGGCCCGGTGCGCTGGGTGGTGCTGGCGGTGCCCCCGCATGCGGGCGGCATGCAAAGCGATGATCCGCGCCTGACGCTGCTTGAGGCTCTGCGCGCGGTCGGCTATCGTGGACAGACGGCTGTTATTATCCAAGGCCCGGATGACGCCGCCCGGATGCATGTTGCCGGGGCGGACCTGACGCTGGAGCCCTATCCGGACGCCGCGATGCGCGCAGCCGACCGCATCGCGGCGGCGCATGGGAAAGTGATACCAGCATGACCGAGACAAAAGGCAAAGCGGCACAGGCACTGCGCAAGAGCCGGAGCGGTCCGTCGGCGGGGCCGCGGCGGCTGGAGCTGGCCTTGCAGGGCGGCGGCGCGCATGGCGCCTTCACCTGGGGCGTGCTGGACCGCCTGCTGGAGGAGACCGGGATCGAGATCGTCGCCCTCAGCGGTGCCAGCGCCGGGGCCATGAACGCGGTCCTGGTGGCGCATGGCCTGATGCACGGCGGCCCGGACGCGGCGAAACGCGCGCTCTGGCAGTTCTGGAAGGGGGTCGCCCGCGCGGCCCTGTCGCTGCGCGCCGCAGATGCCGCCTTCGCGATGCTGGCCCCGCCACCCGGCCTTTCGGCCAGTGGCCTGCTGCCCTTTGCGCTCTGGTCGGCGACCCATGCCGCTTGGCGCACCTTTGCCGAACAGGCGGCCGGACAGGTCGCGCAGGATCTGAACCCGCTTGGCCCGCTGCTGGAGCAGCTGGTGGATTTCGAGGCCCTGCGCCAGCCGCAGGCACCCCGGCTGTTCCTGTCGGCCACGGATGTCGCCACCGGCAACCTGCGGGTGTTCCGCAATGCCGACCTCTCGGCCGCGGCGGTGCTGGCCTCGGCCTGCCTGCCGCAACTGTTCCACGCCGTCGAGATCGACGGCCGCGCCTACTGGGACGGCGGCTATCTGGGCAATCCGCCGCTGGCACCGCTGATCGCGGAAAGCCCCGGCGACGATCTTCTGGTGGTGCAGGTCAACCCGGCATACCGCGCGGGAGTGCCCGCTGGTGCCGCGGCGATCGCCGAGCGGGTGAACGAGATCACCTTCAATGCCAGCCTTGGCAACGAGCTGCGCGGCATCCTGGCGCTGAAACGCGCGCTGGGGGCGATCAAGCCGGCCGATTGTCCCGACGATCCGCTGCTGCGGCGGCTCGCCAGCCTGCGGCTGCACCGGATCGCGGCGGACGAGAGCGATTTCGCGCCCGGACAGTCCAGCCGGCGCATCCCGGAATGGTCCGCCTTGCAGGCCCTGCACGGTGCGGGCCGTCGCGCCGCCGATGCCTGGCTGTCACAGTTCGGTGCAAGTCTCGGGCGGGAAAGCACCTTCACCGCCATCGCCGAAGGAGACCGACCGTGACCGCACTACTCGCCGTCCTGCTGGCGCTGGCGCTCTTGATCGTGCTGGCCTATCGCGGCCTCAGCGTGCTGATCGCGGCCCCGCTGGCGGCGGCGCTGGCGGCGGGGCTTTCGGGGGCGCCGGTCATGGCCTCGCTGACCCAGGTGATGATGCCAGGCATGGGCGGCTTTGTCGTGCAGTTCCTGCTCTTGTTCCTCTTGGGCGCGATCTTCGGCAAGCTGATGGAGGACACCGGCGCCACCCGCAGCCTGGCCGAGGCCATGGTGAAGCGGATGGGCCCGGCCAACACCATCCCGGCGGTGGTGCTGGCCTGCGCGGTGCTGACCTATGGCGGGGTGTCGCTGTTCGTGGTGGCCTTTGCGGTGGCACCGCTGGCGACCGAGCTTTTCGCCCGCAGCAAGCTGCCCCGCCCGCTGATCCCGGCGACGATCGCGCTGGGGGCCTTCACCTTCACCATGACCGCGCTGCCCGGCACGCCCTCGATCCAGAACGCGATCCCGATGCCCTTCTTCGGCACCACCGTCTTTGCCGGGCCGGGGCTGGGGCTGGTGGCCGGCGCGGTGATGCTGGGCTTCGGGCTGGCCTGGCTGATGTGGCGCGCCCGCCGCGGCCGCTTTGCCGAGGAGACCACGGCCCCGGCAGGCGTCGGAATGCTGCCGCGCCGTTTCCGCGAGATGGCCCAGGGCGAGGGCTTCGACATCGCCGAGGCGCGCCAGGGCGGCGAGGCCCCGACCGATCTGCCGCCCTTGTGGCTGGCGGCGCTGCCGATCGTGGCGGTGGTGGCGTTGAACGGGCTGTTCGCCGGGCTTCTGCTGCCGATGCTAGACACCGCCTATCTGGCCGCTGACCGCTGGGGCGGGGTCGGCTTTGACCGGCTGCGCGGCGTCTGGGCGATCATCCTGGCGCTGGCGGTGACGATCCTCGTGATCGTGCTGACCAACCGCCGGCGGCTGCCCGACCTGACCGAATCCCTCAGCGCGGGGGCCGGAGCCTCGGCGCTGCCGCTGCTGAATACTGCGGTGCTGGTAGGTTTCGGCACCGTCATCGCCGCGCTGCCGGTCTTTGCCGTGGTCAGCGAAGCGGTGCTGGGCATCGCGCCGGGAAACCCCCTTGTCGCGCTGGCGGTGTCCTCCAGCATCCTGTCGGGGCTGACCGGCTCGGCCTCGGGCGGGATGAGCATCGCGCTGACCACCATGGGCGAGACGTTCCTGGCGCGCGGCGTTGCCGCTGGGATCGACCCGGGCGTGCTGCACCGGGTGATCGTGGTCGCGACCGGGGGGCTGGACACCTTGCCGCACAATGGCGCGGTGATCACGCTGCTGACGGTCTGCCGGCTTGACCACCGCCGCGCCTATGGCGACATCTTCATGGTGGCGGTGCTTGGCCCGATCCTGGCACTTCTGGTGATCCTGCTGCTGGCCGCGTGACCCGGCCCTGCCGTCGGGGCCTTGTGACACCGCGCCCCGCGTCTCCGAGGGACGGCACCACGCGCGCAACCTTGACTCCCCGCCCTGGACGACCCAGAAAGCAGCGACACCACTTGGGGCAGCCGAACCATGAACCTGGTCTTCTTTTTTGCCGGGCTCGGCCTTCTGGTCGTAGGCGCGGAACTCCTGGTGCGCGGGGCGTCGCGGCTGGCGCTGGCGGTTGGCCTGTCGCCCCTCGTCGTCGGACTGACCGTCGTCGCCATGGGCACCTCGGCCCCCGAGGTGGCGGTGTCGGTCGGCGCGGTCATGGGCGGCCAGTCCGACATCGCCATCGGCAATGTGGTGGGATCGAACATCTTCAACGTGCTCCTTATTCTGGGGCTGAGCGCATTGATCGTGCCGCTGGTCGTCCACAGCCAGATCATCCGTCAGGAAGTGCCGATCATGGTTGCGATCTCGCTGCTTCTGGTAGTCATGGTGCAGGACCGCGTCATCGGCATGTACGAGGGCGCGATTCTTACAGCACTGTTGGTCGTCTATACCTCTTTCATCGTCGCCCAGTCGCGCCGCGCCACGCGCGCGGCGGCGGCTGACATGGAAACTCCTGAAGCAAAGGTGGGTTCCGGCGGCTGGTCCGACTCGCGCCTGGTGCAGGTCGGCATGATCATCGGCGGGTTGGCATGCCTGATCGTCGGATCGCGGCTTCTGGTGACGGCCTCGGTGGCCTTTGCCCAGGCGCTGGGGATCAGCGAGCTGGTGATCGGCTTGACCATCGTCGCCGCCGGTACCTCGCTGCCCGAAGTCGCCACCTCGATCACCGCCGCGCTCAAGGGCGAGCGTGACATCGCGGTCGGCAATGTGGTCGGATCGAACATCTTCAACATCCTGGGCTGCCTTGGCCTGTCCGGTCTGGTCGCCGGCACCGCCGGGATCAGCATCGCGCCCTCGGTGATGGCCTTCGACATCTGGGTGATGCTGGCCACGGCGATCGCCTGCATTCCGATCTTCCTGTCGGGCCGCGAGATCGCGCGGTGGGAAGGTTTCGTCTTCGTCGCCTATTACGTCTTCTACGTCACCTACCTGGTCCTTGCCGCAGAACAGCATGACGCGCTGGAGACGCTGACCACGGCCATGGTCTATTTCGTGATCCCGCTGACCCTGGTGACGACGGTGGCGATCTACCTGCGGCCGAACCGGACGGGCAATGTCTGAGACTTGGGATCCCCTAGTCGGCGCGACACCTTTCAAAGGGGCCCGACGATGAACCAGGAAGCGCTGATCCTGTTCAATCTCGCCGAAGCGCTGGGGATCGGCCTGCTGATCGGGGCCGAGCGCGAACAGCGGATGTCGCAAACGGACGTCAAGTCTTCGGCCGGGATCCGGACCTTTGCCATCACGGCGCTTCTGGGTGCAGTTGCGCAACTGACCGGCGGCGTCGCCCTCCTTGCCGCCGCCGTCCTGGGTGTCGTGCTGCTGGCCGGGCTGGCCTACTGGCGCGGACGGGCCGAGAATGTCGGCCTGACCTCCGAGATCGCGCTGGTGATGACGGTGCTCTTGGGCGGGTTGTCGGTGACGCAGCCTCTGGTGGCCGCCGGGGTCGGGGTCGTGATGGCGGTGCTGCTGGCCTCGCGTGCCTACCTGCACGATTTCGTGCGCTCGGTGATGACCGAACAGGAGCTGCGCGACGGGCTGATGCTGGCGGCGGCGACGCTGGTGGTGCTGCCGGTCCTGCCGAACCAGACCTTCGGCCCCTACGCCGTGCTGAACCCCTATCTGATGTGGTCGGTGGTGATCATGGTCATGGTCATCTCCGCTGCCGGCCATGTGGCGGTGCGGGTTTACGGGGCGCACTACGGGCTGGCAATGACTGGTTTCGCCTCGGGTTTCGTTTCCAGCACGGCAACGATTCGCGACATGGCCGGGCGCGTGCACAAGATACCAGCACAGCTGCTGGGGGCGGGAGCAGGGGCGTTGCTGTCCTCGGTCTCGACAGTGCTGACAATGGCGCTGGTACTGGCGGCGACCAGCCTTGCCACGCTTGACGCAATGGCGCAGCCCCTGCTGGTTGGAGGACTGGTGGCAGCCATGTATGCTGCGCCCTGGGCGATTGCTGCCTTACGCGCGCCGCCGACCCTCGCCGAGAATGTGCCGCCAGGCGAGGCAGTCACCCCGGTCGTGCAGACCCGCGCAATCAGCCTGAGGGCGGGGTTGGCGTTTTCGGTCGCCCTGGCGGCGATCATGCTGGCATCTACCGCCGTGCAGCAGGAATTCGGGCCGAACGCGCTGATCGCGGCCGCCGCACTGGCCGGTCTTGTCAACACGCAATCGGCGGCGATTTCGGTCGCGCTGATGGTCGGGTCGGGCCAGATCGCGCCACAGGATGCGGTGCTGCCGATCCTGGCAGCGATCAGTACCAACACCGGCATGCGGGTCGCCCTGGCCGCGACGCTGGGCGGGGCCGGCTTTGCCGGTCGGGTGATCCCGGGGCTGTTGCTGGGCCTGGCGGCAACCTGGGCGGCGGTCTTCCTGCCCGTGACGATACCCCTGTGGGGCTGAACAGATCTGCGCCTGGATGGGACAAGGCGATGACAGAACCGCCCGAACCGACCTGACTTTCCGACTTTCCGCAGATCGGGCAGGAGAACCGGTTGCCGCTTTTGCCTGATTTGCCCTAAGCCAGCTGCTGCGCTTGAAATAAATGCGACGCAGCCCTGCCGACATTCCGATCTGGCTGAAGGCCAAAGGATAGCCCCATATCCAATGCAATTCCGGCCTACAGCCGAAGTTCATCCCGATTTATCAGGTTTAGTTTGGCCAACTCTATTGCGGGCATGGCGGTCAGCACCTACCTCAAGACCACTGCAAGAGTGCAGATAGCGCAAGGAACCGAGATTATGAAATGCCCTGTTGACGGCACACTGCTCACGATGTCAGACCGCCAGGGAGTCGAGATAGACTATTGCCCGACGTGCAGGGGTGTCTGGCTCGACCGGGGCGAACTCGACAAGATTATCGAGATGTCTCAGTCTGTTCCAGTTCCCGCCGGACCACGCGGCGACGCTCGTCCGGCGCAAAGTGAACGTGACAGTCGCGCCCACCGCGACAATGAACGCTATGATGATCGCGGCGACTATGATGACGAACATGATCCGCGTCGGCGCAAGCGCAAGTCGATGCTTGGCGAGCTGTTTGATTTTTGATCGCGGCAGCGCGGCGTGAAACCTGTTCCCCGGGGACTGCGACTTCGGTCCTCGGCGCACATTCTGGCAGTCACGCCCGGGCTGGTCTGAAAAGCTTCACTCTGAACGACGCGGTTCAGCCGGAAGCGCCTGACGTTTATACCCAGATGGCAAAGCAATTGTCCACCTTGGACGTTTGCTGCCCGTTTTCGGTTGTGGTGGTCTGCGGAATAGTGGTTAACCGTTGAATGGGGCCAATTGCACCCTGAGGATTCGATGCAGCTTGTCTCAGTTCTGAATCGGTTAGCCATCTTTGGAGCCCTCTGGGTCGTACTGACAGGCGGCGGGGTCGATTCCCTGGCATATGGCGCGGCCGCAGTCGCCGTGGCAACGGTGCTCAGCCTGCTGATCTATCCGGTTGACCGGCCCGGTGTTGTCGTTTGGCGCGCGGCGGCGATACTGCCCCGGTTTCTGGTGCACAGCGGGTTGGGTGGGCTGGACGTCGCGCGACGTGCTTTCGATCCACGCCTGCCGATTTCGCCAGGTTGGGTCGACATCCCCTTGTCGAGCCGGCATGACGCGGCCAATGTTCTGTTGGGGGGGCTGATCAGCATCCTGCCAGGCACGTTGCCCGCCGGACCGGGCGACGGCGAAATGGACATACACGTCCTGTATCTGCCGAATTTCACGCCGGGCGAGGTTCAAGCCGACGAAACCCGTATCCACGGTCTGTTCGACAGCCGCATCACTGAATATGGTGCGACGCATGGCTGACTGGTTCACCCTTGTCGCGATCTTCCTGCTCTTGACCGTCGCGGCGGCGCTGGTGCGCTGCTGGCGCGGGCCCGGCCCGGTCGAGCGGATCATGGCCGCCCAGCTTGCCGGCACCGGGGTGATCGGCGTCGCCGTCGTCCTTGGCGCGGCGCGTGGAGATGCGGCCTTCCTCGACGCGGCGCTGATCGGCACGCTGCTGGCGGCCATTGCGGTGACCGCCTTCGTGCGTGGCACCGCGAAACCCGGGGCAAAGGAATGAGCTGGATCGATCTGGCGGTGCTGGCGCTCCTCGGCGCAGGGCTGGCCTTCTACGCCGCGGGCTCGCTGGGGCTCTTGCGCTTTCCCGACACCGCCTCGCGGCTGCACGCGCTGACCAAGGCAGACAACCTTGGCCTTGGGCTGGTGGCGCTGGCTGCGGCGATTTACGGCGGGTCGCTGGCGGTGGCGGCCAAGATCGCGCTGGTCTGGCTGTTCGCGGTGATCGCGGCGGGCACTACCTCGCAGCTGCTGGCCCGGCGCGCCCGCCTGGACGAGGCCCGCCTGGACGATGCCGACAGCGCGCCGGACGGCGGCCTGCGATGACCTTCGCCTTCGACCTCATCCTGTGCCTGATGATCCTCGGCACTGCGGCCATCGCGCTGTTCGTGCGCGACGCACTGGCCGCGATCGCCTTCTTCATCGCCTTCGGCAACCTGATGGGCCTAGCCTGGCTGGGGCTAGATGCCGTAAACGTGGCGCTGGCCGAGATCGCCATCGGCGCGGGCGTCACCGGGGTCCTTCTGATCCTGGCGCGGGCGCGGCTGCTGGCCTTGGGGGATGCCGCGACATCCACCGGCTCGCCCCTGTTGCTGCGGCTGGGGGCCCTTGCCGCCTGCGCGGGGTTCGTGGTCCTGCTGGCGGCGGCGGTGCTTTCGATCCCGCCCGAAAGCGGGCTGGACCGGGTGGTGGCACCGCTGATGCCGGGGCTTGGCATCGAGAACCGGGTGACGGGCGTCCTGCTGGCCTTCCGCGCCTATGACACGCTCTTGGAAAGCTTCGTCCTTCTGGGCGCGCTGGTCGCGGTCTGGTCGCTGGCCCCGGCGGGGGCCTGGCCCGGCCGCCCCGCCGATCCCGGCATGGCCGATGCGCCGATGCGCCGGGTTGCGGGCACCTTCGGCCAGCTTCTCTTGCCGGTGGCGCTGGTGATGGCGGCCTATCTGGTCTGGGCCGGATCGGACCTGCCGGGCGGCGCCTTCCAGGCCGGGACGGTCCTGGCGGGCGGCCTTCTGGTGGCGGGGATGGGCGGCACCATCGGCTTGCCGTCCAGCGACCAGCCGCTTCTGCGCGCGGCGCTGGTGTTGGGTCCCGTGGTCTTTCTGGTGATCGGGCTGGCCGGGGTCGCGGCGGGCGGATTGCTGGTCTATCCTGCGGGGCTGGCCAAGGCGCTGATCGTGACCATCGAATACACTCTTTTCCTGTCGATCGGGGTCACGCTGGCCTTGTTGGTGGCCGGGCCGCCGATGCCAGGCGCGTCGGACCCAGACCCGGAAGGGAAGGGCTGAGATGGACCTGCCGCTGCCCGTCCTTCTGTCCACCGGACATCTTTATGCCGTGACCGGCGCAGCCCTGGTGGGTCTCGGGCTTTACGCCTTCATCACCCTGCGTCACCCTTTGCGCCAGTTGCTGGCAGTCAATGTGGTCGGGGCGGGCATCTTCCTGATCCTGGGCGGGCTGGGTCGGGGGCCTGACGCTACCGATCCTTTTCCGCAGGCGCTGGTGATCACCGGCATCGTCGTAGCCGTCGCGCTGACCGCTTTCGGCGCGGCGATGATCGTACGGCAGGCCCAGACGCGGGCGGCCGCGAAACCTGCCGCCGACGACAACGAAAATCCCGCGCCATGAGCCCGCTTGACCTTCTCATGGCCGCACCGCTCGGCTTCATGGCGGCGGCGCTGATGCTGGGGCCATCCGGGCGCTGGCTGATCCTGCTGGCCGCACCCCTGATGGCGGGACTGGCGCTGTGGCTGGCGCTTTTGCCGCCCGATGCGGCCTATCTCGTCGGTCAGTGGGACCTGCCGCTGGGCATCCTCTTGCGCGCCGACGGGGTGGCGCGGCTGATGATCCTCGCCACCGCGCTGGTGATCGGCGCCGTCGGGCTGCACGCGCTGGCCGAGCCGCCGGAAAAGCCCGGCCACGCCGCCCAGGCCGAGACCTTCTGGCCGCTGGTCTATCTGATGTGGGCCGGGGCCAATGCGGGGTTCCTGACCACCGATCTCTTCAACCTCTACGTCACGCTGGAGATGGTCAGTCTGGCCGCGGTGGCGCTGGCGGCGATGGGCTCGCTGGCGGCGGCGTTGCGTTATTTCATGATCGCGCTGCTCGGCTCGCTGGCCTATCTGCTGGGCGTGGCGCTGACGGTAGCGCGCTACGACACTGTGGACGTGATCCTTCTGGCGCAGGTGCCTGAGGCCGATCTCGCGACGCTGCTGGCGCTGGGGCTGATGACGGCGGGGCTGCTGATCAAGGCCGCACTCTTTCCGATGCACGGCTGGCTGCCGCCCGCCCATGCCGCCGCCCCGGCCCCGGCCAGCGCGCTTCTGTCGGCGATCGCGGTCAAGCTGGGTTTCGTCATCCTGGTGCGGCTGTGGTTCGAGGCTTTTGCAGCCGTTACCGGCCCGGCCGCCCTGCATGTGCTGGGTGGCCTGGGCGCGGCGGCGGTGATCTACGGATCGATCCAGGCGATGCGGCAGGACCGGCTGAAGCCGCTGGTGGCCTATTCGACGGTGGCGCAGGTCGGTTATCTGTTCCTGGCCTTTCCGCTGGTCGCCGGGACGGTCGAGCCTTCCGGCGCCTGGGCCGGGATGACGCTGCACGGCGTGGCGCATATGCTGGCCAAGGCGGCGATGTTCCTTGCGGCCGGGCTGATGCTGAAGGCTGCCGCCGGTGACCGGATCGCCGATCTGGGCGGGCTGGCGCAGGCCATGCCCCTGACCGTGACCGCCTTCGGCCTGGCGGCGGTGTCCTTGATGGGGCTGCCGCCTTCGGGCGGGTTCACCGCCAAGTTCCTGCTGCTAAGCGCTGCAATCGAGCAGGGCGCGTTCCTCTATGCCGGAGTGCTGGTGATGGGAGTGGACAAAACATGGGGGTCATGCCGCGCGTTTTCTGTTTGCGACGGTCAG
>CAZJKR010000081.1:0-11880 GCA_964546615.1 uncultured Curvibacter sp.
CGGCGTACCAGTACCCCCTGGCGGGCCAGGGCTCCGGCGGCAGCCAGCATGGCTGCCGGCGTGGCAAGCGACAAGGCGCAGGGACAGGTCACGATCAGCACCGCCACCGCCACCATCAGGGCATGACCGGGATCTTCCGACCACCAGTAGGCCGCTGCTCCGGCAGCGGCCAGCAATACGCCGATCAGGAAGGGCTTGGCGATACGGTCCACCAGTTGCGCCAGTTGCGGCTTGCTGGTGGAAGCCTGCTCCATCAGCGCCACGATCTGGGCAAAGCGGGTATCGGTGCCGGTGCGGTCCACCCGCACCAGCACGGGCGCGGCAAGGTTGTGGCTGCCAGCAATCACGCCAGCACCGGCCTGGCGCGCCAGCGGGCGCGACTCACCCGTCAGCAGCGCCTCATCCACCAGGGTCTGACCCTGCAGCACGGTGCCGTCGGCCGGGAAAGCCTCGCCGGGCAGGATACGCAGCACATCGCCAGGCTGCAGGCGCCGCACCGCCACACGCTCGAACTCGCCATCGGCACGCTGACGCAGCACACTGTCGGGCAAGCGGTTCATCAGCGCATCAAGTGCGCCGGCCGTGCGGTCGCGCAGTCGCAACTCGAGCCAGCGGCCGGTGAGCAGGAAAAAGACGAACATGGTCAGCGAGTCGAAATACACCTCGTGACCGAAGATGCCTTGCGGATCGAAGGTGCCGGCCGTGCTCACGGCGAAGGTGATGCCCATGCCCAGCGCCACCGGCAGGTCCATGCTGACGCGGCGCTGCAGCACGTCGCGCAAGGCGGCCGAGAAGAACGGACCACAGGAAAACAGGATGACGGGCAGCGACAGCACCCAGGATGCCCATCGCAGCAGCCGCTCCATCTCGGCACTCAGGTCACCCGGCTGGGCCACATAGGCCGGCCACGCGTACATCATGACCTGCATCATGCACAGCCCGGCCACCGACCAGCGCCACAAGGCCTTGCGCGTTTCCAGTCGGCGACGCTGGTTGGCGAAGGCATCATTGGCCGGCACGGCACGGTAGCCGGCCTTGAGAACCGCCTGCATCCAGCCCGACGGCTGAACCGCATCGGCCTGCCAGACCACCTGGGCACGATGGCTGCCGGCGCTGACGCTGGCACTGGCCACACCGGGCACCCGGCGCAAGGCATCTTCGATGGTGAGCGCACAGGCCGCGCAATGCATGCCTTCGATGACGAGATGGGACTCCCAGCAATCGGCACGAGCTTGCAGCGGACGGCTGAAGGCCGACCACTCCTGCGGATCGTCAAGCAGGTCCAGCGCACTGGCGGCGATCTGGGAGGGGGGCACAGTCTCCTGGTCGTTCCTGCGATCCGGACGGAACGATGAAGCAGGCGCCGGTGCGGCGAGACTGGCAGTTTGCATGGTGTTCAAGCGTATCGGGGGGGACCCGTCTTCAACTTGATTTGGATCAAGACGATAACAGAAGCCCGCGTAGTAATCTAGAATTTGTTTTGCACAACAAGGAGATCCCCTCATGTACCAAAGAATCCTCGTCGCCACCGATGGCTCCACCCTGTCCAAGAAGGCCGTGACCAGCGCCATCGCCATGGCCCAGCTCACTGGCGGTGAACTCGTGGCGCTCAAGGTGATCCCGCGTTACCCGCAAAGCTATTTTGAAGGTGGCCTGGCCTTGCCGGCCAGCGACATCGCCCGCGTCGAAAAGCAGTGGGCAGAACACGGCCAGGCCATTGTGGATGCCGTCAGCAAGGCCGCTCTGGCCAAGGGCGTCAAGGTCAAGGCCGTCACGGCCAAGTCGGATCTGGTCAGCGATGCCATCATCGCCGCCGCGAAGAAGCACAAGTGCGACCTGATCGTCATGGCCTCGCATGGCCGCAAGGGCATCAAGCGCCTGCTGCTGGGCAGCGAGACGCAACAGGTGCTGACGCATTCGCACGTGCCAGTGCTGGTGCTGCGCTGATTTTTCTGCACCTGCAGCAAGGCCCGCACCCCTCACGGGGGCGGGCCTTTTCTTTTTTATCGACGCAGCGTGGGCTCAGCAGAACAGGTGTTTGTGCTGTTCGCGCAGCAGGTTCTTCTGTACCTTGCCCATGGTGTTGCGCGGCAGGTCGTCCACCACGAAACAGCGTTTGGGGATCTTGAAGTTGGCCAGTTTCGACTTGAGGGTCGCCACGATCTGGTCCGGGTCCAGCGGCTGGCCCGGCTTGCGCACCACCACCGCCACCCCGACCTCGCCAAAGTCCGGGTGCGGCACGCCCACCAGGGCGCTCTCGGCCACGCCTGGCAGTTCGTTGATGTAGCCCTCGATCTCGGCCGGATAGACGTTGTAGCCGCCGCTGATGATCAGGTCCTTGCTGCGGCCGACGATGGTGACGTAGCCGCGGGCATCGATCTTGCCGACGTCGCCGGTCTTGAAGTAGCCATCGGCCGTGAACTCCTCGGCCGTCTTCTCCGGCATGCGCCAGTAGCCCTTGAAGACGTTCGGCCCCTGGACCTGGATGCCGCCGATTTCGCCCACCGGCACCGGCTGACCGGCGTCATCGACGACGCGCAGGTTGACGCCCGGCAAGGGAAACCCGACCGTACCGCCGCGGCGCTCACCGTCTTGCGGCCGATAGGGGTTGGAGGTCAGCATGATGGTCTCGCTCATGCCGTAGCGCTCCAGGATGGTATGGCCGGTGCGCTGCTGCCAGGCGACGAAGGTCTCGATCAGCAGCGGCGCGGAGCCGGCAATGAACAGGCGCATGTTGCGCACCGACTCGCGCGTGAGCGTCGGCTCGGCCAGCATGCGCACGTAGAGCGTGGGCACACCCATGAAGACGGTGGCTTCGGGCAGCTTCTCGATCACGCGCCTGGGATCGAACTTCGCCATCCAGATCATCTTGCTGCCGTTGAGCAGCGCACCGTGCAGGGCCACGAACAGGCCGTGCACATGGAAGATCGGCAGCGCATGGATCAGCACGTCGCCGCCCTCCGCCGGCGTCCTCCAGCCCCAGTACTTCTTCAGCACCTGGGCATTGCTCAGCAGATTGCCATGCGTGAGCATGGCGCCCTTGCTGCGGCCGGTGGTACCGCTGGTGTAGAGGATGGCCGCCAGGTCGTCGGCCTGGCGCGCCACCACCTGGTGGCGGTCGGCACAGTGCGCAGCACGCTCCAGCAACGAGCCGGTGCGGTTGTCGTCCAGCGTGAAAACGTGCTGCGTGCCCGCCTTGAAGGCGATCTTGCTGACCCAGCCGAAGTTCTTCGGGCTGCACACCACCACCGCCGGTTCGGCGTTGCCGACGAAGTACTCGATCTCCGCGCTCTGGTAGGCGGTGTTGAGCGGCAGGAAGACATAGCCGGCGCGCAGCGTGGCCAGGTAGAGCATGACGGCTTCCACCGACTTCTCCACCTGCACGGCAATGCGTGCGCCCTCGGGCAGGTCGAGCGAATGCAGCAGGTTGGCCATCATGGCCGTGGCACGGTCAAGATCGCGCCATGAGTAGTTCAGGCCGTTGTCGGTTTCGATGGCAACGGCATCGAGGTCATGCGGAAACGCCGCGCGCAGGGCGGCAAACAGGTTGGCGTTGGCTTGTGACATGGCGTCGCTCAGGTCTTCAGGAAGTGGAGAAATTGCTGGGTCGCTTCTCGATGAAGGCACGGATGCCTTCCCGATGTTCCGGGCTGTCGGCATACGCGTAGGCCCGCGAAAGAAAATCTGCTATCGAATTTGCAGCTGTCGACGTAGAACTGTCAAGATCAAAAGGCGAATTCAATGCACGAAGCGTCTGCTTGTTCAGGCGCGCCGCCTGCGGCGCCAGGGCGGCGATGCGTGCTGCGCTGGCCTGCGCCTCGGCGGCACACTGACCGGGCGGAACAACGTGGCTGAGAAAGCCGCGCTGTTGCATCTGCGCGGCACCGAACACCGCCGCCTCCAGCAGCATCTCACGCGCCGTCAGGGCGCCCGCCTCGCGCAGGACCAGGGCGGCCTCGCGCGGCGCCATCGGAAAACCGAGCCGGGCGATGGGCGCACCGAATTTCGCGGCGACGTCAGCCACACGAATATCGCAACAGCAGGCGATTTCCACCCCGGCTCCCATGCAATTGCCTTCGATCTGCGCCACGATGGGCACATCGCAATCCAGCATGGCCTGCAGGCCGCCCCAGACATCGTTGTCGTGGAAATCGCGCAGGCTCGCTTCGCTGAAGCGAAAGCCGGGGTATTCGGCGATGTCCCCGCCAGCACAGAAATGGCCGCCCTCGCCGCCAATCAGCACGCAGCGCAAGGCGGCATCGGTCTGGAGATCGACGAACACCTGCCTCAACGCGCGCCACATGGCGCGCGTCATGGCGTTGAACTTGGCCGGGTGGCGCAGTGTCACCCGGGCCAGACTGCCCTGCCGCTCCAGTCGGACGCTGCCGCTCATGCTCGCTTCAGTTCCGTTCCGGCATGCGTGTCAGGGCCAGCCGCCGGCATCAGTCCAGCTTGGCGCCCGAGAGCTTGACCACGTTGGCCCAGCGCTTGACTTCGGCGCTGACGAACTGGCCGAACTGCTGCGGCGTCAAGGCACCGAACTCCGCCCCCTGGTTGGCCCAGATGGCCTTGGCTTCGTCGGTCAGGCCGGCCTTGCGGATTTCCTCCACAGCGCGGGCCTGGGCATCGGCCGGGGTTCCCTTGGGCGCCCAGATGCCGTACCAGGTGGTCACGGTGTAGTCGGGCAAGCCCAGCTCGGCCGCACAGGGCACGTCGGGGAAGGCCGCATTGCGCTTGGGGCCGGAAACCATGAGGGCCTTGATGCGACCGCCCTTGATGTGCCCGGCGGACGAGCCCAGACCGTCGAACATCATGTCCACATTGCCGGCAATCAGATCCTGCAGCGCCGGGCCGGCGCCACGGTAGGGAATGTGGGTGATGAAGGTTTTGGTCTGCTGCTTGAAGAGTTCGCCCGCCAGGTGGTGCGAGGTGCCACTGCCGGCGGAGCCGTAGTTCATGCGCCCCGGGTTCTTGCGCAGCATCTCCAGGAAGGCCTTGAAATCGGGTTCGCTCACCTTCTTCGGGTTGACCACCAGCACCTGCGGCACGTTGGCCACCAGCGCTAGCGGCACGAAATCCTTCTCGATGTCGTAGTCGAGCTTGGGGTACATCGAGGGCGCAATGGTGTGGTGCACCGCTCCCATGAACAGGGTGTAGCCGTCGGGCTGCGCCTTGGCCGCGATGCTGGCCCCCAGCGTGCCGCCGGCACCGCCCCGGTTGTCGATGATCAGTTGCTTGCCGGTCAGCTTGGCAAACTGGGCCGCCAGCGGGCGGGCGAAAGCATCGGTACCGCCACCGGCCGGAAAGGGCACGATCAGGGTCACCGGCTTGGTCGGCCAGCCGGACTGGGCGTAGCCCGGCAGGGCCGCACCGGCCAGGCCGGCGGCGGCCAGTTGCAGCACAGTGCGTCGGGTCGGGTGGAAGTGTTGGCTCAAGGTCATGTCTGTCTCCTGTGGTTTTGGTGAGCTAACGAAACGTGATAAGCATGCCGGTCATTCGAGCACCAGCTTGGCGATATCGCTGGAAATGGCTATTTTGCCCTGCCCCAGCAGCGCCCGGTGCCGCTCCAGCCGCTTGAGATCGTAGAGGTAGTTGACCATCATGCCGTAGGACTGCTTCCAGCCCTTGGCCGACGGGTCGCCAGCCCAGTTGAGCCGCTCCACGCGCGCCCCGTTGCCGAGATGGAAACGCGCCACCGGATCGACCGGCTTGCCCTCCTGCAGTGCCTGCCCCAGATAGCTGGCCGCGCAATGCTGCAGCCAGCGCGCCAGCGGCGCCTGCGCTTCGAGTTCGCGTGCGGCATCGGCCGCAGCCAGCAACTGCTCGGCCGTCAGGCGCTCCAGACCCAGGGCCTGCGCCAGCGCAGCGCACTCGCGCCGCGGCGTCTTGTCCAGCATCGCCGCTGCATGCCGCCCCAGCCAGGCACGAAAACCCGGTATGGGCGAAAGCGTGACAAAGGTCTTGAGCTTGGGGAACTCGGCCCGCAGGGTCTCGACCACACGCTTGATCAGCGCGTCGCCGAAACTCACGCCCCGCAGACCGGTCTGGGTATTGCTGATGGAATAGAAGATCGCCGTGGTCGCGCGCGTCAGGTCCGAGGCCGCTGCCGTCTCGTCCAGCAGCGGCGCGATGCTGGCAGGCAGCTCGCCGAGCAGCGCCACCTCGACAAAGATCAGCGGCTCGTCCGGCAGGCGCGGATGGAAAAAGCCGTAACAGCGGCGGTCGCTGTCCAACCGGTTCTTCAGGTCGGCCCAGCTGCGGATGTCGTGCACCGCCTCGTACTTGATGAGCTTCTCGATCAGCGAGGCCGGCGAATCCCAGCTCATGCGCCGCAGTTCCAGAAACGCCACATCGAACCAGGTGCAGAACAGGTTCTCCAGTTCGGCATCGAGCGCCAGCAGACGCTTCTCGGACTTGAGATGCGGCAGCAGTTCGGCGCGCAGATCGAGCAGGAATCGCAGCCCCTCCGGGAAGGCCGAAAAGCGCTGCAGCAGGCGCGTGCGCGGCGACACCAGGGCGCGACGCAAGCGGATCTCGGCCTGCCCCTCCTCGGGCGTGCCGATGGCGCTTTCATACTGATCGCGCGAGGCTGCCACCTTCTTGGCGTCGGGCGCGAACTGCTCGCTCATCAGGAGCCAGGCGTCGCGTCGCTGCTCGGGGCTGGCCGCCGTGTACCAGGCGGCGACGCTGCTGGCGCGGCGCCCACCCTCGACTTCGCTGACCTGCGGATCGACAACCGACTGCAGCAATTTGAGCGTGCGGCGCTGCTCACGCGTCAGCGCAGCGTCGCGCTCGGGCCTGGCCGCATCGGCCGGCACGCGCAGACCCGCCGCGCGCAAGCGTGGGCTGAGTTGCGAGACGCTGCGCGTCAGCCAGGACGTTGCCGTGTCGAGATTCATGCCAGCCTCCGGCTCTTTTGCTGGCGTGCAATCTCGCGCAGTGCCTCGCGCTGGCGTGTCAGATGGGTGCGCATGGCGGCCTCCGCACCCTCGGCATCGCGCGCCTTGAGTGCCGCGAACACCGCCAGGTGCTCGTTCAGGCTTTGCGCGAGACGGCCCGGCGCATGCAGGCCCTGCAGGCGCGCCAGCTTCAGGATCTTGCGCAGATCACCGATCACCTGGGCCAGCCAGCGGTTGTTGGCCAGGGTGATGATGGCCTCATGGATGGCGTGGTTGACCTGGTAATAGTCCACGATGCGCCGTGCCTGGGCATGTCCTTGCAACTGCTGGTGCAAGGTCTCCAGCACCGCCAGATCGGCATCGCTGGCATTGCGTGCGGCCTCGAAGGCGCAGCGCCCTTCGAGCAGGGCGATGACGGGAAAGATCTCATCCAGATCCTGTTCGGTCACCTCGTTGACGAAGCAGCCGCGCCGCGGCTCATGCCGCACCAGCCCCTCGGCCGACAGCACCTTGAGCGCCTCACGCAGCGGCGTGCGCGAAATCGCCAGCCGCTCACATAACGCCACCTCGTCGACGAAGCTGCCCGGCGCCAGGGTGCCGGCGAAGATTTCCTCGCGCAACGTGGCGGCTACGCGCTCGTGCAGGGAGTTGTGGACCAGACGCATCGGGATGGACTCTTGGTTGGGCTTTCGCTTGGCAACAGGCCCGGGCAGACGCGCCAACGTCATTCCGGCTGCCCGTAATTTCCCATAATTACGGATAATTATCAAGCACTGGAAAACCCTAACCTCCTCCTGGCAGAACACCGGTCAGCCCAGATTGCTATATTATTTATAGCTTAAGACGCAATAACAGCGTGCATTCCTTGCCAATTTGGCTTGAAATTCGGAGCGACTCACGCAGGCTTGCGCAGTGGCCGGGCAGTGGCCCACCACCACAGAGCGATGCCACCGACAATCATCGGCAGGCACAGCCACTGCCCCATGCTCAGGCCGAGCGAAAGCAAGCCGAGGAAATCGTCCGGCTCCCGGAAGAACTCGGCAATGAAACGCAGCGTGCCATAGCCGAACAGGAAGGCGGCCGCCACTTGGCCGGTGCGGCGTGGCCGCCGCGCATAAAGCCACAGCAGCACGAACAGCAGCAAGCCTTCCAGCAGGAACTGGTAGATCTGCGAGGGATGCCGCGGCGCATCGCCGCCCCCCCGAAACACCATGGCCCAGGGCAGCGCCGGGTCGGCCAGACGCCCCCAGAGTTCGCCATTGATGAAGTTGCCCACCCGCCCGGCCGCCAATCCGGTGGGGACACAGGGCGCCACGAAGTCGGCCACCTGCAGCCAGGGCTTGCGGCGCGTGCGGGCAAACCAGAGCATGGCGCCCACCACCCCCAGCATGCCGCCGTGAAAGCTCATGCCGCCCTGCCAGACGAAGAAGATTTCCAGCGGATGGCTCAGGTAGTAGGCCGGCTTGTAGAACAGGCAATAGCCCAGTCGTCCCCCAATGACCACCCCCAGCACGCCGAGGAACAGGATGTCCTCGAGATCACGGCGTGTCCATGCCGCCGGCCCGCTGGCAAAGGGCTCGTGCCGCAGCCGGCGCATGCCCAGCCACAGGAACAGACCGAATGCCACCAGGTAGGTAATACCGTACCAGTGGATGGCCAGCGGCCCGAGTTGCAGGGCAACCGGATTGATTTGCGGGTGAATCAGCATGGGCGCCATTGTGCCGCAGCCCCCGGCGCCAACGCCTCGGCTTACACTTGAGGATTGCATCGTTCCAACAACCAGCCACGAACCATGGAAACCAAAGTCATCCAGATCAACCGCCGTTCGGCCAACATCACCGAGGGCAAGTCCCGTGCACCCAACCGCTCCATGTATTACGGCATGGGCTATCAGGAAGGCGATTTCGGCAAGCCCATGGTCGGCGTGGCCAACGGCCACAGCACCATCACGCCGTGCAACTCCGGCTTGCAGAAGCTGGCGGATGCGGCCATCCTGGGTATCGAGGAAGCCGGCGGCAACGCCCAGGTGTTCGGCACACCGACGATTTCCGACGGCATGGCCATGGGCACAGAGGGCATGAAGTACTCGCTGGTCTCGCGCGAGGTCATCGCGGACTGCGTCGAAACCTGCGTGCAGGGTCAGTGGATGGACGGCGTGCTGGTCGTGGGCGGCTGCGACAAGAACATGCCCGGCGGCCTGATGGGCATGCTGCGCGCCAACGTGCCCGCCATCTACGTCTACGGCGGCACCATCCTGCCCGGCCACTACAAGGGCCAGGACCTCAACATCGTCAGCGTGTTCGAGGCGGTGGGCGAGAACGCCGCCGGCAAGCTCAGCGACGAGGACCTGCACGAAATCGAGAAGCGCGCCATTCCTGGCACCGGCTCCTGCGGCGGCATGTACACCGCCAATACCATGTCCAGTGCCTTCGAGGCCCTGGGCATCTCCCTGCCCTACTCCTCCACCATGGCCAACGAGGAAGGCGAAAAGATCGCCTCCACCAAGGAGTCGGCTCGCGTGCTGATCGAGGCCATCAAGAAAGACCTCAAACCGCGCGACATCGTCACCCGCAAGAGCATCGAGAATGCCGTGGCCGTGATCATGGCCACCGGCGGCTCCACCAATGCCGTGCTGCACTTCCTGGCCATCGCCCACGCCGCCGGGGTGGACTGGACCATCGACGACTTCGAGCGCGTACGCCAGAAGACACCGGTGCTGTGTGATCTCAAGCCCAGCGGCAAGTACCTGGCCATCGATCTGCACCGTGCCGGCGGCATTCCGCAGGTCATGAAGCTCCTCCTGAATGCCGGGCTGCTCCACGGCGACTGCATCACGATCACCGGCCAGACCATTGCCGAGGTGCTGAAGGACGTGCCGGACCAGCCCCGTCCCGACCAGGCCGTGATCCGCCCGATCAGCGCGCCGATGTATGCCCAGGGCCACCTGGCGATCCTCAAGGGCAACCTCGCCACTGAAGGCGCCGTGGCCAAGATCACCGGTCTGAAGAATCCGGTCATGACGGGCCCGGCACGGGTTTTCGACGATGAGCAGTCGGCCCTCAAGGCCATCCTGGACGGCAAGATCAAGGCTGGCGACGTGATGGTGCTGCGCTACCTCGGCCCCAAGGGTGGCCCGGGCATGCCCGAGATGCTGGCCCCCACCGGGGCATTGATCGGCGCCGGGCTGGGCGAAAGCGTGGGTCTGATCACCGACGGCCGCTTCTCCGGCGGCACCTGGGGCATGGTGGTCGGCCATGTGGCGCCCGAGGCCGCCGTGGGTGGCACCATCGCCTTCGTCAAGGAAGGCGACAGCATCACCATCGATGCGCACCAGCTCAAGCTGGAACTCAACGTGTCGGAGGCCGAACTGACCCAACGACGCGCAGGCTGGACGCCTCCGGCGCCACGCTACACCCGCGGCGTGCAGGCAAAGTTCGCCTTCAATGCCTCTACCGCCAGCAAGGGGGCCGTGCTCGACAACTTCTGAGCGACGGCGGGCGCATCCCTTTGCCTGTGCCCGACCCGTCTCGGCACGGGCAGCCCCTTCCTACGGCCCTTTCAGGGCCGTTTTCTTTGGCTGCCCAACGCGGCACGACTGCGGTCGATACGGGCCTGACGACGCTGCTCCTCCCGCGCCATGGCCTTGCGACGGGTGTAGCCGGAAGCATCAGCCCAGGCCCACCAGGCCACCGCCAGCGCAAACGGCACCAGCACCAGCCACCAGTCCCAGGCCGCCACCGGCCCGATTTCCAGGAATTTCAGAAGCAGCAAAACGACGCCCAGGCCCAGCAGATACATGGCATTCCCCCATAGTCCGAATGGCCGCCGCTCTGAAGCTGTCAACCATAGTTATTACAATATCGTTGTTTGCTTAATTTAACTCAACCCACGAGGAAATGATGAAACGTGCTCTGTTTGCCTTGGTTGCTGCCGTGTCGGTGACCGCTCCCGCGCTGGCCGATCAGGCGCTGGCCACTTCCAAGAACTGCATGGCCTGCCATGCCGTCGACAAGAAGCTGGTTGGCCCGTCCTTCAAGGACATCGCCGCCAAATACGCTTCCGACAAGTCGGCAGCCGACAAGCTGGCCGCCAAGATCATCAAGGGCGGCGCAGGTGTCTGGGGCCCGGTTCCCATGCCCGCCAACCCGCAAGTCAGCGAAGCGGATGCCAAGAAGCTGTCTGCCTGGGTGCTGGCTGCCAAGTAATTCGGCTACCTCACCGAACAAAAACGCCCGCTGCTGCGGGCGTTTTTGTTGCTGCGTAGAACCGGCGACTCAGTCCGCCGTCGCCTCTTCCGGCTTGGCCTTGCCCTCCTTCTTCGGCAAGGGCTGAATATCGAGGATGACCTCGGTCTTGCTCTCGTCACGCTCGTCCAGGTCCACCGTCAGACGGCCACCATCGGTCAGGCGTCCGAACAGCAGTTCGTCGGCCAAGGCGCGACGAATGGTGTCCTGGATCAGGCGCTGCATCGGCCGCGCACCCATCAACGGATCGAAACCCTTCTTCGCCAGGTGCTTGCGCAGCTTGTCGGTGAAGGTGACATCCACCTTCTTTTCGGCCAGCTGGGTCTCCAGCTGCAGCAGGAACTTGTCCACCACGCGCAGGATGACCTGCTCGTCCAGCGCCTTGAAGTTGACGATGGCATCCAGCCGGTTGCGGAACTCGGGCGTGAACAGGCGCTTGATATCGCCCATCTCGTCGCCGGCCTGGCGCGGGTTGGTGAAACCGATGGTCGCCTTGTTCATGGTCTCGGCGCCCGCGTTCGTCGTCATGATCAGGATGACGTTGCGGAAGTTGACCTGCTTGCCGTTGTGATCGGTGAGCCGGCCGTGATCCATGATCTGCAGCAGCACGTTGTAGAGATCCGGATGCGCCTTCTCGATTTCGTCGAGCAGCACCACGCAGTGCGGATGCTGGTCGACGCCGTCGGTCAGCAGGCCGCCCTGGTCGAAGCCGACATAGCCGGGAGGCGCGCCGATCA
>CAZJKR010000082.1:0-632 GCA_964546615.1 uncultured Curvibacter sp.
GGCTCGCCGGCGCGAGGCTTCGTCCGCCAGCGTCTGCTGCACGGCCCGCTGGCGCGCGTCCTGCTCGGCAATGGTGTCGAGCAGCACATCGAAGTGCCGGGCCAGCCGGCCCAGCTCGTCGTCGCGCGCCGGCACACCGACCCGGGCCAGACGGTCGCCGCCGCCGACGGCCGTCATGGTGGCGCCGATGCGCTCCAGCCGCTGCGTCAGTTCGCGGCCGGCGAACACGAGCGACAGCGCCAGCATGGCCAGCGCCAGCAGACCGGCCACCATGGCCAGCAGCAACAGCATGGCCCGCTGGTAGGGCCCGTGAGGAAAGCCGACGCCGATCATGCCGATACGCTGGCCGGTGCCGTCGACGATGGCCTCGAAACCGCTGACATGCATCAGGCCGGCGAATTCGAGCCGGCCCAGCCACGGCTGGCCCTGGTCGATGACGCTGGCGCGGATATCGGGCGTGACGTCCAGGCCGAGGGTGCGCGGCCCTTGCCGGCGCTGCCGGCTGATGACGATGCTCCTGTCGTCGAGGAAAAGGGCGGTCATGCCCTCGGCATCGTCAGGCAGCGTGCCGACCGGGTAGATGATCTCCCGCATGTGTTCGATCAGCGGCAGGTTGTTGTTGAGCAGGATGC
>CAZJKR010000082.1:642-1204 GCA_964546615.1 uncultured Curvibacter sp.
GTAAAACAGACTGGACAGCAGGGCAAGCAGGTCGCCGGCGCTCAGCGAGGGATTAACGAAAACATCGCGGCCGAAAACCACGCCCGCGCCGACCAGGATGGCGTCCGGGGTGTTGACGGCCAGCGGGAAGTGGGCGGCGGCCATGATCAGCAGGCCGGGTGTCTGCGCCGCCGCGCCGGGGCCGGAGACGGGGGTCGGATCGATACGCGCCTGGGCCGGGAAGCGGGGCGAAAAAACGCTGAGTTGTTCGGCTTCGAAACGCGCGTAGGCGGCGTTGGCCACCCCGATCCGGGCCTGACGGATGACGTACGAGTCCGGCAGCCGGCTGCCGGGCGTCACGCCGGTGCTGGCGCCGATGACCGTGCCATCGGCACGGGCCACCAGCAGGAAGTCGAGTCCGCTGCTCTCGGCGGCGGTGTGCAGCATCTTCTGGAGTTCGCGCGGATCGGGCGTCTTGCCTTCGATCAGATGCAGCAGACGCTCGGACTTGACCTGCTGGGCGATCCGCACACCGGCATCGGTCTTGAGCTGGTCGAGGTAGTTGCGGCTGCCGGCCAGGTGG
>CAZJKR010000082.1:1214-6084 GCA_964546615.1 uncultured Curvibacter sp.
GCCAGGTGGCTGCGCAGGTTAGACAGCAGCAGGTTGTTGCCCCGTTCGCCGCCCGCCAGCAGCAAGACCGCGATGACGATGGGGAACACCACCAGCAGGGGCGCCAGCCCGAGCGCCAGCAGGCGAAAGCGCAAGGACCCGTTCCAGGCGAGGCGCCAGCGCGCCAGCCGCCGCTCGGCTGACGTGACCGAAGGGCTGCCCGTCTCGGCAGGGGCTGGGGCGAGGGCTGGCATGGTACTTCCAGAATTTTATCAAAATTGATAAAATAAACAATAATTGCATGATGTAAAACGGAAATGACGGAATCATGAACAAACCCCGCCTTCGCCTTCTGATGGCCATCCTGCTCAGCCTGGTGCTGGCGGGCTGCGGGCCGCAGACGCCGGTGCAGATAGGCTTCATCGGCGGTCTGACGGACCAGAATTCCGACAACGGCCAGGCCGGCCTCAATGGTGTCATCCTGGCGGTGGAGCAGTTCAACCGCGCCGGCGGGCTCGACGGTCGCATGGTCGAGCTGATCGCCAAGGACGATGCGCAGAACAAGGACACCGCAGCCGAGTCGGCCCGGGCGCTGGTGGCGGCCCGGGTGGAGGCGGTCATCGGTCCGTTCACCAGCAGCATGGCCGAGGTCATCGTGCCCATCACGGGCGCCGCCGGCATCTTCCAGGTCAGTCCGACCATCACCTCGATGGCCTTCTACGGCAAGGACGACAACCTGTTTCGCATCAACCGCACCACGCGCGACAACGCGCGCGACTATGCACGGGTGATGATCGGCCGCGGACAGCGCCAGATCGCGGTGGCCTATGACGTACGTAACCGCAACTTCACCGAGTCCTGGCTGCAGGAGTTCCAGGAGGCCGTGGCCACCGGCGGCGGCCGGGTGGTGGCTGCGGTGCCCTACGAGTCCGGTCCACAGGCCGACTTCGAGCAGGTGCTGCGCAAGATGCTGCTCAGCCGGCCCGACAGCCTGTTTTTCATCTCGGGGGCGCTCGACGTGGCGCGGCTGGCCCAGCAGGCCCGCAAACAGGCACCGCAGCTGCCGATCGGCGCTTCCGAGTGGGCGGCCACGGAGCAGCTGATCGAACTCGGCGGCGACGTGGTGCAGGGGCTGATGATCGTGCAGAACTACAACCGTGAAGACGCGTCACCGCGCTTCAAGGAATTCAGCGAGGCCTATTTCAAACGCTTCCAGCGCAACCCGGGCTACAGCTCGGTATCGGCCTATGACGCTGCCACCGTGGTGCTGTCGGCATTGAAGAAACGCGAGCGCGGCGAAAGCCTGAAGAGTTCGGCGCTCAAGCATGGCCCCTATGAAGGGCTGCAGCAGCAGATCGTCTTCGACGTCAACGGCGACACGCAGCGCAAGGTGTTCTTCACCGAGATCCGGGATGGACGCTACGTGCAGCTGAAATAAGAGCGCTGCCGCGCGCTCAGCGGCGGGGTGCCCGGGCGCCGCTGCAGCGCGCGATGCCGGCCAGGTCCGGGCGGGACTGCACGGCGTCGAAACCGGCGGCCTGCAGCAGGGCGCGGACCGCCTCCGCCTGGTCCCAGCCGTGCTCCAGCAGCAGCCAGCCGCCGGGCTGCAGGCACTGCCCGGCCTGCTGGATGATGGCGCGCAGATCGTCCAGTCCGTCGGCGCCAGCCGTCAAGGCCTGACGCGGCTCATGCCCCAGCGCGGCGAGGTGGGGGTCGCCCTCGGCGATGTAGGGCGGGTTCGAAACGATCAGGTCGAAGCGTACGTCCAGGCCGGCCAGCCAGTGGCCGTGCCGGAACGCCACCTCCAGCCCCAGGCGCTGCGCGTTGGCGCGCGCCACGGCCAGGGCATCGGCACTGGCATCGACGGCGCAGACCTGTGCATCGGGGCGGCTGTGCTTGAGCGCCAGTGCAATGGCGCCGCTGCCGGTGCCCAGGTCGACGATGCGTGGCGCTGCCACCTCACGCAGGCACTCAAGTGCCCATTCAACCAGCGTCTCGGTATCCGGGCGCGGGTCCAGCACACGGGCATCGACCTGCAGCGGCAGACCGTAGAACTCCTTGACGCCGGTGAGGTAGGCCAGCGGCTCGCCAGTCGCCCGGCGCTGCACCAGGGCCAGAAAGCGCGACTGCTGCGCCGCGGCCAGTTCATCGGTGTCGTGCGCCAGCAGCCAGGCCCGGTCGTGGGCGGGCCGGCCCAGCGTGTGCAGCAGCAGCAACTGGGCATCAAGCCGGGGCAGGCCGAGGGCGACGGCGGCGGCGATGGCCTGCTGGATCTGCATGAGGTTTGCTATCAAAAAAAGAGCTGTTGGCGTAGATGGGATAAGGTCTGAGGCTTGATTTCATTTGAAATCAGCTGGCACCCACCTCCAGCTCGGCCAGCTGTTCGGCCTCGCGTGCCGCACGCAGTGCCTTCACCACCTCGTCCAGCTCGCCTTCCATGATGCGGTCCAGCTTGTAGAGCGTGAGGTTGATGCGGTGGTCGGTCAGGCGCCCCTGCGGGAAGTTGTAGGTGCGGATGCGGTCGCTGCGGTCACCACTGCCGATCAGGCCTTTGCGCATCGCCGCGTCCTTGGCGGCGCGCTCGCTGCGCTCCTTCTCCTGGATGCGGGCCGAGAGCACCTGCAGCGCCTTGGCCTTGTTGCGGTGCTGGCTGCGGTCGTCCTGGCATTCGGCCACGATGCCGGTGGGGATGTGGGTGATGCGCACGGCCGAGTCGGTCTTGTTGATGTGCTGGCCGCCGGCACCGCTGGCGCGGTAGGTGTCGATGCGCAGGTCGGCCGGGTTGATCTGCACTGCCTGCGCCTCGTCCGGCTCGGGCAGCACGGCCACGGTGCAGGCACTGGTGTGGATGCGGCCCTGCGTTTCGGTAGCGGGCACGCGTTGCACACGGTGGCCGCCGGACTCGAAGCGCAGGTCGCCGTAGACACCGCTACCGGAGGGGTCCGCGCTGGCCGGGCTTTCGATGCGCAGCACCACCTCCTTGTAGCCGCCCAGCTCGCTCGGGGACTCGCTGATCAGCTCGGTCTTCCAGCCGCGGCGCTCGCAGTAGCGCGTGTACATGCGCAGCAGGTCACCGGCAAACAGGGCCGACTCGTCGCCGCCGGTGCCGGCACGGATCTCCAGGAAGGCGGGCCGGGCATCGTCCGGGTCTTTCGGCAGCAGCAGGCGCTGCAACTCGTCTTCCAGTTGCGCCAGTTCTGCTGTGGCGGCCTCGACTTCCTCGCGGGCCATGTCGGCCATGTCCGGGTCGGCCAGCATCTCCTGCGCACTCGCCAGGTCGGCCTCACGCTGGCGGTAGCGGGCGTAGCGGCCGGCGATCTGCGTCACCTCGTTGTGCTCGCGCGAGAGCACGAGGAACTGGCTCATGTCGGCCATGATGTCCTCGCGTGAAAGCAGGAAGTTCAGTTCTTCCAGGCGCAGGGCGTAGCGTTCGAGTTGCTGGCGGAGAAAGGGTTTCACGGCTGCACTGAAAGGTAAAAAAAGGGGGGCTTCGACAGGCTCAGCCCGACCGGGGGTGCTGAGCGCCGCATTCTCCGTTCGCCCCGCGCTTGGTTGCAGGGGCGTGCGGGGCACGGGCGTCGCTAACGTTCCTTGCGCAGGAAGAAGTGCTGGATGGCCGCACTGGCGCGCTCACGTGCGGCGGCGTCGCCGGCATGCAGCTCGGCCAGGGCGCCGTGCAGCAGCTTCTGCGTCAGGCCGCGGGACATCGCTTCGAGCACCGCGTCCATATCCTCGCCTCGGGCCAGCGCCTTGCGGGCGCGGGCGATCTCGGCCGCGCGCCATTCGTCGGCCTGCGCGTTGAGCTGCTGGATCAGCGGCACGCTGCTGCGCTGGTCCAGCCAGTGCAGAAAGCTCTGCACGCCAGCGTCGATGATGACTTCGGCCTCGGCCACGGCGGCCTGGCGGTTGGCCTGCGCGGTCTGCACCACGGCGGCGAGGTCGTCCACGGTGTAGAGGTAGACATCGTTCAGCGCCTTGACCTCGGGCTCGATGTCGCGCGGTACCGCCAGGTCGACCATGAACATCGGTCGGTGGCGGCGCAGCTTCAGCGCGCGCTCCACCGCGCCGAGGCCGATCAGCGGCAGGGTGCTGGCAGTGCAGCTGATGACGGCATCGAATTCGTGCAGCCGGCTGGGCAGATCGGCCAGGCGCATGACCTCGGCGCCGAAGCGGCTGGCGAGCTTCTCGCCGCGGTCCAGCGAACGGTTGGCGATGGCCATCGCCTTCGGGTGCTTGGCCGCAAAGTGGGTGGCGGCGAGTTCGATCATCTCGCCGGCGCCGACGAACAGCACCCGGATGTCGTTCAGGTCTTCAAACAGCTGGCCCGCCAGGCGCACGCTGGCGGCGGCCATGCTGATGGAGTGGGCGCCGATTTCGGTCGAGGTGCGTACTTCCTTGGCCACGGCAAAGGAGCGCTGGAACAGCTGGTTGAGCGTGGTGCCCAGGGCGCCGGCCTCTTCGGCGGCGCGCACCGCGTCCTTCATCTGACCCAGGATCTGCGGCTCGCCCAGCACCATGGAGTCCAGCCCGCTGGCGACGCGGAAGGCGTGGCGCGCAGCCTGACCGTCCTCCAGTGCGTAGGTGTGCGAGTGCAGCAGTGCGGGCGAGACGCCGCCGCTGTGGGCCAGCCATTCCAGCGTGGGCACGACGGCCAGCTGCTCACCGGCGCAGTAGATCTCGGTGCGGTTGCAGGTGGAGATGATGGCGGTTTCCACGCCCGGGTGCCGGGTGTTACTGCCCAGCGACTGGCGCAAACCCTGCAACGTGGGCGCAATCTGGTCGAGCGCAAACGCAAACCGGCCACGCAGATCGAGCGGCGCGGTGGTGTGGTTCAGACCGAGGGCAAAGACACTCACGTCAGAATTGTAGGTTTGCGGGCCCGCTGACGCTG
>CAZJKR010000082.1:6094-7138 GCA_964546615.1 uncultured Curvibacter sp.
GCCGTGCAGGGTCGGGCCGATCTGGTCGAGCGCAAAGGCAAAACGGCCGCGCAAGTCGAGCGGCGCGGTCGTGTGATTGATGCCCAAAGCCCAGACTGCCATGGCGCGATTATAAAATTTGCCGATGTGCCCGGTTTTTCCCCTCTTTTGCGCCCTGCCGGCGGTTGCCGCATGAGCTGGCTGGGCATCCTGCTGCACCTGCTGAATTTCGCGGCACCGGCCGCGGCGCTGGCGCTGCTGCTGCCTTGGGCGCCCCGGCTTTTGTGGAAAGAACCCGCTCCCAGCCTTTCCTGGTGGTCGCAGGCAGCTATCAATTTTGTAGTGGGCGTGGTCGTGCTGCTGGGCTGCCTGTGGTGGCTGGGGCGTGACGGCAAGATGGTCGCCTACGGTCTGCTGGTGCTGGCGCTGGCCAGCAGCCAGTGGCTGCTGTCACGCGCCTGGCGCAAATAGGTCGATCCGGTCGGTGATCAGGCTGTCGACGCCCAGCGCCAGCAGCCGCTGCGCCACCGCTGCCTCGTTGACGGTGTAGCTCAAGGTGCGCAGGCCGGCAGCGCGCGCCCGGGCATGGGAGGCGGCGTCCCACAGGGGATGGTGGCAGACCACGGCCACGCAGCCCAACTCCAGCGCAATCCGGTCCCATTCCGGCCATAGCTGGTGCAGCAGCAGGCCGCGAGGCAGTTGCGGTGCGGCGGCGCGCGCGCCCTGCAGCGCCTCGGGCTGGAAGGAGGTCAGCAGTGGCGGCACGGCGGCGCCCTGCAGCCAGGTGGCAGCGGCCTGGGCGACCACCTCGCCAGTGTGTCGCTCGGTGCCGGGCGTCGGCTTGATCTCGATGTTGAGCAGCAGTTGCTGCTCCTGGCAGTAGCGGGCCACGTCTTCCAGTGCCGGCAGCGGCTCGCCGGCGTAAGCGGGCGAATGCCAACGGCCGGCGTCGAGCTGTGCCAGGGTCTGCCACGGCAGGTCGCCGGCGGTGCCCTGGCCCGTGGTGGTGCGCTCCAGGGTGGCGTCGTGCAGCAGGAAGGGCACGTCGTCCTGCGACAGCTTGGC
>CAZJKR010000082.1:7148-11873 GCA_964546615.1 uncultured Curvibacter sp.
CAGCCGCATGGCGGCCAGCGTGTTCTCGGGGGCCAGCAAGCCGGCGCCGCGGTGGGCGATCCAGCGTGGGTAAGGCCAGGGCGGAAGGCTGCGGCTCATGCCCTCTTCCCGGTGTGGGCATCAAACCACTGGATGCACTCTTCCCGGGGCTGAACATGGACGGTGCTGCCGGGAGGCGGTGGTGCGTGCATCCCGCCATCGACGCGTACGCACAGGCGCTCCTCGCCCAGCCGGGCGTGGATGATGCTTTCAGCGCCCAGCAGCTCGCACGCCTCGACCACAACGGCCCAGCCGTGCTCGCCGACGGCCAGGTGCTCGGGGCGGATGCCCAGCACCTTGCCGGGCTGGCCGCCCGGGACGCCGTGCAGCAGGTTCATCGGTGGCGAGCCGATGAAGCTGGCCACGAAAATGCTGGCGGGCCGTCGGTAGATCTCCTCCGGCGTGCCGAACTGTTCCATGACGCCGGCGTTCATCACGATCATGCGCTGCGCCAGCGTCATGGCCTCGACCTGGTCGTGGGTCACGAACAGGCTGGTGATGCCCAGGTCGCGGTGCAGCTTCTGGATCTCCAGCCGGGTCTGCGCCCGCAGCTTGGCGTCCAGGTTGGACAGCGGCTCGTCGAAGAGGAAGACCTGGGGCTGGCGCACGATGGCCCGGCCCATGGCCACGCGCTGACGCTGGCCGCCCGAGAGTTCACGCGGCTTGCGCGTCAGGTAAGGCAGGAGCTCCAGGATGCCGGCGGCCTTGTCCACGCGAGTGCGGATTTCATCCTTGGGGACCTTGGCGATCTTCAGGCCGTAGGCCATGTTGTCGAACACCGTCATGTGGGGGTAGAGCGCGTAATTCTGGAACACCATGGCAATGTCCCGCTCGGCCGGCTCCAGGTTGTTGACGACGCGCTCGCCGATGCGGATCTCGCCCTCGCTGATCTCCTCCAGGCCGGCCACCATGCGCAGCAAAGTGGACTTGCCGCAGCCCGAGGGGCCGACGATGACGATGAATTCGCCGTCGGCGATGTCGGCGTTGACGCCGTGGATGACCTGGTTGGCCTTGGGGCCGTGGCCGTAGCGTTTGATGACGTTGTTGAAAGTCAGGGAGGCCATGAGTTCAGTTTCTTATTTTTCCGTGTCGACGAGGCCCTTGACGAACCACTTCTGCATCAGGATGACGACCAGCGCCGGCGGCAGCATGGCCAGGATGGCGGTGGCCATGACGATGTTCCAGTCGTTGGCGGCGTCGCCCCCGGAGATCATGCGCTTGATGCCCATGACCACGGGGTACATGTCTTCGCTGCTGGTCACAAGCAGGGGCCAGAGGTATTGGTTCCAGCCATAGATGAACTGGATGACAAACAGCGCGGCAATGCTGGTGGTTGACAGCGGCAGCAGCACGTCCTTGAAGAAGCGCAGCGGGCCGGCGCCGTCGACGCGTGCCGCCTCCACCAGTTCATCCGGTACCGAGAGGAAGAACTGGCGGAACAGGAAGGTGGCGGTAGCCGAGGCGATCAGCGGCACGGTCAGGCCGGCATAGCTGTTGAGCATGCCCAGATCGCTGACGACCTGGTAGGTCGGGCCGATACGCACCTCCACCGGCAGCATCAGCGTGACGAAGATGGCCCAGAAGAAGAACTGCCGGCCCGGGAAGCGGAAGTAGACGATGGCAAAGGCCGAGAGCAGGGAAATGGCGATCTTGCCCAGCGCGATGACCAGGGCCATCACCAGGCTGACGGTCATCATGCGTCCGACCGGGGCGGTGGACGCTGCGCTGCCACTGGTACCTGTGATGGCAGCGGTGTAGTTCTCCACAAAGTGGGGGCCGGGCAGCAGGGGCATGGGTACCTGCACGATGTCCTGCGCGGTATGCGTAGAGGCGACGAAGGTGATGTAGAGCGGGAACGCGATGATGATCACGCCCAGGATAAGGACGAGATGCGAGATCGCGGTGGCAAGGGGGCGACGTTCAACCATGGTACGGTGTCAGTAGTTGACCTTCTTCTCGACGAAACGGAACTGCACCACGGTCAGCGCGATGACGATGACCATGAGCACCACCGACTGCGCGGCCGAGCCGCCCAGGTCCAGCGCCTTGAAGCCGTCGTAATACACCTTGTAGACCAGGATGGCCGTGTCCTTGCCGGGGCCGCCTTCGGTCGCCGCGTCGACGATGGCGAAGGTGTCGAAGAAGGCATAGACCACGTTGATCACCAGCAGGAAGAAGGTGGTCGGCGAGAGCAGGGGGAAGACGACCGTCCAGAAGCGGCGCCAGGGGCCGGCGCCGTCGATGGCTGCGGCCTCGATCAGCGAGCGAGGGATGCTCTGCAGGCCGGCGAGGAAGAACAGGAAGTTGTAGGAGATCTGCTTCCAGACAGCGGCGAAGACGATCAGCGTCATGGCCTGGTGACTGTTCAGCAAGTGGTTCCACTCAAAGCCCATCTGGCGCAGTGCGTAGCTCACGATGCCGATGGAGGGGGCGAACATGAACAGCCAGAGCACGCCCGCAATGGCCGGCGCGACCGCATAGGGCCAGATCAGCAGGGTCTTGTAGAGCGAGGAGCCACGCAGCACGCGGTCGGCGAAGACCGCCAGCGCCAGTGACAGGCTCAGGCCCAGGCCGGCCACCAGCACGGAGAAGATGGCCGTGGTCTTGAAGGAAGCCAGGTAGCTGTCGTCCGCCCAGAGCCGGCGGAAGTTCTCCAGGCCGACCCATTCGATCGACGTGCCGAAGGCGTCCTGTTGCTGCAGCGACTGGACCAGGGCCTGGCCCGCCGGCCAGAAGAAGAAGACGGCGATGACCACCACCTGGGGGGCCAGCAGCACCCAGGGCAGCCACCAGCTGTGAAAGCGGACGCGTTTTTCCATGCTGCGGTTATGCGTATTCCAGAAACTAGAAAGCCCTCCCCCGCTTGGCAGGGAGGGGCGGGGAAGGGGCCTTCAGGGCAGCCGCAGGGCTGACAAGGGCTCAGCCCTTGTTAGCCTTTTCAAAGCGTTCCAGCTGCTCGTTGCCACGCTTGACTGCGGCGTCCAGCGCTTCCTTGGCCGACTTCTTGCCGGCCCAGACCTGCTCAAGTTCCTCTTCCATGATGGCGCGGATCTGCACGAAGTTGCCCAGGCGGATGCCGCGCGACTTGTCGGTGGTCTTGCGGATCATCTGATTCACGGCGGTGTCTGTGCCCGGGTTCTGCTTGTAGAAGCCGGACTGCTCGGTCAGCTGGAACGAGGCCATGGTGACCGGCAGGTAGCCGGTGCGCTGGTGGCTCTGGGCCTGGATCTCGGGTCCGGACAGGTAGTTGAAGAAGGCGGCCACACCCTTGTACTCGGCCGGCTTCTTGCCTGCCATGACCCACAGCGAAGCGCCGCCGATCACGGTGTTCTGCGGGGCTCCGGCCACGTCGGGGTAGTAGGGCAGGGGGGCGATGCCGAAATCGAACTTGGCATTCTTCTTGATGCTGGCGTAGGTGGACGAGCTGGCCGTGGCCATGGCGCATTCACCCGAGTAGAAGGGCGCGTCCCCCTTGTTGCCGCGGCCGCGGTAGTGGAACAGGCCCTGCTTGGCCATGTCGGCCAGGTTCTGGATATGGCGCACGTGCAGCGGGCTGTTGAAGGCCAGGCGGGCAGAGGTGCCGCCGAAGCCGTTGTTCTGGGTCGCGAACAAGGTATTGTGCCAGGTGGAGAAGCTCTCCAGCTGGGTCCAGGTTTGCCAGCTGGTGGTGAACGGGCAACTCACGCCCGAGGCCTTGAGCTTGGCTGCGGCCAGCACCAGCTCGGGCCAGGTTTGCGGCGGCTTGTTCGGGTCCAGGCCGGCGGCGCGGAACATGTCCTTGTTGTAATTCAGCACGGTGGTCGAGCTGTTGAGCGGGAAGCTCAGCATCTGACCATTGGGCGCCGTGTAGAAGCCCACCACCGCCGGGATGTAGGCCTTGGGATCGAACTTGTAGCCCGCGTCGGCCAGCACCTTGCCGACCGGCACGACGGCGCCCTTGGCAGCCATCATGGTGGCGGTGCCGACTTCGAAGACCTGCAGGATGTGGGGGGCGTTGCCGGCGCGGAAGGCCGCGATGGAGGCCGTCATCGATTCGTCATAGGTGCCCTTGTAAGTCGGCACGACCTTGTAGTCCTTCTGGCTGGCGTTGAAGCCGTTGGCCAGGTCGATAACCCAGTCGTTCAGACCGCCGGTCATGGAATGCCACCACTGGATCTCGGTCTGGGCCTGGGCCGGGGCCAGCAACAGGCCGGAAAGGGCGGCGACCGCCAATTTCGCTGTGAAACGCATCGGGAAATCTCCTTAAGTCAAGACACTGAGCCTAGTAAGCCTGTGTGACAGACTGATTACGGTTTGATTAAACCGCCGCGGCTGGTGGCCGGGGACCCGGGGTTACCATGAGGCGGGCAGGTGAATGCTGCGCTGCGGTAACATCCCCCCTCAGCCGGGTTGTACCGTTCTGGCTGAAATTCCAGACTCCCCCATGAACGCTCCGACTCCGCTTGATCATCTGGTGAATGCGTCCGGCGATGCGCCGCACGGCCACGAACGCATACGCGAAATTCCCTACAACTACACCTCGTTCTCTGACCGCGAGATCGTCATCCGCCTGCTCGGCGCCCGTGCCTGGGAAGTGCTGAACCAGTTGCGCGAAGAGCGCCGCACCGGCCGTTCGGCCCGCATGTTGTACGAGGTGCTGGGCGACATCTGGGTGGTGCAGCGCAACCCCTACCTGCAAGACGACCT
>CAZJKR010000083.1:0-3654 GCA_964546615.1 uncultured Curvibacter sp.
TGCGGTGCCAGTGCCAGCAATTGGCGCGCCTCCAGCCGGGCCAGGCTGGCATGACCGGTACCAGCCTGCGGGCTGATGGCAAGCACGTCGCGGGCATGTGCCTGCAATGCGGGATGGGCTGCCATCCAGTCGGTCGTGATCAACTCACCGTCCGGGCGGTACAGGTTGATGAAGTCGAAGCCGAGCCGGGTGCGTTCCCGGGCCAACAGCTCTTGCAGGCCCGACAGATCACCCCGGTTCAGCGTCAGGTACAGGGCATGCGAAGCCGCGACCCCTTGCGTTCCCGCCCCGACTTCGCTCAGCACCTGTTCGAAATAGCCGCGTGCCACCGCCAGGTCGCTGCGCACCTTGGTGATGAGCAGCCGGTCGTAGGCGGCGTTACCCCAGATCACCAGGGCGCCAACCAGCAATGGCAAGACCACCAGCAGCGGCAGCAGTGCCATGGCCAGCAGCTTGTTGCGGATCGAGCTGCTGATCCAGCGCGGCGTGCGCCAGGTCGGTCTCACGACAGAGCCCACTCGGCGCAACGCCGTTCCAGCGTACGGCGGGAGATGCCGAGCAGCCGGGCCGCCTGGGTCTTGTCGCCCTGGACCGAGTCGAGGATGGCGCAGATGTGCTGCTTCTCCAGGGTATGCAGGTCGGTGGTGGCGGGCATCACGACGCTGTCAGCATGTTTGTCCATGGAGTAGAGCGCCGAGACATTGAGCGAGCCGAGAATCAAGGACCGTTCGATCAGGTTGCGCAGCTCGCGCACATTGCCGGGCCAGTCGTACTGCATCAGGTAGTCCGTCTCGGCCGGCGTGATCTGCAGCGGCGCGGCGCCCAGAACCGGGGCAAGCTGTGCCGTGAAGTGCTGGACCAGCTCCGGAATGTCTTCCTTGTGTTCGCGCAAGGGCGGCAACGTGAGTTCCACCACCTGCAGCCGGTAGTACAGATCCTTGCGAAAGCGTCCGGCGGCCACTTCTTCCGGCAGGGTACGGTTGGTGGCGGCGATGATGCGCACGTTGACGGGCAGGTACTGTTGACTGCCCACCGGGCGGATCTTGAGGTCCTCCAGGGCACGCAGCAGCGTGGCTTGCAGCGGCAGCGGCAGCTCCGCCACTTCATCCAGAAACAGCGTGCCGCCCTGGGCGTAGTAGAACAGGCCGTTGCGCGCCTTGGTGGCACCGCTGAACGCGCCCTTGGCGTGGCCAAACAGTTCGCTCTCGATCAGCTCGGGCGACATCGAGGCGCAGTTGACCGGCACGAAAGGGCCTTGCGCGCGCGGGCTCAGTGCGTGCAGGGCGCGTGCTGCCAGCTCCTTGCCGGTGCCGGACTCGCCTTGCAGCAATACCGTGCTGTTGACCGCCGCAACGCGGTGCAAGGTCTGAGCAAGCTGGGTGATCAGGGGGGAGTGGCCGACCAGGCCGCTGTTGCTGGCCTGGCTGGCCGAGAGGGTGTGGCGCAGCACGAAATTCTCGCGCGCCAGGCGGGCAGATTCATAGCAGTGGCGTACGGCATTAAGGATCTGCGGCACGCGAAAGGGCTTGAGGATGAAGTCCGACGCACCAGCGCGCAACGCCTCGATGGCGGTGTCCAGGTCGGCAAAGGCGGTGATCAGGATGACCTGACCGGTGTAACCCTGTTCACGCAATTCCTTGAGCCAGGCGACGCCGTTCTGTCCCGGCAGGGCGATGTCCAGAATGATCAGATCCGCATGGTGATTGCGCAGCAGGCGGGCCCCCTCTTCGGCACTGCCCGCCTCCATCACCGACTGGCAGCGCGGCGTCAGCGTCTTGACCAGGAAATTGCGCATGCCGGGCTCATCGTCGACGACCAGGATGGACCAGAACGGCCATGTGTCTGCAGCTTTGGCGACGAAAGAGTAGGTAGGCGTTTGCATCACGGTGCGGCGTTGACTTGTACGAAATTCTATCGACGACATCCGAGCAAATTACTCGGATAAAGAAAAGAATTTTTTACCCACGCACAACGCCAGTCTTGCGTCTTGAAGTGGGTCGTGTCTTGCCCAAACCCACCCGCAGTGCGACAACTTGTCGCATGTTTGCTGACAACTTGTCTTGATCAGACAGGTTGTTGCGGAGCAGCAATGATGCAAGTCATTGATTTGTCGTGATGGCATTTGCTGCGTCCGAAAAAATGATTTTCTTGAGACTGATTCCTATTCTCCGAAAGTTGTGAATGACCGCGATTTCAGTGGCGATGGAGCAAATATCAGCGTTTGCTGAATCAAAAACGGATTGATAGATTCAGGCCGGTTCAGTTATGCATATCTGTTCCTATGCGGAACCTTCGAGGAGACACAGCATGAGTCAGTCCCAGGGCAAATTGTCACGTCGCACGCTGTTTGCGGGCGCCGGTACGGTGGGTGCCGTTGCCACCGTGGCCAGCCTGATGCCGGCCGTACAGCCCGCGCAGCCGGTCGAGCAGGAGCGCAAGCCGGCGCCGGCCAAAGGCGGTGGTTATCACATGAGCGAGCACATCAAGCGCTATTTCAAGACCACCCTCATCTAACGCTGTTCGCTGGAGAGTTTCATGTTACTGACCAAAAAAACTGCCAAGGCCGAGTCGGCTACCCGGTCTCCGTTTGTCCACAGTCTGCGTCGCGGCCTGTCCCAGGCGTTGCCCACCATGGACCGCCGTGCCTTTTTGCGCCGCTCAGGCCTGGGCCTGGGTGTCGGCATCGCCGCATCGCAACTGACGCTGGTGAAAAAGGCGCGTGCCGCTCAGGGCGTTGCCGTCGGCGACGGCAAGATCGAAGTCAAACGCACCGTCTGTACGCACTGCTCGGTGGGCTGCGCCATCGACGCCGTGGTGGAAAACGGCGTCTGGGTGCGACAGGAGCCGGTGTTCGATTCGCCGATCAACCTCGGGGCACATTGCGCCAAGGGGGCCTCGATCCGTGAGCACGGTCATGGCGAGTACCGCCTGCGCTACCCGATGAAGCTGGTCAACGGCAAGTACGAGCGCATCAGCTGGGACACGGCCCTGAACGAAATCAGCGCCAAGATGCTGGAGCTGCGCAAGGCCAGCGGTCCGGACAGCGTCTACTTCGTCGGCTCCTCCAAGCACAACAACGAGCAGGCCTACCTGCTGCGCAAGTTCGTGAGCTTCTGGGGTACCAACAACTGTGACCACCAGGCACGCATCTGTCACTCCACCACGGTGGCCGGTGTGGCCAACACCTGGGGTTACGGTGCCATGACCAACTCGTACAACGACATGCAGAACAGCAAGGTCGCGCTGTACATCGGCTCCAATGCCGCTGAGGCTCACCCGGTCAGCCTGCTGCACATGCTGCACGCCAAGGAAACCGGCTGCAAGATGATCGTGGTCGACCCCCGTTTCACCCGCACGGCGGCCAAGGCCGACGAGTACGTGCGCATCCGCTCCGGTACTGACATTCCTTTCCTGTTCGGCCTGCTGTACCACATCTTCAAGAACGGCTGGGAGGACAAGAAGTACATCAACGACCGTGTCTACGGCATGGAAGATGTCAAGAAGGACATCATGGCCAAGTGGACGCCGGCGGCGGTGGAGGAGGCCTGCGGGGTCAAGGAAGAACAGATGGCCAAGGTCGCCAAGATGCTGGCCGAGGCTGGCCGCGACGTGGTGCTCGTGGCGAACGCGTGCCAACAGACCTTGTTCGACCAG
>CAZJKR010000083.1:3664-11731 GCA_964546615.1 uncultured Curvibacter sp.
AGCCGGCCCGGCACCATCGTCTGGTGCATGGGCCAGACCCAGCACACCATCGGCAATGCGATGGTGCGCGCCTCCTGCATTCTGCAGCTGGCGCTGGGCAATGTCGGCAAGTCCGGTGGCGGTACCAACATCTTCCGTGGCCACGACAACGTGCAGGGTGCGACCGACGTCGGTCCCAACCCGGATTCGCTGCCCGGTTACTACGGTCTGGCCGAAGGCTCGTGGAAGCATTTCGCCACAGTCTGGGGCGTGGACTTCGAATGGATCAAGAAACAGTTCGCCGCTCCGGCGATGATGAGCAAGCCCGGCATCACCGTCTCGCGCTGGATCGATGGCGTGTTGGAGAAGAACGAACTGATCGACCAGGACTCCAACCTGCGTGGTGTGTTCTATTGGGGCCATGCGCCCAACTCGCAGACCCGCGGTCTGGAGATGAAGCGCGCCATGGACAAGCTGGACCTGCTGGTGGTGGTGGATCCGTATCCGTCGGCCACAGCCGCCATGGCGGCCATGCCGGGCAAGGCTGAAGACCTCAATCCCAACCGTGCCGTGTACCTGCTGCCGGCCGCGACCCAGTTCGAGACCAGCGGCTCCTGCACCGCCTCCAACCGCTCCATCCAGTGGCGCGAGAAGGTCATCGAGCCGTTGTGGGAGAGCCGAAGTGACCACATGATCATGCACCAGCTGGCCGAGAAGCTCGGCTTTGGCAAGGAGTTGTCCAAGAACTACAAGATGCAGAAGGTCAAGGGCATGGACGAGCCTGTGCCAGAAGACATCCTGCGCGAGATCAACCGCGGCGTCTGGACCATTGGCTACACCGGTCAGAGCCCGGAGCGCCTGAAGGCCCACATGCGCAACATGAACGCCTTCGACGTGAAGAGCCTGCGCTGCAAGGGCAAGGTGGTGGACAAGGAGACCGGCTACGACATGTCCGGTGACTACTTCGGTCTGCCCTGGCCCTGTTACGGCACGGCCGAGATCAAGCACCCGGGCTCGCCCAATCTGTACCAGACCGATCGCCACGTCATGGACGGGGGCGGCAACTTCCGCGCTAATTTCGGCGTGGAGCGCGAGGGCAAGAGCCTGCTGGCCGAGGACGGTTCGCACTCCAAGGGCGCCGACATCACGACCGGTTATCCCGAGTTCGATCATGTGCTGGTCAAGAAGCTGGGCTGGTGGAACGATCTGACGGAAGCCGAGCAGAAGGCCGCCGAAGGCAAGAACTGGAAGACCGACCTCTCCGGTGGTATCCAGCGCGTGGTCATGAAACACGGTTGCCATCCCTTCGGCAACGCCAAGGCGCGCGCTCTGGTCTGGAACTTCCCCGATCCGGTGCCGCAGCACCGTGAGCCGTTGTACGGTACGAAGCCGGAACTCATGGCCAAGTACCCGACGCACGACGACAAGAAGGCGTTCTGGCGTCTGCCCACCTTGTACAAGTCGGTGCAGGACAAGAACGTGGCCGACAAGCTGCACGAGAAGTTCCCGCTCATCATGTCTTCCGGCCGCCTGGTTGAATACGAGGGCGGTGGCGAAGAGACCCGTTCCAACCCCTGGCTGGCCGAATTGCAGCAGGAGTCCTTCGTGGAAATCAACCCGAAGACGGCGAACGAGCGCGGCATCCGCAACGGCGAGCGTGTCTGGCTGCACAGCCCGACCGGTGCCAGGCTGAACGTACAGGCCTTGGTGACCGAGCGCGTGGCGCCCGACACGGTCTGGATGCCGTTCCACTTCTCCGGCCGCTGGCAGGGTGTGGACATGCTGGCCTACTACCCCAAGGGGGCGGCGCCCATTGTGCGCGGCGAGGCGGTCAACACGGCGACGACCTATGGTTATGACAGCGTGACCATGATGCAGGAAACCAAGACCACGATCTGCCAGATCGAGAAAGCATAAGGAGACACGCAATGGCACGCATGAAATTTGTTTGTGACGCCGAGCGCTGCATCGAGTGCAACGGCTGCGTCACCGCCTGCAAGAACGAACACGAGGTGCCGTGGGGCGTGAACCGCCGTCGCGTGGTCACTCTCAACGATGGTGTCCCCGGCGAAAAGTCCATTTCGGTGGCCTGCATGCACTGCAGCGACGCGCCCTGCATGGCCGTCTGTCCGGTCAACTGCTTCTACCGCACCGATGAAGGCGTGGTGCTGCACGACAAGGACATCTGCATCGGCTGCGGCTACTGCTCCTACGCCTGCCCCTTCGGTGCGCCGCAGTTCCCCTCGCAAGGCACCTTCGGGGTGCGCGGCAAGATGGACAAGTGCACCTTCTGCGCCGGCGGCCCCGAGGCGCACGGCAGCCAGGCCGAGTTCGAGAAATACGGCCGCAACCGCCTGGCCGAGGGCAAGTTGCCGGCCTGCGCCGAGATGTGCTCGACCAAGGCCCTGCTCGCCGGTGACGGTGACATGGTGGCCGACATCTTCCGCAACCGCGTGCTCATGCGCGGCAAGGGGGCCGAGGTCTGGGGCTGGGGCACCGCCTACGGTGCGCGTCAGGCAGGGCAACCGGCTGCGGCCGCACCGACAGGAGCGAAATCATGAAAAAAGCCATGATGCTGATGGCCGTGGCCGCCCTGTTGGCTGCTTGCGGTGACAAGCCGCAAACGGCGGGTGGCGCCAAGCAGGATGCTGCGCCCTACACCGGCACCGGCAAGTCCTACGTCGATCCAGGCTGGAAGCAGGGCGACAAGACCAGCTGGGAGTCGCACCTGAAGGCCCGTGGTCAAAATGGTCAGAACGAGTACAACCGAGTCAACTGAGACGGGATGCCCACATGAAAAAAGCGCTTGCATGCGTGGTCCTGGTGACGCTCGGCTGGGGCTACCCGGTTCTGGCGCAGGACCGGCTCAAGGTGGATGAACCGATGGCGGCGGCTCCTGCGGCAACCGGTGGTATCCAGAGCCAGAACATATTCGAAGTGAAACCTGATGCCAGTGCCGATCCGGGCTACGCAACGCAGACCAATGCCGAGCGTGCCAAGGTTCAGCCAGGCAACAATGCGCCGATGTGGCGTCAGGTGGGCGCCGGTGTCACGGGCTACAGCAGCCTGCCCAAGGATCAGGCGCCTGAAGCTGGCAACCTGATCCAGCCCTTTGTGCAATACCCTGGTTCCATGCTGACCAATGCTGGTGAAGCCTGGCGCCAGGTGCGCAACAACTGGCTCATTCCGTACGGCGGCGCCCTGCTGCTCATCGTGCTGGGTGCCATCGCGCTGTTCTACTGGCGCAAGGGCACCCTGCAGCTGCACGGGGCTGAGACCGGGCGCAAGATCGAACGATTCACCGCATTCGAGCGTTCGGCGCACTGGGCGAACGCGATTGCGTTCAGCATCCTGGCCATTTCGGGCATCGTGATGGCCTTCGGCAAGTTCTTCCTGCATCCCGTCATCGGTGGCACCTTGTTCGGCTGGCTGGCCTACGTGATGAAGAACCTGCACAACTTTGCCGGCCCGGTGTTCGCGGTTTCGCTGGTGGTGGTCATCATCACCTTCGTGCGCGACAACCTGCCGCGCAAGGAAGACATCACCTGGCTCGTCAAGGGCGGCGGCCTGCTGGGCGCGCACGAAGTTCCTTCGCACCGTTTCAATGCCGGCGAAAAAGTGCTGTTCTGGGGTGGCGTGTTCCTGCTCGGCCTGATTGTGGTCGCCTCGGGGCTGGTGCTCGACAAGCTGATTCCCGGCCTCGACTACCTGCGCTCCGACATGCAGATCGCCCACATGATCCATGCCGTGGCTACGGTGCTGATGATGGCCATGTTCATGGGCCACATCTACATGGGTACGCTTGGTATGGCCGGTGCCTACGATGCCATGAAGACCGGCTATGTCGACGAGACCTGGGCCAAGGAACACCATGAGCTCTGGTACGACGACATCAAGGCCGGCAAGATTCCGGCCCAGCGCAGTGCCGAGCCGGCACCTGCTCCCACCGCTCAGGCGTGATCAAGGAGAGAGATTCCCATGAAATCGATTGCTTTTTTTGCCGCGGCTTGCGTCGTGTCCGTGTCTGCACTGGCCAAGCTGCCGCCCCCGAGTGACGAGGCCAAGGCCAAGGCCGCCGAGGCTGCCGCCAAGGCAGCGCATGGCAACAAGGTGGCAGCCTTCCAGCTGTGCAAGTCCATGGACAAGGTGGCGGCCCACTATCAGAAGACGAACAAGTCCGCAGCCAAGCCGGTGCCGATGCCGCCTTGCGCCGATCCCGGCCCCTACGTCTCCACCGTGGCCGGCAGCGCGCCTGCCGCCGCACCGGCACCCGCTGCACCTGAAAAGAAGAAAAAGAAGTCCTGACGCCGCTCGGACTTCGTGGTCATGGGCCCGGGCTGCACAGCCCCGGCCCTTTTTGTTGTAGTCTGTTGCCATGCCTCACATCCACCTGCCGTATCTGAGCCGTGCCGAGGCGCCGCTCACGCGTGAAGTCACTGCCGTCAACGAGTTTGGCGAACGCACCGGAATTTCCATTCCGTCGGAACGGGCGCTGACCGTCTACGTCGACAAGCGGGAGCTGGTCACGCTCATGACGCTGGGCGCCAATCCGGAGCTGCTGGTGCTGGGTTTCCTGCGCAATCAGCGGCTGGTGCGCTCTGTTGCAGAGATCGAGTCCATCACGGTGGACTGGGAGGTCGGCGCGGCGGCGGTCAAGACGCGTGAAGGCATTGCCGATGTGGAGCAGCGCACGGCCAAGCGGGTGGTGACCACCGGTTGTGGCCAAGGCAGCGTGTTCGGTGACCTGATGGACGAAGTCGACAGCATTGTTCTGCCTGAAGCCCGCCTGTCCCAGGCCCAGCTGTATGGCATCGTCAATGCCATCCGCCTGCAGGAGAGCACCTACAAGTCGGCCGGCTCGGTGCATGGGTGTGCCCTGTTCCGAGGTGAAGAGATGCTGCTCTTCGTCGAGGACGTGGGCCGCCACAACGCCATCGACACCATTGCAGGCTGGATGTGGCTGCAGGACCCGGACGCCATGGATGGTCAGGACAAGGTTTTCTACACCACCGGACGTCTGACGAGCGAAATGGTCATCAAGTCGGCCCAGATGGGCGTGCCTGTCGTGGTGTCACGCAGCGGCATCACGCAGATGGGGCATGCGGTGGCAGAGCGGGTCGGCCTGTGCACCATCGGCCGGGCCACCAACAAGCACTTCCTGTGCTACACCGGCACCCAGCGGCTGCAGCTGCAGCCTGAGCTGGCAGGCAGCAAGCTGCGCGCCGTCGCCTGATACGCCGGGCGCAGCGACTTACTCGGCCTTGATCGCGCGGTCGGCAATGATCTTGCCCAGCACCGCGGTGTCCGCCTTGATGCGCGTCGCCAGCCCTTCGGCCGACGTGCCCGCCACCTGCCAACCCTGCTGAAACAGCTTCTGCCGCACCTCGGGGCTGCGCGCGATGTCGCTGAACAGGCGGCTGAGTTTCTCCACCACCGGCTTGGGCAGCGAGGCCGGACCGGCCACACCGTTCCAGATCTCGAGCTGGAAGTTCTTCACGCCGGCTTCTGCCAGGCTCGGCACCTCGGGTGCCAGCGTGCTGCGGCCACTCGACGTGACGCCCAGCACCTTGATCTTGCCGGCACGCGCCTGCGCCTGCGCCAGGCCCGGGGGCAGCATGGAGAGCTGGATCTGGCCGCCCACCATGGCCGTCACCACCTGCGGGTAGCCAGGGTAGGGCACATGCACCGGTGCCATGCCCACGCGCGCCTTCAGCAGCTCCATGCCGATGTGGCCCACCGTGCCGACGCCGGGCGAACCGTAGCTCCAGGCGTCGCCGCTGGCGCGTGCTGCCGCCAGAAACTCGGCCGCGTTGTTGCCGGGGGCATTGGCCGGTGCGGCCAGCACCAGCGGCGCGGTGCCGATCAGGCTGATCGGCTTCAGATCCTTGGCCGGGTCGTAGGGCGTCTTGGGGTTGAGCAGCTTGGCAATGGTGAGGTTGCCGTTGATCATCACGCCGATGGTGTGACCGTCGGTCGCCTTGGCCACCAGGTCGGCCGCAATGTTGCCGCCAGCGCCGGGCCGGTTCTCCACGATCACCGGTTGCCCCAGTGCCTTGCCCAGCGGCTCGGCCAGCGTGCGCGCCACCAGGTCGGGTGAGGTGCCGGCTGGAAAGCCCACAAGGATCTTCAGCGGCTTGCTCGGCCAGTCCGGGGTTTCAGAGGCTTTTTGGGCATGGGCGCCCATGGAGAAAGCGCCAAGCGCTATCAAAAGCAGAGCGCGACGTGAGTTCATAGGCATGCTCAAGGTGTGTTGGTCTTCATCGCAGGACGCCGCGGAACCGGCTGCGCCGGGCCGCCGGCGTCGCCCCCTGCAAGGGGGGTGGCGTAGCGACACGAAGTGCGCGCAGCCTGGGGGTGTGCCCAGTGCTTAGGCGTATTCTGCCAGCGCGGCTTTCATTTTTTTCATAGCTGCCACTTCGATCTGGCGGATGCGCTCGGCGCTCACGCCGTACTCGGCGGCCAGCTCGTGCAGCGTCATGCCGCCCGAGTTGTCATCGTTCACCTTCAGCCAGCGCTCTTCCACGATGCGGCGGCTGCGCGCATCCAGAATGTCCAGCGCAGCGGCAATGCCGTCGCTGGCCAGGCGGTCACGCTGGCGGGCCTCAATCATGGCCGTCGGCTCGTGGCTGGCGTCGGCCAGGTAGGCGATCGGGCCAAAGGCCTCGTCACCGTCATCGGCCGGTCCCGGGTCGAGCATGACGTCGCCCCCCATGAGACGGGTTTCCATCTCGATGACTTCCTCGCGCTTGACGTTCAACTCGCGCGCCATCAGGTCGATTTCCTGCTCGCTCAAGGTGTCGCGGTGGGTGGCCGCGTCGGCGGCAGCGGCATCGGCCTTGTAGCCCTGCTTCTTGGAGCGCAGGTTGAAGAACAGCTTGCGCTGGGCCTTGGTCGTGGCGACCTTGACCATGCGCCAGTTACGCAGGATGTATTCGTGAATCTCGGCCTTGATCCAGTGCAGCGCGTAGCTCACCAAGCGCACGCCCTGGTTGGGGTCGAAGCGCTTGACAGCCTTCATCAGGCCCACATTGCCTTCCTGGATCAGGTCGCCGTGCGGCAGGCCATAGCCCAGGTACTGGCGGGAGACAGACACGACGAGGCGCAGGTGAGAGAGCACCAACTTACCGGCAGCCTCAAGGTCAGCCTGATCACGGAATTTGCGTGCGAAGTCCTGCTCCTCTTCGAGCGTGAGCATGGGCATCCGGTTGACCGCCGTGATGTAGGCGTCCAGATTGCCCAGCGGCGGCACCAGCGTCCACGGGTTGGTCACAGCCAGCGCGGAACCAGAAAGTCCAGTTTGAGCGGTCATGCCAGAACTCCTTTTCTTCATGTTTCTAATATTAGCACTCTCGGGCAAAGAGTGCTAAGCCATGCACCTCTTCCGCTTGTCTGCCTTAGGCAGACGGGAAATAAGGCCTGCTTACTGTATATAAGATCAGCATTTCAGTGAAAAGTTTCCGCCGCCTGTCGGCCGGCAGGGTGTTGGGCGGGGTCAGTGGAAATCCCGGCTGGTCGTGGCCAGCCGGCCCAGCAGCGGCGTGAGGTCTTCCAGATGCCCGGCAATCAGGTGGCACACCGGCCCCTGGCGCTGCCAGGTGCCGTGCACGGCCAGCAGGTGCGCGCCCAGCAGCTCGCGGCGCTGCCGCTCGCGCAGCGCCTTCCACACGATCACCTGCACCGTACCGGTCTCGTCTTCCAGCGTGACGAACACCACGCCCTTGGCTGTGCCCGGTTGCTGGCGCGTGGTCACCAGGCCGCAGGCCCGCGCCAGCCGGCCGTCGGGCAGGCGGTGCAGTTCTTCGGACGTGAGCAGGCGCTGCTGACGCAGCTGGCCGCGCAGCAGCGCCAGCGGGTGGCGGCGTAGCGTGAGGCCGGTGGCCGCGTAGTCGAACACGATCTCTTCGCCTTCGGGCGCGGCGGGCAGTTCCAGCCCCTCTTCATCCACCGGCGCCTCGCGCAGCAGCACGGGCGCGGCGTGCAGGGCGGCGGCGTCCCACACCTGCTGGCGGCGGTGGCCGCTCAAACTCAGCAGCGCGTCAGCACTGGCCAGCGCCTTCAGCTCGGCCGCATCCAGCCGGGCGCGCAGCG
>CAZJKR010000084.1:0-7671 GCA_964546615.1 uncultured Curvibacter sp.
CCCAGAAGCCAGCCCCACTTCACCCTGTTTATATTCCGGGAAGATATTTACGATGGTCAAATCTTTGGCCTGCAGCCGGCTGATCGCGGTGACCCCGTGCGTGACCAGCGGGATCACGACCAGCGCGCACACGAGGTAGCCCCAGGCCGGCGGGATGTCGAAGGCCAGCTCCAGCGCGTAGGCCATGATGGCCGCCTCCAGCGCGAAGAAGATGAAGGTGAAGCTGGCGTAGATCAGCGAGGTGACGGTGGAGCCGAGGTAGCCGAAGCCGGCGCCGCGCGTGAGCAGGTCCATGTCCAGCCCGTAACGGGCGGCGTAGATGGCGATCGGCAGGCCGGTGAGGAAGGTGATCAGCCCCATCACCAGGATGGCCCACAGCGCATTGGAGAAGCCGTAGTTCAGGGCGATGGCGCCGCCGATGGCCTCCAGCGCCAGAAAGGACGTGCAGCCGAAGGCCGTGTTGGCCACCCGCAGCTCGCTCCATTGGCGTGCGCTGTGCGGCGTGTAGCGCAGCGCGTAGTCCTCCAGAGTCTCGTCGGCCACCCAGGAGTTGTAGTCGCGCCGGATGCGAAAGATGCGTTGCGGTGCGGTTTTCATGCGCGCGCTTTTGGTGCATGGGCTGTCATGGGCAGTGCACATGCAAGAACCGTTCTCGCCAGGCCCGGAACCTCCGATACGTTGAATGACGTATGGGCAGCCGGCGGGGCACTCCCTAATCTCAAGGCCGTGGTGACGCCGTGTCGCCCAGCACCTTCAGCAGGTGTTCTTGGTTCCCACCTTTCTTTCAGGAGTGCCTCATGAAAAACCAGTCCGCCCCGTCCGACGTCCACCTGGCTGCCGCCGACCTGCAGCGCCGCCGCCTGCTGCAGGCCATGGGCGCCATGTCCATGGTCGGCCTGCCCGGCCTGGCCATGGCCCAGCAGTTCCCCACCGCCAAGGTCAACACCACCAAGCTGGCCGTGACCGACACCGAGGTGGTGGTGGGTCAGCTGCACTCCTCCTCCGGCACGATGGCGATCTCCGAAACCGGCTCCATCCAGGCCGAGCAGCTGGCCATCGACCAGATCAACGCCATGGGCGGCATCCTGGGCCGCAAGATCCGCGTCATCAAGGAAGACGGCGCCTCCGACTGGCCGACCTTTGCCGAGAAGTCGAAGAAGCTGCTGATCAACGACAAGGTGGCCGCCGTGTTCGGCTGCTGGACCAGCGCTTCGCGCAAGGCCGTGCTGCCGATCTTCGAGAAAGAAAACGGCCTGCTGTACTACCCCACCTTCTACGAAGGCCTGGAGCAGTCCAAGAACGTGATCTACACCGGCCAGGAAGCCACGCAGCAGATCATCTACGGCCTGGACTGGGGCGCCAAGGAGAAGAAGGCCAAGACCTTCTTCCTGGTCGGCTCCGACTACATCTGGCCGCGCACCTCGATGAAGATCGCACGCAAGCACATCGAGAGCGTGGGCAAGCTGGGCAAGGTGGTCGGCGAGGAGTACTACCCGCTGGGCAACACCAACTTCAACTCGCTGATCAACAAGATCAAGGTCGCCAAGCCGGACTGCATCTTCGCGGCCGTGGTGGGCGGCTCCAACGTGGCCTTCTACAAGCAGCTCAAGGCCGCCGGCATCACCGGTGCCAAGCAGTTCCTGCTGACCCTGTCGGTCACCGAAGACGAGATGACCGGCGTGGGCGGTGACAACTTCGAAGGCTTCTACAGCTCGATGAAGTACTTCCAGACCCTGGACAACGAGAACAACAAGAAGTTCGTCGCCGCCTTCAAGGCCAAGTACGGCAAGGACGCCGTCATCGGCGACGTGACGCAGGCCGGCTACCTCGGCCCCTGGCTGTGGAAGGCCGCGGTGGAAAAGGCCGGCAGCTTCGACGTCGACAAGGTGGTCGCCGCCTCGCCCGGCATCGAGCTCAAGACCGCGCCCGAAGGCTACGTCAAGGTGCACCAGAACCACCACCTGTGGAGCAAGTCGCGCATCGCCCAGGGCCAGAAGGACGGGACGTTCAAGGTGGTGGCCGAGTCGCCCAACCTGATCGAGCCCGATCCGTTCCCGAAGGGCTACCAGTAAGCAGGTTCGAAGCCCCTCTCCTCGCGGGGGGGCTTCGAGGTGGCGGCCAGGGTTGAAGGGACGGCCGCCACCCTTTTCTTCAGACAGACAGGCAGGTGACGCCATGGAATTCTCGGAAATACTCAACATCACCCTGATGCAGGGCTTTGCCGGACTGAGCCTGTTCTCGGTCCTGCTGCTCATGGGCCTGGGCCTGGCCATCATCTTCGGCCAGATGGGCGTGATCAACATGGCCCACGGCGAGTTCATGACCATCGGCGCCTACACGGTGTTCCTGTTCTCCACGCTGACGGAGAGCCTGGCACCGGCGTTCATGCCCTACTACTTCCCGCTGTCCATCGCAGCGGCCTTCGTGCTGGCCTTCATCGCCGGCTGGCTGGTCGAGTGGGGGCTGATCCGCTTCCTCTACAAGCGTCCGCTGGACACGCTGCTGGCCACCTGGGGCCTGAGCCTGGCCATCCAGCAGGTGTTCCGCACCGCCATCGGCCCCAAGGAAGTCAGCCCCACGCTGCCCGACTGGCTGATGGGCTCCTGGGCCCCGCAGGAAGGCCTGGACATTCCGATCAACGGCCTGTTCGTGCTGGGCCTGACGCTGCTGGTCACCGGCGGTGTGCTGCTGGCCCTCTACAAGAGCCGCTGGGGCCTGCGGGTGCGTGCCACGGTAAGCAACCGCACCATGGCCAACGCCATCGGCATCAACACCAGCAAGACCGACCGGCTGACGTTTGCCATCGGCTGCGGCATCGCCGGCGTGGCCGGTGCCGCCTTCACCACCATCGGCTCCACCGGGCCGACCTCGGGCTCGCTCTACATCGTCGACTCCTTCCTGGTCGTCACCTTCGGCGGCGCCGCCAGCCTGCTGGGCACGGTGGCCTCGGCCTTCGGCATCGCGCAGACGCAGTCCATCAGCGAGTTCTTCATGAGCGGCTCCATGGCCAAGGTGCTGACGCTGTCGCTCATCGTGGTGATCCTGATGATCCGTCCGCAGGGCCTGTTCGCCAGCAAGGTGCGTCGCTGAACCGCATGCCGCACACACAGGAGCAATGACATGAACAAATTCAACACATGGATCGCCAGCCGGGGCCTGGGCAGCGTGCTCATACTGGCCGCGGTACTGCTGGTGGCCTTCCCGCTGCTGTTCGACATCTTCCGCCTCAACCTGGTGGGCAAGTACCTCACCTACGGCTTCGTCGCCCTGGGCCTGGTGATGGTCTGGGGCTACGGCGGCATCCTCAGCCTGGGCCAGGGTGTCTTCTTCGGCCTGGGCGGCTACGCCATGGCCATGTTCCTCAAGCTGGAGGCGTCCGACCCCATCAGCACCAAGATCCAGTCCACCCCCGGCATCCCGGACTTCATGGACTGGAACCAGCTCACCGCGCTCCCCATCTGGTGGCAGCCCTTCGAGCACCTGCCCTTCGCGCTGTTCGCGGTGGTCGCCCTGCCCATGCTGCTGGCCTTCATCATCAGCTACGCCATGTTCAAGCGGCGCGTGGGCGGGGTGTACTTCGCCATCATCACGCAGGCAGTGGCGCTGATCCTGACGGTGCTGATCATCGGCCAGCAGGGCTACACCGGCGGCGTCAACGGCATGACCGACCTCAAGACCCTGCTCGGCTGGGACATCCGCACCGACAGCGCCAAGTACATCCTCTACTACGTCTGCAGCCTGCTGCTGCTGGGCAGCGTGCTGATGTGCCTGTGGATCCAGAAGAGCAAGCTCGGCACCCTGCTGCTGGCCATGCGCGACAAGGAGGACCGTGTGCGCTTCTCCGGCTACGACGTCGCCATGTTCAAGGTCTTCGTGTTCTGCCTGGCGGCCGGCCTGTCCGGCATCGGCGGTGCGCTGTTCGCCCTGCAGGTGGGTTTCATGTCGCCGTCCTTCGTCGGCATCGTGCCCTCGATCGAGATGGTGATCTACGCCGCCGTGGGCGGGCGCATGAGCCTGGTGGGCGCGGTCTACGGCACCCTGCTGGTGAACTTCGGCAAGACCTACTTTTCCGAGAGTTTCCCCGACCTCTGGCTGTTCCTGATGGCGGCACTCTTCATCGGCGTGACCATGGCCTTCCCCGAAGGACTGGCCGGCGTGTGGGAGAAGAAGGTCAAGCCCTGGTGGCAGCGCAAGCAGGCCGAGCGGCTGGCCATCCGCCAGGCCGTGGCGCGCGATGCCGCCACACCGGCCGATGCCGCGGCCGCCCCCTTGCACCCGCTGCACACCACCCCCTCGGGCCAGGGCGCCTGAGGTTCCCAGGAGCACATCATGAGCAACACCGACTTCGCCCTGGCCGTGGAAGACCTGACGGTCTCCTTCGACGGCTTCAAGGCCATCGACAACCTGACGCTGTACATCGACAAGAACGAACTGCGCGTGATCATCGGCCCCAACGGCGCCGGCAAGACCACGCTGCTCGACCTGATCTGCGGCAAGACCAAGGCCAGCGGTGGCAGCATCAAGTTCAAGAACGAGGAGCTGACCCGGCTCGACGAGCACACACGCGTGCGCCGCGGCATCGGCCGCAAGTTCCAGACGCCCTCGATCTACGAGAACCTCACCGTGTTCCAGAACCTGGAGGTGTCCTACCCCTCAGGGCGCTCGGTGTTCGGCGCCCTGGGTTTCAAGTGCACCGACGAGGTCAAGGCCCGGGTGCAGGTGGTAGCCGAAGAGATCGGCCTGGCCGACGCCCTGGGCATGGAGGCCGGTCTGCTCTCGCACGGGCAGAAGCAGTGGCTGGAGATCGGCATGCTGCTGATGCAGGAGCCCGAACTGCTGATGCTGGACGAACCGATTGCCGGCATGAGCGCGCGCGAACGTGAACTCACCGCCGAACTGCTCAAGCGCATCTGCCAGAACCGCTCGGTGATCGTGATCGAACACGACATGGAGTTCGTCAAGCAGATCGCGCACAAGGTCACCGTCATGCACCAGGGAAAGATCCTGGCCGAAGGCTCGATGGAAGCCGTGCAGGCCGACCCCAAGGTGATCGACGTGTATTTGGGGCATTGACATGGCACACCCCCTGAGTCGCTGCGCGCCTTCCCCCTCTCTCGCCTTCGGCGGGAGGGGGACCGCACCGACGGCCCGGCGAAGCCGGTTCCGTGGTGCGCCTGGCCGAGGCGCCACACCGTTCCAAGCGACGCTGTCCGGGCGCGACGCCCTGGATCACTACTGATTACCAAGGAGTAACACCATGCTCAAAGTCAATGACATGTTCGTGGCCTACGGCCAGAGCGAAGCCCTGCACGGCATCTCCTTCGAGGGCCGCAAGAACGAGACCATCGCCATCATGGGCCGCAACGGCATGGGCAAGACCACGCTGTTCAAGGGCCTGATGGGCGTGCTGCCGCTCAAGTCCGGCCAGATCGAGGTCGCCGGCCAGGACGTCTCGAAGGACGAAAGCTACCGCCGCGTGGCCAAGGGCATCGCCTATGTGCCGCAGGGTCGCATGATCTTTCCCACCCTCACGGTGGAGGAGAACATCCAGACCGGCCTGGAAAACTCGAAAACCAAGCAGATCCCGGACGAGATCTACGCCCTGTTCCCGGTGCTGTGGGACATGCGCCGGCGCAAGGGCGGCAACCTCTCGGGCGGGCAGCAGCAGCAGCTGGCGATTGCCCGCGCGCTGGTGACCGACCCCAAGGTGCTGCTGCTGGACGAGCCCACCGAAGGCATCCAGCCGTCCATCATCAAGGACATCGCCAAGGCGCTCAACGAGATCCGCAAGCTGCGCGAGATCACCATCATCGTCTCCGAGCAGGTGCTGTCCTTCGCCATGGACGTGGCCGACCGCCTCTTCGTCATCGAAGGCGGCCGCCTGGTGCACGAGACACCCCGTGCCCAGACCGACATCGGCCGCATCAAGTCCTACCTCTCGGTCTGATTCCTTCACCCCTTTTTCATCCCACCGTCATCAAGGAGCATCACCATGGCTGAAACCCTGATCAAAGTCGACCTCAAGCAGTCCGCCTACAGCAACCCGCAGGTGCACAACCGCTGGCACCCGGACATTCCGATGGCCTGCTGGGTCAAGCCGGGCGACGACTTCATCCTCGAAACCTACGACTGGACCGGCGGTTTCATCAAGAACAACGACAGCGCCGACGACGTGCGCGACATCGACCTGTCCATCGTCCACTTCCTCTCCGGCCCGGTGGGTGTCAAAGGCGCCGAGCCCGGCGACCTGCTGGTGGTCGACCTGCTGGACATCGGCGCCAAGGACGAGAGCCCGTGGGGCTTCAACGGCTTCTTCAGCAAGAAGAACGGCGGCGGTTTCCTGACCGACCACTTTCCGCTGGCGCAGAAGTCGATCTGGGACTTCAACGGCATGTTCACCAAGAGCCGCCACGTGCCGGGCGTCGAATACGCCGGCCTGATCCACCCCGGCCTGATCGGCTGCCTGCCCGACCAGAAGATGCTGGACGCCTGGAACGCGCGCGAACAGGAACTGCTGGACACCGACCCCGACCGCGTGCCGGGCCTGGCCAACCCGCCCTTTGCCGCCACCGCCCACCTGGGCAAGGCCAGCGGCGAGGCCCGCGCCAAGGCCGCCGCCGAGGGGGCACGCACCGTGCCGCCACGCGAACACGGCGGCAACTGCGACATCAAGGACCTCTCGCGCGGCTCCAAGGTGTTCTTCCCGGTCTACGTCGAAGGCGCCGGCCTGAGCGTGGGTGACCTGCACTTCAGCCAGGGCGACGGCGAGATCACCTTCTGCGGCGCCATCGAGATGGCCGGCTGGGTGCACATGCGCGTCAACCTGATCAAGGGCGGCATGGCCAAGTACGGCATCAAGAACCCGATCTTCAAGCCCAGCCCCATCACGCCCAACTACAAGGACTACCTGATCTTCGAAGGCATCTCGGTCGACGAGCAAGGCAAGCAGCACTATCTGGACGTCAACGTCGCCTACCGCCAGGCCTGCCTGAACGCCATCGAGTACCTGAAGAAGTTCGGCTACAGCGGCGCCCAGGCCTACTCCATCCTCGGTACGGCGCCGGTGCAGGGCCACATCAGCGGCGTGGTGGACGTGCCCAACGCCTGCGCCACGCTCTGGCTGCCGACCGAGATCTTCGAGTTCGACATCAACCCCACCGCCGCCGGCCCGGTGAAGATGCTCGACGGCAGCGTGCAGATGCCGATCTCGCCCGACGTCAAGTAGCCCCGGGAGCACGCGTATGCCGACTTATGACTATGCGTGCCCGAGCTGCGGAGGGTTTGAAGCCCTGCGCAGCCTGGCACAGCGCAACGAACCCTGCGCCTGCCCGGACTGCGGCACCGTCAGCACCCGCGTCTTCGTGGCCGCGCCGCGCCTGGCCTGCCTGAGCAGCGAGACACGGCACGCGTATGAGACCAACGAACGTGCCTCGCATGCCCCGCGGTCTTCGCGGGACGGGTCGTATGGGCGGCTCAAGCACCCGGCGGGGTGTGGGTGCTGTTCCACCAGTGGCAAGCGTGGGGCCACGGTGACTGCGCCGAATGGTGCCAAGGCCTTTCCTTCGAAGCGGCCTTGGATGATTAGTCACTGAAGTTCTCTTGCTTCTTTTGTTGTCGTACTTGTATATGTACGCTTCTTCCACCCCCTATCCCCCCCCGCCCCTGAGCACG
>CAZJKR010000084.1:7681-8989 GCA_964546615.1 uncultured Curvibacter sp.
CTAAGCCCCCTCGCCAGGGCGGGAAGGGGGAGCCCGATTTGATTTCGTCGCGCCGACTAGGCTTCTACGAGGCAACCGTTGCCGGCGGCTTCTTCGCGCTGAGAGTTCGGGACTGCGGCAGCGGTAAAGGGCTCGGACGCTGGCGCGCAGCTGCCAGCCGGGGGCGTACACATCCCGTCGCGCTCTCTACGACCGCTGGCCGGAAATCTGGACGAACCAACCACGGTCGCAGCGTTGGCGCCGTAGAAGCCTATCCATCCACCAACCACCAAATTGGGCTCCCCCTTCCCGCCCTGGCGAGGGTGGGAAGGGGGTCGGGGGGATAGGGGGTGGAGAAGAACAAGCTCCATTCACCTCACCCATAGCAGACCAACGAATCCAAAACTCCCAAGGAGAAAAGAAATGATCCACGGCGATATTTCCAGCAGCAACGACACCGTCGGCGTCGCAGTCGTCAACTACAAGATGCCCCGCCTGCACACCAAGGCCGAAGTACTGGCCAATGCGCGCAAGATCGCCGACATGGTGGTCGGCATGAAGCAGGGCCTGCCTGGCATGGACCTGGTGATCTTTCCCGAGTACAGCACCCACGGCATCATGTACGACGCCAAGGAGATGTACGAGACCGCGGCCGCCGTGCCGGGCGAGGAGACGGCCATCTTTGCCGAGGCCTGCCGCAAGGCCAAGGTCTGGGGCGTGTTCTCGCTCACCGGCGAGCGCCATGAAGAGCACCCGAACAAGGCCCCCTACAACACGCTCATCCTGATGAACGACCAGGGCGAGATCGTGCAGAAGTACCGCAAGATCATGCCCTGGGTGCCGATCGAGGGCTGGTACCCGGGCAACTGCACCTATGTGTCCGACGGGCCCAAAGGGCTCAAGGTCAGCCTCATCATCTGCGACGACGGCAACTACCCCGAGATCTGGCGCGACTGCGCCATGAAGGGCGCCGAACTGATCGTGCGCTGCCAGGGTTACATGTACCCGGCCAAGGACCAGCAGGTACTGATGGCCAAGGCCATGGCCTGGGCCAACAACAGCTACGTCGCCGTGGCCAACGCCACCGGCTGGGACGGCGTCTACTCCTACTTCGGCCACAGCGCGCTCATCGGCTTTGACGGCCGCACGCTGGGCGAATGCGGCGAAGAGGAGATGGGCGTGCAGTACGCGGCGCTGTCCAAGAGCCTGATCCGCGACTTCCGCAAGAACGGCCAGAGCGAGAACCACCTGTTCAAGCTGCTGCACCGCGGCTACACCGGCAAGATCAACTCCGGCGAAAGCGGCGACGACGCCAAGGGTGTGGCCGCC
>CAZJKR010000084.1:8999-11681 GCA_964546615.1 uncultured Curvibacter sp.
GCGACCCCGAGGGCACCCGCAAACAGGTCGAGTCGTTCACGCGCTCCACGGTGGGCACACCAGAGTGCCCGATCGACGGCATCCCGAACGAAGTACCCAGCCACCGTTGACATTGCCACGCCGCCGGGGCCTGCGCCTCGGCGGCTCTACCCCAAGGCGCCACCGTGTCCGATCCCCTCGCCGCCTACCGCATTGCGCAAGCGCCCTACTACCGCCCCTCGGCGCGCGAGGTGGCGCTGTACGAACACGCCTATGCGCACCGCCTGCCGCTCATCCTCAAAGGCCCCACCGGCTGCGGCAAGACGCGCTTCGTCGAGTACATGGCCTGGAAGCTGGGCCGGCCCCTGATCACCCTGGCCTGCAACGAGGACATGACCGCCGCCGACCTGGTGGGCCGCTGGCTGCTCGACGCCGACGGCACACGCTGGCACGACGGGCCGCTGACGCAGGCGGTGCGCCATGGCGCCATCTGCTACCTCGACGAGGTGGTGGAAGCGCGCCAGGACACCACCGTGGTCATCCACCCGCTGACCGACGCGCGCCGCATGCTGCCGCTCGACAAGAAAGGCGAGCTGGTGCACGCGCACCCCGATTTCCAGCTCGTGGTCTCCTACAACCCGGGTTACCAGAGCCGCGCCAAGGACATGAAACCCTCCACCCGCCAGCGCTTTGCGGCGCTGGCGTTCGACTACCCCGAAGCCGAGGTAGAGGCCGAGATCGTGGCGCACGAAGCCGGCATTGCCCGCGATCTGGCGGTGCGGCTGGTCGGCCTGGCCCGGGGCTCACGCGCGCTCCAGCACCACGGGCTGGACGAAGGCATCTCCACCCGCATGCTGATCTACGCCGGCATCCTGATCCGCGACGGCGTGGATGCGCGCGACAGCTGCGACATGACCCTCACACGCGCCCTCACCGACGACCCGGACATGCTGGCCGCGCTGCACAGCCTCGTCGATGCCCACTTTCCATGAACGCACCTGAGCAGGGCGCCACCACACGGCCGACACTGGCCGCGCTGGCCCTGCTGCTGCACGGCCTGAGCGGCCGCAGCCTGACCGTGCAGACGCTCGGCCCCAGCGTGGCCGAGGCACCGCCGCAGCGCCCCATCCTCAGTGCCAGCCATCTGCTGCTGCCGGCCCAGGCCGCCACCTCCACCGCGCTGGCGCCGGCTGCCATCGCCCATGCCGCGGCCCACCTGCTGTACTCACCGGCGGCGCAAGCCGCCAGCGCGCTCAAGCCCATGGGCCTGGCGGTGGTGTCAGCCATCGAAGACGCACGCGTCGAAGCACTGCTGATGCAGCGCCTGCCCGGCGTGCGGCGCTGGTTTGCGCAGGGTCGCTCAGGCCGCCACGACCCGCACGGCCTGGACTTCACCAGCCTGATGGCGCGCCTGGACCACGCCCTGTTCGACGCGCATCAGAACGACGGCAGCCACTGGGTGCACAAGGCGCGCACACTGTTTGCCGCCGCGTGCCGGCAGCACGGGCTGGAAGACTACGCCGCCTTTCGTCGGCTGGCCTCCGTCCTGGCCAATGACCTGGGGCAGATGCGCGTGCGCTTCGAGCCGCGCCAGCACGCCGTGCCCGCTCCCTACCGCGACGACAACAGCTACCTCTGGTTGCACGGCGCCACGGCTGATGCGCCCGGCGAGACGCTGCAGGTGCACAGGCCCGCTGCGCCGCCGCTGGACAACCATCCCAACCACCCCGACGACACCGACACCGCTCCGGCCACACCCGAGGACGGCCCCGTCTACGGCTACCCGGAATGGGACTACCGGCTGCAGCGCGAACGGCCCGACTGGTGCACGGTGCGCGAAACCGCACCGCCACGCCAGCGCACCCGGGCGGCGACTGCAACGTCGCCCGAGCTCATGCTGCGGCCGCGCCCGAGCCGGCACCTCAGCCGCAACCGGCGCCTGCGACGGCAGTGGGAAGGGGACGACATCGACCTCGATGCCGCCGTCGACGTCATGGTGGCGCGGCGGCTGGCCCGGGTGCCCGACGGCCGACTGTTCACGCATGCGGATCACACGCGACGGCACTGCAGCGTGCTGGTGCTGCTCGATCTGTCGGCCTCCACCGGTGAACGCCAGCCCGGCGCCGCGCAGACCCTGCTCGCGGTCGAGCAGCAGGCGGCGCTGCTGCTGGCGCGCACCGCCCTGGCCGGGCAGGACCGCATCGCCATCCACGGATTTGCCTCCAACACGCGCGCCGCGGTGCACTACGTCCGGCTGCTCGACTTCGGCGCCGCACTCGATGCCACGGCCACGGAACTGATCCTCGCCACCCGGCCCGCCTGGTCCACGCGCATCGGCGCCGCCCTGCGCCATGCCACGCACTGCCTGGCGGACGAACCGGGCGAGCAGCACGCCATCGTGCTCGTCACCGATGGCGCCCCTTCGGACGTGGACGTGTTCGATGCGCGCTACCTCACCGAAGACGCCCGCGCCGCCGTGCTGGCCGCACAGCGCCAGGGCGTGCAGACCTTCTGCCTGGCCGTCGACCCCGAGGCCGACGCCTATGTGCGCCGCATCTTCGGCTGGCGCAACTACCGCATCGTCGAAACAGCGGCCCAGTTGCCGCGACAGCTCACCGAGCTGTACGCCCGCCTGGCGACAGGCTAGGTGTGAAGCGTCAAGAGGTTGTTTCTTGATCGGTTGAGTCTGGACATGGGTGCGAC
>CAZJKR010000085.1:0-7380 GCA_964546615.1 uncultured Curvibacter sp.
GACTGGTGCACGTGCATGCCGGAACCGTTGTCGCCAGCATAGGGCTTGGGCATGAAGGTGGCGGTCTTGCCGTAGGCGTTGGCCACGTTCCAGACCACGTACTTCAGGACCTGGGTCCAGTCGGCGCGTTGCACCAGGGTGCTGAACTTGGTGCCGATCTCGTTCTGGCCAGCGCCGGCCACTTCGTGGTGGAACACTTCGACCGGGATGCCCAGGGATTCGAGGATCAGCACCATTTCGGCGCGCATGTCCTGCGTGCTGTCGACCGGGGGAACCGGGAAGTAACCGCCCTTGACGGTGGGACGGTGGCCGCGGTTGCCGCCTTCGAGCTGCTTGCCGCTGTTCCACGGCGCCTCGTACTCGTCGATGGCGAACATCACGTTGCCGGGCTCGTTGCTCCAGCGCACGCCGTCAAAGATGAAGAATTCGGGTTCCGGACCGAAATAGGCGGTGTCGCCGATGCCGGAAGCCTTCAGGTAGGCTTCGGCGCGCTTGGCGATGGAGCGCGGGTCGCGGTCATAGGCCTTGCCGTCGCTGGGCTCGACCACATCGCACTGCAGGAACATCGTGGTTTCTTCGAAGAAGGGATCGATGTTGGCGGTGTTCGGGTCGGGCATGAGCTGCATGTCGGACGCTTCGATGCCCTTCCAGCCGGCAATGGACGAACCGTCGAAGGCATGGCCGGACGAAAATTTGTCTTCATCAAAATGCGACACAGGCACGGTCACGTGCTGCTCTTTGCCACGGGTGTCGGTGAAACGGAAGTCGACGAACTTGACTTCGTTTTCCTTCACCATCTTCATCACGTCTGCGACGGTCTTGGCCATCAGATTCTCCTGGTTGGGATGGTTGATCAAAAATTTCTGGGTAGGAATGCAGGTTCTGTGCCAGAACGCTGGCGTCTGCTGCGCATCGGATCCCGTATTTTGCCTTCAGTTTGACCGCCCAGAAGCGGCCAATTCACATCGAGTCACTAAATTAAACCCAATGAATGCACGCTTATGGTGCACATGCTTTGCACCCATTGTGTGCACTCCTAATTTCGCACCAATTCAGGGCCCGTCTTGGCGCCCAAGTCGCGCAGGCCGGCCAACAAGTCCGCATAGGCCGGCAGCACACGGGCCGGTTCGCCCTTGACGCCGAGTTCGATATGACGGCCATGCTGCGGATGGTCCACGCTGGGCAGACTGAAGACCTTGACACACTCGTGCCGCCGCTCGATGTCTTCCATCAGCGGCGTCAGTGTGGCTTCCAGCGCGCCGTAGACGATGACCGATTGCTCGACCCACGCTTGCGCGCGAAACAGGTGGGCATAACGGGTGTCGAGTACCCACTCGATCATGGGCCAGGCCATGACGGGGAACCCGGGCACAAAATGCACCGCGCCCCCGCCCGCACCCTGGCAGCTGAAGCCAGGGATCTTGTTGTACGGATTAGGAATGATCTCGGCGCCCAGCGGAAACACGCCCATGTTGAGACGGTGGATGTTGTCGGGCCGGTCAGGTTCGTAGGGCGTCCCCTGTTCACGCGCCACGTCCTGCATGCGCGACCGGATCAGCACCTCGGCTTCGCGGTGCAATACCAGTTCGACACCGAGCGCGCGCGCCGCGCACTGGCGCGTGTGGTCGTCGGGCGTGGCACCGATGCCGCCGCAGGAAAACACCACCTCCCCGGACGCAAAGGCGCGCGCCAGCGTGGCGGTGATGCGATCCGGGTCATCCCCGACGTAGTCGGCATGCGCGAGTTGCAACCCGCGCGCGTGCAGCAATTCGATGACCTTGGGCAGGTGCTTGTCGGCACGCTTGCCGGAGAGGATCTCGTCCCCGATGATGATGAGGCTGAATGCGCGCCGTGCTTCAGGCAGGCGGCTGAGGGTCGGGACTGCGATCATGGGGCGGGTTGGAAGGGTCGCCGCTGGCGGCGGAAGAAAGCGGCACCGGGTTGGCCGGCAAGGCTGGCAGCACAGCAGGCGCCGGGGACGTCTCACGGCGCAGCGCATCCAGCGCGGCCAGGCAGAAATGCGCAAACCACAGGGAAGAGAAGGCAAAGACGAAGGTGTAGATCCAGATCGCCAGCGGCACCAGCAGGGGGGCGAACACGATGGCCATGGCGCCCGCGGCCCACACCAGGCCGGGGGCAGCACTCAGATAACCGGTCAGGATACCGATGCCCAGCATCCACAGCCGGTGGCGGCGCAGCAGTTCGGCTCTCTCTTCGCGGCTGGCGTGTTCGGCCAGGGTGTCGTAGGCCATCACGCGGTAGGTCAGCCAGCCCCAGATCAGCGGCGGCAACACCACCACCAGGGGCGGGATCAGCCACAGCGGCATGGAAATCAGCAAGGCCAGCAAGGCCAGCAGCGCGGTGCCGAAGCCCAGCAGCATGCTGCCCCCGAACGAGCCGCCGCGCCGCCGCGCCAGCCAGGCAAAGCGGCGCTCGGCCACCAGTGCCACCAGTGAGGGCGTCATGAGCCAGGCCACGGTCAGCAGCGACAGGATGATGACGACCGGCAGCGTCAGCATCAGCAGCAGCAGCGGCGCCACGACCGGGCGCAGGTTGCCGACCCCGGCGTTCTGCAGCCACTGCATGAGGCTTTCCAGCAGCGCCTGCTCACCCAGCCAGGTCTGTACGGCCAGCACGGCCGGTTCCCAGAAGAAATAGACCATGCCGGCCGACAGCGCGACCAGCAGCAACAAGGGAAGGAAGGACAACGCAATCACGCGCGGCCGCAGGGAATAGACCAGAGCCCGCCAGAAGGAGTCCAGAAACAGGTTCATGGCGGCAAGCATAACGCCATCGCATGGCAAGCGGGCAAGGCCGGCCTCATCGCCGGGTCACCCTCGGTCACCCCCCGATCAGCGTCAGATCAGCCGCATCAAGCCAGCGCCACTGCCCCGGTGCGAGATCGGCCGGCAATTTCAGGCCGCCGATCTGCGAGCGGTGCAGGCCTTCGACCCGGTTGCCCACCGCCGCCACCATGCGCTTGACCTGGTGGTACTTGCCTTCCGTCAGGGTCAGGCGCAGGTGGAGACTGTCCACGGCCTCGCAGGCGGCGGCCCGTACCGGCTTGGGGTCGTCGTCCAGCACCACGCCCGCCAGGAGGCGCTGCACCTGTTGCTCGTCCAGCGGGTGCTTGACCGTCACCTCGTAGACCTTGGGCACATGACGGCGCGGTGAACTCATGCGGTGGATGAAGGCGCCGTCGTCGGTCAGCAGCAGCAGGCCGGTGGTGTCCTGGTCGAGCCGACCGACCGCCTGCACGCCCTGCACACTGCCCTTGGCCGGCCGCTGGCGCAATGGCGCCGGCAGCAGGGTGTAGATGCTGGGCCAGGTCGAAGGCTTCTGCGAACACTCGGTCCCGGCCGGTTTGTGCAGCATCAGGTAGGCCTTCTCGTGGTAGGCCCAGTCCTCGCCGCGGACCCGGAAACGCAGGCCTTGCGCTTCGAATTCCATAGCAGCCTGCGTATATTCCACGGGCTCAATATCTGTATTTGACTCATAAACCTGCACATGACCCTGCTGGATCAGGCCGGCGCAGACACGGCGCGTGCCGAAGCCCTGGGAATAGAGGATGTCTTGCAACTGCATGGCGCCGAGTATCGCAAACCCGCCCCACGGTGCAGTGGCAGACCGGCATGGCCGGCTCAGTAACGGGTGTCCGGGAAGTCGCTGGCTACCGCCGACATGGCGTCGACATTGGCCAGCACCCAGTCGACGATGGCGGGGTCGAAATGCAGACCGCGTTGCTGACGCAGGTAGTCCAGAATCTGCGCCAGAGGCCAGGGTTCCTTGTAGCTGCGCCGGCTGCCGAGGGCATCGAACACGTCGGCCACCGCACCGATACGGCCGTAGATGTGGATCTGCTCGCCCTGCAGCCCCAGCGGGTAACCCGTGCCGTCCCACTTCTCGTGATGCTGGCCAGCCAGCAGGGCTGCCGCGCGCAGGATCTCGCGGTCCGAGCGCGCCAGCATCTCGTGGCCGATCTCGGCATGCTGGCGCATGATCACCCACTCGTCTGCGTCGAGCTTGCCGGGCTTGTGCAACACGGCATCGGGAATGCCGATCTTGCCGAAGTCGTGCAAGGGTGCGGCGATCTTGAGAATGTCGGCATCGCGTTCCGGCAAACCCATGCCGCGGGCAATCAGATGGCAATACTCGGCCACACGGCGCACGTGCTGCCCGGTCTCGCGCGAACGGGTTTCGATGGCCTCCCCCAGCATGTAGACAATGTCGCGCTGGGTGCCCTCGATCTCCTCGTGCAGCAGGGTGTTCTCGTAGGCAATCGAGACGTTCTGCAGGAAAAGCTGGATCAGGCTGGAATCGTCGGCAGACAGCGGCCGCTGGCTGCGCAGATAGATGACGTTCTCCTTGCCGCCATGGGCCTGGAAATAGCCCCAGTACTCGCCCTCGCGCATCAGCGGCCGGCGCGTGCGGAGCACGGCCGCCACGTCCTCCAGCATGCCCGGCGGCAGATGGTTCAGCGCATCGGAACCCACCAGCCCGACGAAGCGGCCGGTGGCGGCCACCACCACCACCTTGCCGCCGTCGCGCCGCAGCGCCAGGCTGTCGCATTTGATCAGCATGGCGTCGCGCTCGAGAAACAGCAACGCCACCAGCTGCTCCAGAACGCCCTGCACGAAACGGCTCAGATCACGTGTGCGAAAGATCTCGCCCGTGGCGTGAATGACCCGTCGCAAGCCGGCACGGTTGCCGTCGAGCGCCATCAGATCGCGCCAGGAGCGCAGACTGGTCAGGATGGCGCTGAACAGCTTCTGTGCCGAGAGCTCGGACTTCTCCTTGTAGTCGTTGATGTCGTACTCGCGGATCACGGCACGCTCCGGCGCCTGCCCGGGCTGCCCGGTACGCAGGATCAGGCGGATCAGCCGGTTCTTGTGCACCTCGCGGATGGTGCGGATCAGATCCAGCCCGGCATGTTCGTGCTCCATCACCACATCCACCAGCGCGACCGCCGTGTCGGGGTGCGCACGCAGCAGCTGCTCCCCCTCAGCCGCCGTATAGGCACTCAGGAAATCCAGGCCGCGGCCATCGAACTCGAAACCGGCCAGGGCCAGCCGCGTCACCTCATGGACACCCTGGTCGTCGTCGATGACCATGACCTTCCAGCCTGGCTGGGCGACCGGCAGCGCGCCCGCATCGTCAGCCTCTTGCGCAAAGATCATGTCGCCATCTGCGTTGTGTGCGTCTTTCATGCGTCCTCGCTCTGCGATTGCACCGGAAACCGGATGCGGAAAGTAGCCCCCTGACTTGCAGTCTTGACCAGTTGAATCCCCCCTGCCAGCGTCCCGGACACCAAGTTGAAGACGATGTGCAGCCCCAGCCCGCTGCCGCCGGTGCCCCGACGGGTGGTGAAGAAGGGATCGAAGATGCGGTCCTGGATGTCGGCCGGAACGCCCTTGCCGTCGTCCGCCACATCGAGCTCGATGTCCTGGCCCACCCGCTCGGCCCGGATCCGGATCGTGCCGGGCTGATCCGGCGCATAGGCGTGGATGAGCGCATTGAGCAGCAGATTGCTCAGGATCTGGTAGATCGCTCCCGGATGCGTGCGCAGCACCAGTTGCCCGTTGCTTTCGTTGAGCACCTGCACCCGGCTGCTCTTGAGACGGGGCTTGAGACTGACGATGATCTCGTCGATGTAGTCGTGCAGGTTGATGACGCGCCAGTCGTCGCTGGACTGGTCCACCGCCACCTGCTTGAAGCTGCGGATCAGCTCGGCAGCGCGCAGCAGGTTGGTAACCAGAATGTCGCAGCCATTGAGGCCATGGCCGATGAAGCGCTCCAGCGTCGAACGCTTGAGCGTGTTGTCCTCGAAGGCCTGACGCAGGCTCCTGAACTCTTCCTGCAGTGTAGTGGCCGAAGTGACGCCGATGCCCAGCGGTGTGTTGATCTCGTGCGAGATGCCGGCCACCAGAGCGCCCAGAGACGCCATCTTCTCGGACTGCACCAGCTGCGCCTGCGTCTCGCGCAAGGAGTCCAGGGACCGGCTCAACTCCTGCGTTCGGTCCAGCACGCGCTGTTCCAGCGTTTCGTTGAGTTCGCGCAGGGCCAGCTCGGCCTGCTTCTGCTCGGTGACGTCCTGCAACGTGCCGCCGACCCGCACCGGCTGGCCTTGTTCATTGCAGTGCACGGCACCCCGCAGGTGCGCATATTTCATGCGGCCATCCGGGAACATCAGCCGCATCACCACCTCGAAATCGGAACAATTGGCCAACGCCACGCTGCGTCGCTCGCGCAGCAGCACGCGATCGTCAGGATGGATCATCGCCGCCACCTGGGCGCGCGGCACCCGGCCGTCGGCACTCTCAAGTTCATGGATCAGCAGCGCCGCCTCCGACATCAGGTAGTCATCCCGGGCGAAGTCGAACTCCCAATGGCCAATCTTGGCCAGCCGCTGCGCTTCCTTCAGCCGGGCCTCGCTCGCGCGCAGTGCCAGTTCGGCCAGAGCCTGCTCGGTCAGGTCCTGCACCGTGCCCAGCACGCGCACCGGTCGGCCCTGCGCGTCGCCGTGCACCGCGCCGCGCACCTGCACGTACTTCGTGCGGTTGTCGGCGAACACCAGGCGCACCCGCGCCGAATAGGTCCCGCCCGGGTACATGGCCGCCAGACGGGCCCGGCGCAGTTCGGTGGCATCTTCCGGCGGCAGGGTGGCCGCCATGATTTTGCGCGACACCCGGCCGTCGGGCGCCTCCAGTTCATGAATGCGCAAGGCCTCATCCGACAGGCGGTATTCGTTGCTCACCAGATCGAGCTCCCAGCTGCCGATGCGGGCCAGATGCTGCGCCTCCTGCAACAAGGCTTCGCTCTGGCGCAAGGCCTCTTCAGCCTGCTTGTTCTGCGTGATGTCGCGTTCGATCGAGATGTACTTGACCAGTCGCCCGGCCTCGTCGTACACCGACTGCACATCGATGACGGCCCAGTACTTGCGACCGCTCTTGTGGTAGTGGATGAGCTCGGCCTCAAAGCGCTCGCCCCGGGCTGTTCGCTCCCGGATGTAGGCATAGGTGCTGACGTCCGTTTCAGGCCCGTTGAGCAGTTCGCTAGGGCGCCGGCCGCGGGCTTCCTCCAGGGTGTAGCCGCTCATGCGCGTGAAGCCGTCGTTGACCCAGGTAATACGGGTATCGGCGTCCATGATGATCACACCGTTGTCGGTGCTGGAGGCCACCAAGGCCAGTTCGCGCGCCTGCGCCTCACGCTCACGCAGGGCCTGCTCGGCCAGCTTCTGCTCGGTGACGTCCTGCAAAGCCCCCACGATCCGCACCGGATTGCCATGCAAGTCGGCCTGCGCGGCCGCCCGCTCCAGCGCGTCCATCGCGTCGCCGACCAGCACCGGCGTCCGGCGGCTCCGCTCGAAATGCCGTTTCAGGA
>CAZJKR010000085.1:7390-11603 GCA_964546615.1 uncultured Curvibacter sp.
CCGCAACTGGACATACTTGATGCGGCCGTCTCGCATGCGCAGCCGCATCTGCATCCCGTAACTGCCCAGGCGGGCCAGCGCCTCGGCCCGCAGGCGACGGTTTTCGGCGAGGTCGTCCGGGTGGATCAGCGCCACCACCGCCTCACGTGACACGCGCGGCTGGCCGAGGTCGAACTCGTGGATGCGCAACGCCTCGTCGGACAAGAGGTACTCGTTGTTCGCCAGATCCAGCTCCCAGTGCCCCACATGCGCCAGTTGCTGGGCCTCGCGCAGACGCGCGGCGCTTTGGCGCAAGGCATCCTCGGCCAGCTTGCTCTGCGTGATATCGCGCTCAATCGCGATGAACTTGACCAACCGACCGCTGTCGTCATGCACCGGCTTGACGTCCAGCGCCAGCCAGTAGGCTTGGCCAGTCTTGCGGTAGTTGAGGATCTCGGCCTCGAACCCTTCGCCGCGGTCCAGATGCTCACGCATCATGCGCCGCACCTCGGGATCGGTATCCGGTCCCTGCAGCAGACGCCCGGGGTTCTTTCCCACCACCTCATCGCTGCTGAAACCGGTGATCTTTTCAAAGCCCTCGTTGACCCACAGGCACAAGCCCTGCGCATCGGTAATCACCACCGCATTGTCGGTACGTGCCGCCACCAGGGCCAGTTCGCGCGCCTGCGCCTCGCGCGAACGCAACGCATCCTCCGCGGTCTTGCGCTCGGTGATGTCGATGCACACCATCAGATGGCGCACCGCGTCGCCATGCCGGAAGCCGGTCAGCACCACCTCACAGGTACGCAGCGACCCGTTGCGCGTCCTGAGCAACAGCTCTTTGCGCCTCGACCCATGCGCGGCGGCCTCCATCGGCCCTGCCGCGAGCGCCGGCAGTGCCGGTGCCTCACCTTGGATCAGCGCCGTCCAATCGGGCAGTGCCTTGAATTCGGCCTGGGTGTAACCGGTCAGACTCTCCATGGCGGGATTGGCATACACCACACGCCCTCCCTCGATCAGCAGGACGCCCTCACCAGCATCGGACTGGGCCAGCAGCAAGGCCTTGTAGAAGCTGTTCTCTCCTGCCACTTCGTCGTAGAACGTCAAGGCCAGCGAGGCGCTCAGGATCAGGATCGCAACCAGACCGACAAAAAGGCCGATGGCATTGCCCCCCAGCCCGTTACCGGCGACCGTGCAAACGGCATCCGGCGCGAACTCGGCCGCAGCCATGCCCACGTAGTGCATGCCCGCAATCGCCAGGCCCATGACAGAGGCACTCGCAGCACGGCGCCAGAATGACGGGCTGGCTTCGGTGCGCTGTCGATGGGTCAGAAACAGCGCCCCCCAGCTCGCACCGACGGCCACCAGCACCGACAGCGCGAACAGGACGGCGTCATAGACAATCGGCGGCGCCATCTGCATGGCGGCCATGCCGCTGTAATGCATGGTGACGATAGCCAGCCCCATCAGCAGCGAGGCCACGAAGCGGGTCAGGGCCGACGCATGAAGCCGGCTCAGCACGTGCAAGGCGATGGCCGAGGCACCTATCGCAGGCAACAGCGAGAAAGCCGTGATCAACGGGTCATAAGCGACCGGCACCGGCAGGTGCAGGGCCAGCATGCCGACAAAGTGCATGGCCCAGATGCCGATCCCCATGGAACAGGCACCCCCGGCAATCCAGTAGTAGCGGCTGATCGGGCCGGCCCACGCCAGCCGTACAGCCACGCGCAGGGTGGTGTAGGAAGCGAAGATGGCAATGAAGACAGAAAACGCCACCAGCTGCCACTGGTAGTCGTAGCTCATCTTGTCCGAGCCCGGTGTGCGCGCCTTGGCACCCGCCTGGGTCGAGTCTTCAGCAACAACCCAACCGCTTGCATAGCATCCATGAAATAGCGCCCCAATGCAGATATAGATTTATCAATTTACTATACCTTCAGACGCAGGGGCCGTAAACCAGGCGGCCGCCCCTGGCAGCGCGCCACGTCCGCATGCTGTGGTTTCCAGACGACGGCCGACACAGGGATTGACGCCGGAGACAAGATGCCCTGGACGAAAAAAAACCGACCGGAAACGGTCGGTTTTTTGCAAGTGGTGGTGCAGAGGCGACTGGTTTCGAACTTACTCTCCAAACACCCTAGTAAAGCTTGAGGTTGGTGAGGAAGGATTCCGGTGTTTGGCCGTTCTGCCGTTTCCCCTCCGATGCATCATTCGGTTCAAATTTCGAACTAGAAGAATTGCCCACTTGGCTTTTCCCGCAAACAGCGCCTTCATGGCAGTCCCGACAACTTCTGTGGAAGGACGCCCATGACGACCGAACGATGCATGACTCAGACCGAACTGGCCGAGCGCTGGCGAATCAGTGAGGCGACGCTGGAGCGCTGGCGGACTGAATCGGCTGGGCCGTTGTTCCTCAAGCTCGGCAACCAGGTGCGCTACCGGGTTCAAGACGTTGAAGCCTTTGAGGAATTAGCGCTCAGGGGATCGACCAAGATCGATGGCGGGGTTGAACAGAGCGCAATTCCGCGACCAGCCTCCCAACGCCCTGCTGCCATATTGCGCCCGGCGAGGCCGATCACCATCTGGCTGCGCACCGGCCCTCGAAGCATCTTTCGGCGAGCGCATGCAAGTCGTCCAAGTTGACACACGGCGTTCCCTGTTTACTGCATTCAATTTGTAGAAATCACCATGCCGGATCATTCAGGAACTCTCCGACTGCTGCAGCAATTCAGCTTTCAGGATTTCTAGATGGCAATCGACGGGGTCAACCGGATACAGACCATCCTGACGCCTTTCGAAAAACCGCAGGCGAACCGATTCCATTACGACCTGATACCGAGGATCAAAGTACAAGGCGACGATTGGGTTGAAGTCATTCGGCCCCTCTTGAATCGCGAGTGGTTCAACGACGATGCCGAAATGGGTTGCCCAAAAACCGATTGCTTGCCCACAGAGCTCAAGGAGGTCATGCAGACCTTTCGTGGCATGCTCCACCAGCACACGGTTTCGTAGAAATCGAAACTGTCCGCTTGCAACTTCCACATCGCTTGCAAGCGACAGGTGATTATTTCGGTTCTTTTGATCCAGGCAGCCGTGCTTCCAAGCATCGGCCACATCTCGAATGACATCTTGCGCGAAGCAGCTTGCCCTTACCTGTTTGTCATCAACATTGGTCTTTTCGGGCAAGTGGCGTATCTCAATCGCCAAGCTCGCCGCCATACGCAACGGATCATTCAAATCAGGCTGCAGCGCGTATGGTTTGGCCAGCCATCGATTCAAGTCATGCCATGGCTTTACGACCTTGCCTTGGAAAGCGTTGTTGATGTTCATCGCTTGGCATTCACAAAAGAGTCCGTCCGGTCACGCAAATCACTACTCAACCTGCGACGCCCAATGCCGCTGCCTCGGCCTCTTGCTCCAGATACACCCAGTCCACGATGTCGTCGCTGGGAGTGTAGCCGGCCACCAGTTGCTGCATCATTAGTCGGATCACGCCCACGTCGTTCACGTTCAGGGCCATTTCCAGTGCAGTGAGCCGGGCCTCAAACTCTGCCCAGGGGATGAAGTCCTCGTGGGCTTTCATGATGCGCGGGTGCACGGTGGGTTTGGGGTTGTCGCCAATCAGCAGTTCTTCGTACAGCTTTTCGCCGGGGCGCAAGCCGGTCACGGCGATCTCGATATCGCCCTCGGGGTGTTCATCGTCCTTCACCGTCAGGCCGGAGAGTTCCACCATTCGCCGCGCCAGGTCCATGATCTTCACCGGCTGGCCCATGTCAAGTACGAACACATCGCCGCCCTTGGCCATGGCCCCGGCCTGAATCACCAATTGCGCCGCTTCGGGGATGGTCATGAAGTAGCGCGTCACGTCAGGGTGCGTGAGGGTGATGGGTCCACCGTCGCGGATCTGCTGGCGGAACTTGGGCACCACCGAGCCCGACGAGCCCAGCACGTTGCCAAAGCGGACCATGCTGAATTTGGTACCGCTCGTTCCAGCTGTGCCTGCCTGGTTGACTGCAAGGGCCTGCAGGGCCATTTCAGCCAAGCGCTTGCTGGCGCCCATCACGTTGGTGGGGCGCACGGCCTTGTCGGTGCTGATGAGCACAAAGTCGGTCACGCCGTTTTCTGCAGCGGCCTGGGCGGTGCGCAGCGTACCGAGCACGTTGTTCTTGATCCCAGCGGCCGGGTTGTGCTCCACCAGCGGCACGTGCTTGTAGGCGGCGGCGTGGTAGACCGTGTC
>CAZJKR010000086.1:0-4859 GCA_964546615.1 uncultured Curvibacter sp.
CCGCCGATGCCACGCGCTATCCGGACGCCGGCTACCGCGAACTGCGTGCGCAACTCGCCGCCTTCCACGGCGTGGCGCCCGAGCGCGTGCTGCTGGCCGGCAGTGCCAGCGAGTTCATCTTCCGCGTCACCGCCTGGGTGGCGCAGCAAGGTGGGCGTGGGGTCTGGCTACCGCCGCACCATTACGGCGACTACGCCGCCGCGGCGCAGGCCTGGGGCCTGCAGCGCGTCGAGCGTGCGGAACAGGCCCAGCTGGCCTGGGCCTGTGACCCGTCCAGCCCGATCGGGCAGGCGCAGCCGGGCCTGGCCGAACTGGTGGCCGCTGCCCCGGTGCTGGTGCTCGACCGCGCCTACGAGCCGCTGCGGCTCGACGGCGCACTGGCGCTGACGCAAGAGCAGTTGCTGCGCGTCTGGCAACTCTGGACGCCCAACAAGGCGCTGGGTCTGACCGGCGTGCGCGCCGCCTACGTGATCGCCCCGCTGGGTGCGCTGCAGGCGGTAGCGCAACTGGAAGCGCTGTGCCCGTCCTGGCCCGTGGGCGCGCAGGGCGTGGCGCTGCTGCAGGCTTGGACGCAGGACACGGTGCAGGCTTGGCTGCGCGACAGCCTGGCCACGCTGCGGGCCTGGAAGGCGCGCCAGATCGGCGTCTGCGAATCATTGGGCTGGCAATGCGAGCCCAGCCTGGCCAACTACTTCTGCGCCCGCCCCGAGCTGCAGGGGGATGAACTGGCGGTGGCGTTGCAGACGCTGCGCGCGCAGGGCATCAAGCTGCGCGATGCCAACTCGTTTGGCCTACCAGGCGAGGTGCGTCTGGGCGTGCTGCCACCGGCAGCGCAGGATGCGCTGGCTGCGGCGTGGCGACAGATACGCCAGTCACAAGGAGTCATGCGATGAGCGCCAAGGCCGTCATGGTGTTGGGCACCACCAGCGGCGCCGGCAAGAGCTGGCTCGCTACCGCCTTGTGCCGCCACTACGCGCGTCAGGGCCTGAAGGTGGCGCCGTTCAAGGCGCAGAACATGAGCAACAACGCAAGAGTGGTGGCTGGCGGTGAGATCGGCTCCGCCCAATACTTCCAGGCCTTGGCGGCAAAGGTGGAGCCCGATGTGCGCATGAACCCCTTGCTGCTCAAACCCGAGCGCGACACGCACAGCCAGGTGGTGCTGCTCGGCCAGGTGGACGAGGCGCTGACGCGCATGGCCTGGCGCGAGCGCAGTGCCCACGTCTGGCCCGCGGTAGCGCAGGCGTTGGACCAACTGATGGCTGAGAACGACATGGTGGTGATCGAAGGCGCCGGTTCACCGGCCGAGATCAACCTCATGGGCAGCGACATCGTCAACCTGCGCACGGCGCGCCATGCCAACGCCCGCTGCCTGCTGGTGAGCGACATCGACCGCGGCGGCGCCTTCGCCCACCTGTACGGCACCTGGGCGCTGCTGCCACCCGAAGACCGTGCCCTGATCCGCGGATTCGTGCTCAACAAGTTCCGCGGCGATGCCAGCCTGCTGGCGCCGGCACCGCAGCTGCTGCAGGAGAAAACCGGTGTGCCCACGGTCGCCACGCTGCCGATGTGGCACCAGCACGGCTTGCCGGAAGAAGATGGCGTCTTCGATATGGCCCCCACGCTCGGCACTGGCGTGTCCTCGCTGCCCCCCGAGGGGGCCCTCGCGCCTAGGGGCGGCCCGTCGGCGCTCGACCGCCACACCGGCCCCGGCGAGATCAAGACGACGATTGCCGTTATCGCGTACCCGCGCATCAGCAACCTTGACGAGTTCCAGCCGCTTAAAAACATCTCCGGCGTGCGCCTCACGTGGGCGCGTTGCCCGGCCGAACTGCAGGGCGTGGACACCATCATCCTGCCCGGCTCCAAGCACACCAGCGGCGACCTCGCCTGGCTGCGCGCGCAGGGGCTGGACCGCGCCATTGCCGCGCACGCCGAGCAGGGCGGGGCGGTGCTGGGTGTCTGTGGCGGGTTGCAGATGCTGGGTGAGGCCTTGGTGGACCCGCACGGCATCGACGGCAACGCGCCCGGCCTTGGCCTGCTGCCGCTGGTGACGGCCTTCGAGCCGGCCAAGACGGTGCAGCGCACGCGCGCCACCTTCGCGGCGGTGGCGGGGCCGTGGTCGCCGCTCTCTGGCGTCACGGTGCAGGGCTACGAGATCCACCACGGCCAGACGGCACAACACCCGGCCATGGCGGCGGTGGGCAATGTGGCGCATGAGCTGGTGCCCGGTCTGGCGTGGCAGAACGCGGCTGGCAACGTGCTGGGCCTGTACCTGCATGGCCTGTTCGAAGACCCGGCCGCCTTGCAGGCCCTCTTTGGCCGCCCGGGCCTGCAGGTGCCGACGCTCGATGCCGTGTTCGAGCGCATGGCCGACTTCATCGAGCAGCATTTCGCACCCGGTGTGCTGGACGCCCTGATTCACGACTGAGTATTTTCCTGAGCAGAAAGAACACGAATGAGCTTTACCCTGCCGACCATTCCCGACCTCACCGACGCCGTGCTGGCCGAGCGCCTGCAGCACAAGATCGACCAGAAGACCAAGCCGCTCGGCTCGCTCGGCCGGCTGGAGACGCTGGCGCTGCGCCTGGGCCTGATCCTGGGCAGCGAGTCGCCCGAGCTGCGCGCACCACAGATGGTGGTGTTCGCCGGCGACCACGGCCTGGCCGCGCGCGGCGTCTCGGCCTACCCGAGTGACGTGACCTGGCAGATGGTGGAGAACTTCCTGGCCGGCGGCGCCTGCGTCAGCGTGATCGCGCGCCAGCACGGCATCGCGCTCACGGTGGTGGACTGTGGCGTGCGGCACGACTTCGCGCCACGCCCCGGTTTGCTGGTGAAGAAGATTGCGCCCGGTACCGCCGATTCGGCCGCGGGCCCAGCCATGACGGACGCACAGCGCGACCAGGCGCTGGCCCATGGTGTCGAACTCGTGAAGGGCCTGCCCGGCAACGCGCTGCTGCTGGGCGAGATGGGTATCGGCAACACCTCCGCCGCCTCGCTCTTGCTGGCGCGCCTGGCCAACCTCGACATCGCCGACTGCACCGGTGCCGGCACCGGGCTGGACAACGCGGCTATCGCGCGCAAGGTCACGGTACTGCGCGAGGTGCTGCTCAAGCACCCGGACGCGCGTGCGCCGCTGGAGGCGCTGACCGCTTTCGGTGGCTTCGAGATTGCCACCATGGTCGGTGCCGTGCTGCAGGCCGCCGCGGAGCGACGCGTGATCGTGGTCGACGGCTTCATCGCCAGTTCGGCCGTGCTGGTGGCCAGCCGGCTGGCGCCCCAGGTGCTGCAGCGCTGCGTCTTCGCCCACCGCTCGGGTGAGCGGGGTCACGCGCTGATGCTGCTGCAGATGCACGCCGAGCCGCTGCTGGACCTCGGCCTGCGCCTGGGCGAGGGCTCGGGCGGCGCGCTGGCCTGGCCGCTCTTGGAGTCAGCCTGCCGCATGCTGCGCGAGATGGCCAGTTTCGAGTCGGCCGGCGTGTCGGAAAAATCGGCCTGAGATTTACATTACGAAGAAGCCCGTTCGGGCTGAGCCTGTCGAAGCCCAAGCACCCCAGCCCTTCGACGTCGCTCAGGGCGAACGGACCAAGACTTGCACCATGAATTTCATCCGCCACTACCTGCTGGCCCTCCAGTTCTTCACCCGCATCCCGGTGACCGGGCGGCTGGCGGATTGGGTGGGCTTCAGCCCGGCCATGCTGCGTGCCAGCGCGGCGCATTTCCCGGGCGTGGGCTGGCTGGTGGGGCTGGCGGCGGCAGGGGGCTACGGTGGCCTGATGGTGCTGCTGCCGGACAGCGTGTACGCGCCGTTGCTGGCCGCCGTGCTCAGCACGGTGCTGACGGTGCTGCTCACCGGCGGGTTCCATGAAGACGGCCTGTCAGATGTGGCCGATGGCCTGGGCGGTGGTGCCACGCGCGAGCAGGTGCTCGATATCATGAAGGACTCGCGCGTTGGCGCCTTCGGTGTGCTGGCCCTCGTGCTGGCGCTGCTGGCCAAGGTGGCCTTGCTCGCCCTGCTGGGCGACCTGGACGTGGTGCTGGCGTGTGCCGCGCTCTTCGGTGCGCACGTGGTGTCACGCTACCTGCCGCTGGGGCTGATCCGCCTGCTGCCGCATGTGGGCGACACGGCGCGCTCCAAGTCCAAACCGCTGGCCGACCAGATCAGCACGACCAGCCTGCTGGTGGCCAGCGCCTGGCTGCTGGCGGCACTGGCGCTGCTGCAGTGGCTCTATCCCGAGGTGCCGTGGCTGGCCGGGGTGGCCGCGGCCGTGCTGGCTGCGCTCTGGCTGGGCTGGCGCTTTGCGCGCCGGCTGCAGGGTTACACCGGCGACTGCCTGGGCGCCACGCAGCAGGTGTGTGAGATCGCCTTCTACCTCGGGCTGTGCCTCAGCCTATGACGCTCTGGCTGGTGCGCCATGCGCAGCCGAGGGTGGCGCCGGGCGTCTGCTATGGCGCCAGCGACCTGGCGGCAGATGCCGCCGCGACCCGGGCCTGCGCGCAACAGCTCGCCGAGCGGCTGCCGCCGGGGCTGCCGCTGGTCGCCTCACCGCTACAAAGATGTGAGCGGCTTGCGCTTGCCCTGCAAGGGCTGCGGCCCGATTTGACACTCAAGTTCGATGCCCGCCTGGCCGAGATGGACTTCGGTTGCTGGGAAGGCCAGCGCTGGGACGCCATTCCGCAAGCCGCCTTTGATGCCTGGATGGCCGACTTCGGCGCCCACCGCTTCGGTGGCCGCGAGAGCGTGGACGAGCTGCTGCAGCGCGTGGCCGCTGTCCACGCCGAGCAGGTGGCGCAGGGCCGGGACGCCGTGTGGATCACCCACGCCGGTGTGATTCGCGCCATGGCGCTGATGGCGCAGGGCA
>CAZJKR010000086.1:4869-6616 GCA_964546615.1 uncultured Curvibacter sp.
CGCGCCGACCAATGGCCGCGCGAAGCGCCGGGCTGGGGCGAGTGGCTGCAGCTGGAGTTGTGACTGTCCAGCCTCAGGCCGACTCGATGCGGTTGCGGCCCAGTTCCTTGGCGCGGTAGAGTGCCTTGTCGGCCCGTGCCAGCAGGGTGTCCAGCGAGTCGTTGTCCAGCCGGTTGGTGGTGACGCCGATGCTGACCGTGCAGTGCGGCGTCTCGCGCGCCTGTCCGACCATGCTGCGGATGCGCTCTGCAACCGACAGGGCTTCCTCCAGCGGCGTTTCCGGCAGCATCAGCATGAATTCCTCGCCGCCGAAGCGGCCCAGCTGGTCGGGCCGGCGCAGCAAGGCCTTGACCTGGGCCACGAAGTCGATCAGCACCTGATCGCCCTGCTGGTGTCCGTAGGTGTCGTTGATGGCCTTGAAATGGTCGAGGTCCATCAGCAGCAGCGCCATGACGTGCCCGTGGCGTCGGCTGCGTTCGAGTTCCTGCTGGCAGGCCTCATTCATGTGGCGGCGGGTGTAGGCGTCGGTCAACGAATCGTGCGCGGCGAGGTTCTCGAACTCGGTGCGCAGCCGCTCGGTGGCCATCAGAACCAGGCTGACGGTCAGCAGCAGAATGACAAAGATGTAGGCCGATAGGTAGATGGCCTGCGGCGAGGACGGGTCGAACACACCTGTGTCCTCGGGGTTCGCCCAGGCCGTGACAAAACGCAGGATCTGAATCAGCGTGGCGCCGACCAGTGTGATGGTGGCCAGCCAGCTGGCAAACGATTTCGGTGCCCGGGTGGCGATCAGTCTGGCATGCAGTGCGAACAGCAGCCCCAGCGGGAGCGACAGCAGCATGAGCCGGGTCCGGTAATCGGGCGCCGCCAGGGTGAACCACAGCGCAAACGGCACCGTCAGCGCGATCAACGCACTCCAGCGGCGTACGGCAGTGGGCACCCCCAGAAAACGTTGGCTGCCCAGGTAGGCCAGGTAAACGCCGACGAACAGCAGCACATTGGGCAGGGCAATCGTCAGCAGGTTGGGCAGCTTGCCGTACAGCCCCCCCAGCAGGGCGCTGAGGAAGAGCACAAAAGGTGAGGCGGCCCAGGCGCCCAGCCCCTCGATGGAGGACGGGTAGCTGCGGCGCATGAAGTACAGCACCAACGACATCAGGGCGGCCATCACGCCGGCCAGCAGAATGACGGTCCGGGTATCAACGAAACTCATGCGGGGTTACAAGGCGTTACTGCCATTGTGGCCGATTTGTCCGTCTTGTCCGTGCGGCCCGCGGGCCCTGCTGCCTTGCGGACTCAGGGCGCCGGTGTCTTGGGTGCGAAGTCGCAGTACGCCGCCACGCTGCAGTGCCAGCACTGCGGTTTGCGCGCGGTGCAGACATAGCGCCCGTGCAGGATCAGCCAGTGGTGTGCGTCGGGCAGGTACTCGGGCGGCACGCGCTTGAGCAGCTGCATCTCCACCTCGTAGGGCGTCTTGCCCGGCGCCAGGCCGGTGCGGTTGCCCAGGCGGAAGATGTGCGTGTCCACCGCCATGGTGGGTTCGCCGAAGGCCGAGTTCAGCACCACGTTGGCGGTCTTGCGGCCCACGCCGGGCAGGGCCTCCAGCGCCTCGCGGCTGCGCGGCACCTGGCCGCCGTGCTGCGCCACCAGGATGCGGCAGGTTGCCATCAGATGTTTCGCCTTGCTGCGGTACAGGCCGATGGTCTTGATGTGGCGCTCCAGCCCTTCCAGGCCGAGGGCCAGGATCTTC
>CAZJKR010000086.1:6626-7398 GCA_964546615.1 uncultured Curvibacter sp.
CGGCGTGTTGGCCACCGGAAAGAGGCGGCGCGTGGCCTTGTTCACCCCCACGTCGGTGGCCTGGGCCGACAGCAGCACGGCGGTGAGCAGCTCGAACACCGAGGTGTATTCCAGCTCGGTCACGGGGTGCGGGTTGGCGGCCCGCAGGGTGGCAAAGAACGAGTCGATGGCGGACGGTGTCATGGCAGAGGCGACCAAGCTGCAGCAGCCGGCGCGGCGGCGCGGTGGTTCACAGGCTGGAGACGTCGAAGAAGCTGTCCGGCTGCGGCAGATGGCTGCGCAACCAGTTGCGGTTGAGATCGAGCCGGTCGATCACGTCACCCGGCAGCGCGTCGATGACCTCCGGCTGGGCCATGGGCATGTCGGCCAGCCAGCCGGCCAGATGCACCACGCCGCCCAGCGGGCAGAAGGGCTGGGCCTCCAGCGGGGCGGCGGCCGTATCCAGGCCGCGCACGAGCGGAGCCGGAAAGCGCCAGCGCCGGGCCAGTTCGGCCGTGACCTGGGCTTCGGTGAAACCGAGCAATTGCAGTTCTCGCTCCCAGCGTTCGCCTGGGGCGCGCGGCAGCCGTTCGATGTCCGACAGGCTGGCCGGGATGTTCTGGCCGATGATGAGTTCGCCCAGGCGCACCATCATGCCCGCCAGCCACGCTTCCTGGCTGTCCAGGCCGACTGCGCTGCCCAGCCATTGGGCGTAACCGGCGCAGGTCATGCTGTTTTTCCAGAATTCGGCACGGTTCAGGCCATCGGCCACCGGAAAGGCAACATTCATGCA
>CAZJKR010000086.1:7408-8064 GCA_964546615.1 uncultured Curvibacter sp.
GGACCTGCGCCATGCCGATCATGGCGATGGCCGCGTCCAGCGTGCTCACCTCGCGCCGCAGGCCCAGCGCGGCGCTATTGGCTGCGCGCAGTACCTTGGCGATGAGCGTCGGGTCCTTGGCCACGATGTTGCGCACATCGCCCAGCACGATGTCTTCTTCATGCAGGGTACGGATCAGGGCGTGGGCCACCTCCGGCATGACCGGCAGCTTGACGGACTGGAAGAAGACAGACAGGTCGGACATGGAGATGAGCGGAGGGGGAAGCCAGCGCCTATTTTGGACTACAACCGTGACGGCCCCGGCGAAGCCGTGGCAGTCTTGCCACAATAGAGGTTTTAAAAATCGTTACACCATGCAATTCGCCGACCGCCTGAACAACGTCGAAACGTCCGCCATCCGCGAACTCTTCAAGCTGCTGGGCAAGCCCGGCATCATCTCGTTTGCCGGCGGTTTTCCCGACAGCGCCATGTTCGACGTCGACGGCATCCGCGCCGCCACCGAGCAGGCGCTGCGCGAAGAGCCCGGCGCCGCGCTGCAGTACGGCGCCACCGAGGGTTACAACCCGTTGCGTGAGCAGATTGCCGCTTTCATGGCCGGCAAGGGTGCGCAGGACGTGACGGCCGAAGGTCTGATCGTTACCACCGGCAGCCAGCAG
>CAZJKR010000086.1:8074-11599 GCA_964546615.1 uncultured Curvibacter sp.
GGCCATGATGGCAGCCATGCTCACCGCCGTCGACCCGGGCGACAAGGTCATCGTTGAAGGCCCCACGTTTCTGGCCACCATCCAGTGCTTCCGCCTCTACGGTGCGCAGGTGATTGCCGCGCCCATCGACGCGCACGGCGTGAAGACCGACGAACTGGAAAAGCTCATTGCCGAACACAAGCCCAAGTTCGTCTACCTCATCCCCACCTTCGGCAACCCCAGCGGTGCCACCCTGAGCCTGGCGCGCCGCCAGCAGGTGCTGGAGCTGGCGGCGCGTACCCGGACGGTGCTGATCGAGGACGATCCCTATGGCGACCTCTACTTCGGCGAGGCCCCGCCGCCCAGCCTGCTGGCGCTGAGCGCACAAGTGCCCGGCAGCCGTGACTGGCTGGTGCACTGCGGTAGCTTGAGCAAGGTGCTCAGCCCCGGCCTGCGCGTGGGCTGGATGATCGCGCCGCCCGAACTGCTGGCGCGCGCCACCATGTGCAAGCAGTTCAGCGATGCCCACACCAGCACCTTTGCCCAGGCCACCGCCGCGCAGTACCTGAAGGCCGGCCGCATGCCCGCCACCCTGGCCCATGTGCGCCAGGTCTACGCCGAGCGCGCTCGCGTCATGGGCGAGAGCCTGAAGCGCGAGCTGGGCGACGCCATTGAATTCACCCAGCCCGGCGGCGGCCTGTTCTTCTGGGCCCGCCTCACCGGTGCCAACGGCAAGCTGCAGGACGCCAACGAACTGGCCAAACGCGCGATTGAAAAGGGCGTGGCCTTCGTGCCCGGCGCGCCGTTCTTCGCCACCAACCCCGATGTATCGACCCTGCGGCTGTCGTTTGCGACGGCGGATGTGGCAAAGATCGAAGAAGGCGTCAAACGGTTGGGGCAGGCGATCTGATCGTCCTGTGGCGTTTCGACGGCTGCACCTGAGGACCGGGGTGCGCTGCGAAGTCAGCGGCCGAACAGCCCCTTGAACTGGTCCTGCAACTGCTCCTGCAGTTTGTCTTTCTGTTCCTGGACGCGTTTCTCAGTTTCGGCCTTGACCTGGCTCCGGGTCTGCTCGATCCGGCTTTTGGCCAGTTCGCCCCCCCGCCATGCCGGCGAAATCGATGCGCCAGCTGATCGCGCTGAACGGGCCCGACAGCTGCACCGGCACCGTCAGGCCTTTGAGTTCCTGCAACTCCGGACCGCCCTGGCCCTGCAGTGTGGGGACCACGGTAGCCTTTACCGTGTAGTCGAGGCGTTCTGCGCCAAGGTCGATGTCGCCGCTGCCACCCAGGCGCAGCAGGGGCGTCTTGGCCGACAGATCGTCATTGTGAGCCACGCCGTTGGCGATCTTGAAGCTCCCGCTGAGTTCGGTGAAATCGGTTTTTTCCTGTGCGGCGGTGGTGCCTTGTTCGGCAGAGGGCTGGCCCAGGCCGATTTTCGCCTTGGCATGGCGCAGGGTGGCGGCGACGTTGATGCCGTTGATGGCGCCATCCTTGAGTTGCAGGCTGGTCGTGCCGTTGAGCCCTTTCTTGAGCTGCGGCACCGTGGCGCCGCTGGCGCTGACATCCAGCGCCACATCGCCTTTGCCGTCGATCGGGTTCTTGCCCGTGGCGTCCTGCAACAGCGCTCCGAGGTTGATGTTGCGCAGGGTCTGCCGGGTCGCAAGGCGTGGCGGGCTGCTGGCCATGGCCGACACGCTGCCGCTGAGGTTGCCGCCGTAGAGCAGGGCGCTCATCGGACTGACATCGAGCCGTCCGCCACGTGCGAGCAGATCGAGCCGCACGTCGGTGGCGCGCACTTTGGCCACCTTGAGCGCCGCTATTTTCAGAGCGCCACGCGCGTGGAGCGATTGCAGGGCCGAGAGGTCGACGGGTTGTGTGGCCGCGGTGCCTGTGGTGCTGGCGGGTGCTGCATGTGCCGCTGGCGGGCTGGGGGCGAGGTAGCGGTCGACGTCGAGTTCACCCAGCGCCAGGTCGAAGGTATAGGCAGGCTGGGCAAACTTCGTCAGCCCCAGTCGGGCGTCGAAGCGGGTGCTGTCGAACTGGCCCGCCAGCGTGGCTTGCGCGGTTTCAAGGGCCAGGTCGATGGACGCGTTGCCTTTGGCATTGAGCGCGATCGTGCCGCCGGCAGGGTTGGGCAGGGTCAGCGTCGTGGTGAGCTGGCGCAGTTCGACCCGCTGTGTCACCAGATCGGCATGGAGTGCGCTCGCCAACTTGGCGCTGAGCGCACGGCTGCCCTGCGTTACGCTGCCATCGAGCGAAAGCGCGGCGGCCGTCAGGGCAGCGGGGGACGCATCCAGTGACGGGATGCCCAGCTTGAGTTCCAGCGCAGACAGATCGGCTGCGGCGCCCTGGAGCGTGGCACTCAGATTGCTGAAGGCATAACGCTGTGTGGCGAGATCGGGCATGAAGTCGCTCTTGACGCGCAGCGTCAGCGCCAGTCTGGGCTTGTCGCCCTGCAGTTCGGTGCTGAGTTCCAGGGTGCTCTTGCGGCCGGGCGCCAGGGGGCCGGTGCTCAGGTTGAACTTGCTCAACGCCAAGCGGCTGGCCCGGGTGTCGTCCAGCAGCTCCAGGTGCGCGTTGGTGATGGCAATGCCGCCGACGTCGAGTTGCACCGCCTGACTCGTTTCGGGCGCCCGGCCGGGGGACGAAGCGGGGGCGGTGTCGCCCTTGCGATCAGGCAGCAGGTCGTCGTAGTTGCTTCGCTGGTCGCGGTATTTGTGCAGCTTGACCGTCAAGCCATCGACCAGCACCCGGTCCACCACGAACTGCCTGGACAACATCGGCAGCAGCGCAACCGACAGCTGCGCGCGTTCAGCCGATGCAAAGACCTGCGTGCCCTGGCGTTCGCTCAAGGAGACCTGCCCCAGATCGGCGCCGACACGGGGAAAGAGCGTGAGCCTGATCTCGCCGGGAATGGCCAGCGTGCGCTGGGTCTTGTCCTGCACCAGCTTGATGATGGCCGGCTTGTAGTCGTTCGGATCGAAGGTGGCGGCAATGAAGGCGGCCACCAGCACCAGCAGGCCGGTCAAGGCGCCCAGTGTGATGAGCAGGTATTTCAGGGCCTTGGACATCGCGTCCTCCAAATCAGGTGGTAGGGGCCTATGATGCCAGCCTCACACCCACCTGCGCCTGCCATGTCATCTCAGCCTGCATCGACGTCCGGACCGGCCCGTTACCCGCATCTGCTGGCCCCGCTGGACCTGGGCTACACCCGGCTCAAGAACCGCGTGCTGATGGGCTCCATGCACACCGGGCTGGAGGACGGGCGCGACCTGAGCAAGCTGGCCGCCTACTGCCGCGAACGCGCCGAAGGTGATGTGGGCCTGATCGTCACCGGTGGCTTTGCGCCGAATATTGCCGGCTGGGCCAAGCCCTTTGCCGGCACGCTGGCCACCTCGGGTGCGGCACGGCGGCACCAGGTGGTGACGCGCGCGGTGCATGAGGCCGGCGGCAAGATTGCGCTGCAGATCCTGCACACCGGGCGCTACGCCTACCACCCGCTGGCGGTGGCGCCGTCGCGGCTGAAGTCGCCCATTTCGCCCTT
>CAZJKR010000087.1:0-11434 GCA_964546615.1 uncultured Curvibacter sp.
GGCCGGACGGTGCGGCAACGGCGGCCGCCGCCGGGGCTGGTGGTTGAGGTGTGCTCACCCCGACCGGGGCGGCAGGTGCCGGGGTAGGCGCCTCGACCGCCAGCGGTTGGGGGGCGGGCGGCGTGACGGTTTTCTGGACCTGGCGCACCACCGGCTTCACGACGGGCGTCGGCGGCTTGGGCATTTCGGTCTTAGGTGCCGGCGGGCTGATGAACTCGCTCAGGACTTCGGCCGGGACGATGACTTCCACCGCGCGACGCAACAACCCTGTCTGCAGCGCCCACAGCGCGGCAATGTGGAACAGCACGACGCTGACGGCGATGACAAGGCGACGGTTCATGAAAGGCAGGGAGGCGTGATGGACTGACAAGGTCATATTCTGATGCGGTCTGCGGGCCTTGGCCGAGGCTTATTTCCTGAAAATCCAGCAGGCCGCGAGAACGACCAGAAGCAAACTGGCAAGCATGGGTAGGAGAGGCAGCATGATTGAATTATAAATAAGAATAATTCGTATTCGCGTGAGTGCTGAAAATATTTTTCTGCGCATCGGCGCCCGTTCAGGGCAGTTCACACAACGCGCCGCCTGCCTGGTCGAGCGTGCGGCAGCCGCACAGGGCCATGGCGATCTCCAGTTCGTCGCGCAACAGCCGCAGCACATGGGCCACCCCGACCGCACCGGCATTGGCCAAGCCATAAACATAGGGGCGGCCGAGCAGGACGGCGCTGGCCCCCAGCGCCATGGCCTTGAGCACATCGGTGCCGCGGCGGATGCCGCCATCCACCAGCACCGGCATGCTGCCGGCCACGGCCTGCGTGATGTGCGGCAGCAGCCGGGCCGTGGGGGGGGTGGTGTCGAGCGTGCGACCGCCGTGGTTGGAGACGATCAACCCGGCCAGGCCAAGCGCGGCGGCCTGCCGGGCATCGCCGGGGTGCAGTATTCCCTTGAGCAGGACGGGCAGCCGCGTCTGCGCCTGCAGCCAGGCGACGTCGTCCCAGGTCGGCGCATGGCGCAGCAGGCCGTCGAACAGCGCGCTCTGGCCTGGAGCGAGTTGCACCGGCGGCGCGGGTGGCAGTCCATCGAGGTTGACGGCACGGATGCCCGGCGGCAGGCGGAAGTTGGCGCGGCGTTCGCGGTCGCGCGCGCCGCTGGAGGGGGCGTCCACCGTCAGCACCAGCGCCTCGTAGCCGGCGGCCTCGGCCCGTTGCACCAGCGCGCGCGTGAAACCGCGGTCGTGCTGGAGGTAGAGCTGGAACCACAGCGGTCCGCGACCCGGTTCGCTCAGCATGGCCTGGGCTACCTGCTCCAGCGGTGTGCTGGACTGTGTGCTCAGCACCAGCCCGGCCCCCAGCGCCGCGGCGGCATGGGCCGTCGCCAGTTCGCCATCGGGGTGGGCCATGCGCTGAAAGGCAATCGGTGCCAGCAGGATGGGGTGGGCGAGGCTGCGCCCCAGCAGCGTCACGCGGGTGTGGCCGCCGGCCAGCGGCTGCAACACGCGCGGCAGCAGTGGCAGGGCGTCCCAGGCGCTGCGATTGGCGCGCAGCGTCCACTCGTCGGCTGCGCCGCCGCTGAAGTAGGCCCAGGCGTTGTCGTCCAGATGGGTGTGGGCGTGGGCCTCGTGGTCGGTGAGGGTGACGAGGCCTGGGGGTAGGGCGGTGACGCTGGGGCGGACGTTCATGTGTCGGCCCACATGCGCAGCAGGTTGTGGTAGGTGCCTGTCAAGGCGGTGGTTTCCGGTGTTTCGCCGTGCTGCTGGCGCAGGCGCAGCAGGTTCATGTCGAGGTCGTAGAGCAGCCGGCGCCGTTCGTCACTGCGCACCATGCTTTCGACCCAGAAGAAACTTGCCATCCGGTAGCCGCGCGTGACCGGCAGTACCTCATGCAGGCTGGTGCTGGGGTAGAGCACCATGTCGCCCGCGGGCAGCTTGACGCGCTGGCTGCCGTAGGTGTCTTCGATCGCGAGTTCGCCGCCGTCGTATTCGTCCGGTTCGGCGAGAAAGAGGGTGCAACTGACGTCGGAGCGGACACGCTGATCGTTGCTGCGGGAATGCATCACCGCGCCATCGACGTGCTTGCCGTAGTGATTGGTGCTGCCGCCGTAGCGGTTGAACAGGGGATTGAAGATCTTTTTCGGCAAGGCAGCCGAGAAAAAGATGGCGTGCCGGTTGAGCGCCTGCAGCACCAGTTGCTGCAGTGAACGCGCGGCCTCACCGGTTTGCGGCAGCTGTTCGTTGTTCTTGCTGTGCACTGCCTGCGGGCCGGCCGTGGCGCGCCCGTCGCTCCAGCGGGCAGTCTCCAGGGTGTCGCGTGCGTGGCGCAACTCTTCGGGCGTGAGGACGTTCTTCAGATGGATCAGCATGGCGGTGGCTTTGCTGTGGGGGCAGGCTGGGCCTGCCCCCGGGGTTTTGCCTTGAGTTGTGCTTCAGTCGAACATGACCTTCAGCGCCAGTTGAACCGATTGCGGTGCACCGGGGCTGTAGAAGCCGCGGTACAGGGAGTCGGCATACAGTTCGTTGGTGACGTTGGTGACGTTCAGCTTGAGCGAGGCGTTGTCATTGATGGTGTATTCGGCCATCAGGTCCAGCGTGGTGAAGCTTTTCGCCTCGACATGGCGCGCACCTTCCGGATTCTGTCGGTCGCGGAAGTTGAGGCCGCCTCCGATGCGCAACTGCGGCGTCAGGCGGTAGGTGGTCCACAGGCTGGCACTGTGCAGCGGCGTCAGGCCGGGACGGTCGCCGGCGACCTGGGCGCCGGTGCCGGCGGCATTGAGTGTCACATTGCTGTCGATGATCTTCGCCATGGGAATCCAGGTCCAGGACAGGAAGGCGTCCCACTTCGGCGAGAGGCGGCCGGCAATGTCGACATCCAGACCGGCCGCGTGACGCATGCCGGACAGCAGCTGCTGCGTGGCGGCGGTGTCGGGGTCGGTGTTGCGTTCGTTGTACTTTTGCGAGTAGAACAGCGAGCTGGCAAGCATCAGCCGGCGCTCGAACAGGTCGAACTTGCCGCCGACTTCGAGGTTGCGGCTCTGCTCCGGTGGCGTGTTGGCATCCTTCGCGCTCGGACCCTGAACGGCGTACTGGTAGACGTCGCCCGATGTGTTGTACGACGTGCCGTACGACACATGGTAGGACTCGCGGTCATTGGGCTGGTACAGCGCACCCAGGCGGGGACTCCAGAGAAAGTCCGAACGGGAATTGCTGGCGCCTGCGGCCGTGTAGTAGTTGGCATTGAAGTTGTCATTGCGCAGGCCGGCAATGAGCTTGACGGTGGAGGTCAGCTCCATGGTGTCCTGAACGTAGACCCCCAGGTTGCGGGCGTTGAACTTGTTCATGGGGGCATCGCCGCGCAGGTCGACGCGCGAGTCGCCGTCGTTCGGTGTGCCGACCAGTGTGGTCAGTCCGCTGTTGCCGCCGGCGAAACTGTTGTTTCGCAGCGCATCCTCGTTCGACCAGTCGACACCGGTGATGATCTTGTGTTTCCTGCCGAACCATTCAAACGTATTGCTGTAGTCGCTCTGCAGCAGCGTGGTGGTGCTGTAGCCGATGCGGCCCTTCTGAGTTCGGGTCAGTACGGTGTTGCCGGTGATGGCGGCGACCGAGGTCGGCGCCGGTGCCTGGAAGCCGATCACGCTCGACCACAGATTCCGTTCGTAGCGGCCATGACGCAGCGTGGTCGTGAGTTCGCCGCCGTCGGAAAAACGATGGGTATGGCCTTGCCCTTGTTGTAGTCACTTGCCAGGCCGTAGTAGTTCTTGGCTTCCAGCGTCGGCTGGATCTGGCCGCCGTTGACGATCCAGGGGTTGTTGTAGTTGGGGCGGTTGTTGTACTCGAGGTGGTACAGACCGACCGAGAATTCATCTTCGGTACCGATGCCCCAGCGGTAGGTGGGGGCGAGGCCCTGCTTGCTGACTTTCGCGCCCCAGTTGTCGGCTTCGTGCGTCATCACGTTCATGCGCAGGGCTGCGTCATCACCGGTTTTCAGGTTGAAGTCGCCGGTGACGCGCAGTTCGTTGCCCGTGCCCACGGTCGTCTTCACCTCGTGCGAGTTCATCAGAAAGGGTTTCTTGTTGACCTGATTGACCACACCGCCTGTGGAGCCACGGCCAAACAGCATCGACGCCGAACCTTTGAGCACCTCCACCCGGTCGTAGTTGAAGGTGTCGCGCTCGTAGATCGAGGCGTCACGCATGCCGTCCACATAGATGTCGCCGGCCTGCACCAGCGAGAAGCCGCGCAGGCGGATGTCTTCTTCGCCGGTTTCGCCGGCCTGGAACGTGACGCCGGCGGTACTGCGCAGGACCTCCTTGAAATCATCGTAGTTGCGGTCGTCCATCTGGCGCTCGGTGATCACGGTGATGGACTGCGGGATGTCGCGCAGCTTCTGGTTGCCCTTGCCGATGGAGGTTTCCGTGGCGCGCAGCGAGGTCTTGGCTTCTGGCGTTTCGGCCTTCTCCTTGACCTCGACCGTTGCCAGCGTTTTTCCTGGCTCTGCCACGCCGGTCTGGGCCAATGCACTCATGGAGCCGGCCAGCAGCATGGCGCCCAACGGGAGCAGGGCGTTGCCGGGTGCTATGGATTTGCTAGCTATTGCGGCAACAGGGGAAAGGGTTTCGGCCGCTTTTCGTTTGAGATGTTTGCGTTGTGACATGGTTGCAGGGCTTCCGGTTGGTAAGACTGGCTGGCTACAACCCGACGCAATGGACAACTGCGCGGCATGGCTCGCTGGGTGGTGTTGAAAGTGAAGGAATTATACACGAATACAAATCATTCCTATTTGTATTGCAAAGAAGTGCAAAATCTCGCCATGTTTTCCGAGTGCTACGTTCCCCTCAAAACCCTGCACATCACGCTGGTGCTGGCCAGTGGTGCCCTGTTCACCCTGCGGGGCGTGGCGGGTCTGTCCGGGCGTGGTTGGGGCATGGCGCAGGGCGTGCGCCGGCTCAGCTACGCGCTTGACACGCTCTTGCTGCTGGCCGGCGTGGGCCTGTGGCTGCTGCTGAGCCTGAATCCGTTGCAGCAGACCTGGCTGGGCGTCAAGCTGCTTCTGCTGCTGCTCTACATCGCGCTGGGTTCGCTGGCGTTGAAGCGGGCGCGCAGCCCGCGTGGGCGCATGCTCAGTTTTGTGGCGGCCTTGTGCTGTTACGGCTTCATGCTGACGGTGGCACGCGCCCACCACCCGCTCGGGTGGTGGGCCTGAGCCCAGGGGAACAGCGGGGCTTCAGTAGCTCAACCGCTCGGGCCGGATTTCCTGCAGGATGGTGGTGGCGATCTCTTCGATCGACTTGGTGGTGGTGGACAGCCAGCGGATACCGGCGCGGCGCATCATGGCCTCGGCTTCGGCCACCTCCATGCGGCAGTTCGCCAGCGAGGCGTATTTCGAATTCGGGCGACGCTCGTTGCGGATTTCGCTCAGCCGCTCGGGGTTGATGGTCAGGCCGAAAATCTTGCTCTTGTGCGGTTGCAGCGCGGGTGGCAGCTGGTGGCGGTCGAAATCTTCCGGGATCAGCGGGTAGTTGGAGGCCTTCAGGCCGTACTGCATGGCCAGGTAGAGCGAGGTTGGCGTCTTGCCGCTGCGGCTCACGCCGACGAGGATCACGTCCGAGCTGGCCAGATCGCGGTTGGACTGGCCGTCGTCATGCGCCAGCGAGAAGTTGATGGCCTCGATGCGGTCGTGGTAGGCCTGACTCTTGCTGACGTCGCTGAAGCGGCCGATGCGGTGATGCGACTTGATGCCCAGCTCGATTTCCAGCGGGTTGACGAAGGTGCCGAACATGTCCAGCAGCATGCCCTTGCAGCCTTCGGTGATGATCTGGTGCACCTCCTCGTTGGCCAGGGTGGTGAACACGATCGGCTTCTTGCCCTCGATTTCGCCGGTGTGGTTGATCTGCCGCACCGCCTGGTGCGCCTTGTCGGCCGTGTCGATGAAGGGCAGGCGCACGCGCCGGATCTCGGTTTCGAACTGGGCCAGGATGGCGTTGCCGAAGGTTTCGGCGGTGATGCCGGTGCCATCGGAAATGAAAAAAACGGTGCGGTTGGGCATAGGAAGTGGCGAATCTTGGGTTGTGCGCCGGGGGCCTGCGCACGGGCTGGCGGGACCGGGTATCGACCGGGCCGAGCTTACAATATCGGCCAGTCACCCGAATTCATCCATGCACCGCAACGCCCTACCAGAACAAGAGCAAAGGCTGGCCGTCGGCATGGGCGCAGCCAGCACCCCGAGTGTGCTGGCCTTCGGCGCCAACCGTTTTTTAAACTCTGGAGCTTTCCCATGTCTGCACTTTTCAGCCCGACCGCCCTGGTCGTACCGTTTGAAAACCTGAGGATGACCGACGTCGAGGCGGTTGGCGGCAAGAACGCCAGCCTCGGCGAAATGATCTCGCAACTGCCCCAGGGCGTGCGTGTGCCGACCGGCTTTGCCACCACGGCCCATGCCTTCCGCGAGTTCCTGAAGTACGACGGCCTGGCCGAGCGCATCAACGCCAAGCTGGATGCCCTGGACACCGAGGACGTGCGTGCCCTGGCCTCGGTCGGTGCCGAGATCCGCGCCATGGTCGAGGCCCAGCCTTTCCCGGCCGACCTGGAAAAGGCCATCCGCGACGAATTCGCCAAACTGAGCGCCGGCAACCCGCAAGCCACCTTTGCCGTGCGCTCTTCGGCCACGGCCGAAGACCTGCCCGACGCCTCTTTCGCCGGCCAGCAGGAAACCTTTCTGAACGTGCATGGCATCGAGGAAGTGCTGCACAAGATGAAGGAGGTGTTTGCCTCCCTCTACAACGACCGCGCCATCAGCTACCGCGTGCACAAGGGTTTTGCCCACGCCGACGTGGCCTTGTCGGCCGGCGTGCAGCGCATGGTGCGCTCCGACCTGGGGGCCGCCGGCGTGATGTTCACCATCGACACCGAGTCCGGCTTCGAAGATGTGGTGTTCATCACCTCCAGCTACGGCCTGGGCGAGACGGTGGTGCAGGGTGCCGTCAACCCGGACGAGTTCTATGTGCACAAGCCCATGCTCAAGGCGGGCAAGAAGGCCGTGGTGCGCCGCAACCTCGGCTCCAAGCTGATCCAGATGGTGTTCTCCACGCCCGAAGAGAAAAAGGCCGGCGGCAAGCTGGTCAAGACCGTGGATGTGCCGACCGAGTTGCGTAACCGCTACTCCCTGACCGATGCCGACGTCGAGCAGCTGGCCCAGTACGCGCTGGTGATCGAGCAGCATTACGGCCGCCCGATGGACATCGAGTGGGGCAAGGACGGCACCGATGGCCAGCTCTACATCCTGCAGGCCCGCCCGGAGACCGTGAAGAGCCAGGCCGGCGCCACGGCCGAGATGCGCTACAAGCTCAAGGGCCAGAGCGCCGTGCTGGCCGAGGGCCGAGCCATCGGCCAGAAGATCGGCACCGGCCCGGTGCGTCTGGTGCACAACGTCAGCGAGATGGACAAGGTCCAGCCCGGCGACGTGCTGGTGACCGACATGACCGACCCGAACTGGGAGCCGGTGATGAAGCGCGCCAGTGCCATCGTCACCAACCGCGGCGGCCGTACCTGCCACGCGGCCATCATCGCGCGCGAACTGGGCATTCCGGCCGTGGTCGGCTGCGGTGACGCCACCGAGACGCTCAAGGACGGCACGCTGGTGACCGTGAGCTGCGCCGAGGGCGATACCGGCCGCATCTACGACGGTCTGCTGGAAATGGAAGTGACCGAGGTGCAGCGCGGTGCCATGCCGGAGATTCCGGTCAAGATCACCATGAACATCGGCAACCCGCAGCTGGCCTTCGACTTCGCGCAACTGCCCAATGCCGGTGTCGGCCTGGCGCGCCTGGAGTTCATTATCAACAACAACATCGGCGTGCATCCCAAGGCGATCCTGGAGTACCCGAACATCGACGCCGACCTGAAGAAGGCCGTCGAGTCCGTCGCCCGCGGCCATGCTTCGCCGCGGGCCTTCTACGTGGACAAGGTGGCCGAGGGCGTGGCCACCATCGCGGCGGCCTTCTGGCCCAAGCCGGTGATCGTGCGCCTGTCGGACTTCAAGAGCAACGAGTACCGCAAGCTCATCGGCGGCAGCCGCTACGAACCCGAGGAAGAGAACCCCATGCTGGGCTTCCGCGGTGCCGCGCGTTACGTCAGCGCCGAATTCGGCGAGGCCTTTGCCATGGAGTGCGAAGCCATGCGCCGCGTGCGCGACGAGATGGGCCTGACCAACGTCGAGTTGATGGTGCCTTTTGTCCGCACGCTGGGCCAGGCGAAGAAAGTCATCGACCTGTTGGGCAAGCATGGCCTCAAGCGCGGCGAGAACGGCCTGAAGATCGTCATGATGTGCGAGGTGCCGAGCAATGCCATCCTGGCCGACGAGTTCCTGGAATTTTTCGACGGCTTCTCCATCGGCTCCAACGACCTGACCCAGCTCACCCTGGGCCTGGACCGCGACTCGGGCCTGGAGTTGCTGGCGGCCGACTTCGACGAGCGCGACCCGGCCGTCGAGGCCATGGTCAGCCGCGCCATCACAGCCTGCCGCAAGCAGGGCAAGTACGTCGGCATCTGCGGTCAGGGGCCCAGCGACCACCCGGACTTCGCCAAGTGGCTGGTGGAGCAGGGCATCACCTCGATTTCCCTGAATCCGGACTCGGTGGTTGCCACCTGGCGCAAGCTGGCCGAATAAGCCGGATGTATCCGAGATACGGGCCGGGTACCCCCCGGCCCGTATGCTTTGCGGGAAAACCCTGTCAGGGTTTAGCCTTTGGTGAGAGGTGGGAAGACCGCTTTGTAAGAAAGTGGTAAGCATGGAATTCACAATGCGTCCAACTGCATTGTTAGGGCCCCATGCTGGCACTTGTCACCACCATCAAGCTGATTGCTGAAATCGCCCTTCTGGCGCTTCTGGGGCAATGGGTCCTCGGCCTGCTCGCCGGCGCGAAGCGGGAGCAGAACCTCTTCTACCAGATCCTCCAGATCATCGGCCGTCCTTTCGTCACCATCGCCCGCCTGCTGACGCCCAAGCTGGTGCTGGACCGGCATGTGCCGCTGGTGGCCTTCCTGCTGCTGCTGTTTGTCTGGCTGGGCGTGACGATTCTCAGGATTCAGACCTGCCTTCAGATCGGCGTGGAGTTGTGCAAATGAGTCGCGGCATGAATCGGCTGTTCCTGCGGCTGCAGGCCGTTGTCCTGCTGGTGTTCAACCAGAAGGAGGCGGCGCTGGCGCGCTTCAACCAGATGCTGGTCTTGCTTCCCCATGATTTCTATGCGCAGGCCAGTCGCGCCAACGTGCTGGCGCAGATGGGACGCAAGGTTGAAGCCATTGCCGCCCTGCAGCAGTTGGTGGCCGTGCATGCCGGCAACGCGGCGGCTTGGTTCAATCTTGGCTATTTGCTGGAAGAAGAGGGGCAGCATGAGCAGGCCGAGGCGGCTTTTCGGCGTGCGCTCGAGATCGATCCCAAGATGGACCGCGCCTGGTACGGCTTGTCATTGGTCCTGATTCAGGCCCACCGCTTCGACGAAGCCATCGTGGCCCTCAAGAAAAATACAGAACTGCAGCCCATGAGCCCGTTCGGCTGGTATCAGCTGGCGCGGGTTCATGTCGATCGGCAAGAGCCCGAAGAGGCGGTGAAGATCATTCGCCACCTCAAGGGGTTCGAGCCCAAAGTGGCCGCCCAGCTGGAACGCGAAACCGGGCTGCACGCAGCCCAGTCTTCGTGAGTCAGTTGAGCGGGCACTTGATGGCCCGGGCGCAAGTCCGGGCCAGAAATAATTAGCCGCGATCCGGCCTGCAGGCCGCGCAGAGAGACACGTGGTGATCGCGAAATGCCCGCAAGGGTTTTCTTGTCGGAGGTAGGTGAATCATGGGAAACATGGAGTTGACCGAAAGCCACCGCCACTATTGGCGGAAGAACCTCAATATCACGGCCATCCTGCTGGCGATATGGTTCGTTGTGACCTTTGTCGTGAGTTATTTCGCTCGCGAGCTGAACTTTAATTTCTTTGGCTGGCCTTTCAGCTTCTGGGTGGGTGCTCAGGGGGCCTTGGTCGTGTACGTGGTCATCATCGGCTTCTACGCGCGCTACATGAACAAGCTGGACATCGAGCACGGTGTCCAAGAGACCGAGGAGTAAATCATGGCTGGACTATTTGGTTCCGACGCCCCTGGCCAGAGCAATGCTGCGGCCAACAAGCTGTTCAAGCAAAATCTGAACAAGGTGTACAAGTGGTACACCGGCGGCTTCTTCATCTTCGTGGTGGCGCTGGCCATCCTGGAGCAGATGGGCTTGCCGCGTTCGTGGATCGGCTTCATCTTCCTGCTGGCCACCATCGGACTGTATGCCGGCATCGGCATCATGAGCCGTACCACCGATGCGGCCGAGTACTACGTGGCCTGGCCTTCATCATGGGCTGGACCGGCGGCTACTGTCTGGTGGCGCTGTTCCTGGCACCCTACATGCGCAAGTTCGGCCAGTTCACGGTGCCGGACTTCCTGGGTGAACGCTACGGCGGCAACACCCCGCGCTTCCTGGGCATTCTGGCGGCCATCCTGTGCTCCTTCACCTACGTGGTGGCGCAGATCTACGGCGTCGGCCTGATCACCGCCCGCCTGACCGGTGTGGCCTTCGAGATCGGGATTTTCCTGGGTCTCGGCGGCATTCTGGTGTGTTCCTTCCTCGGCGGCATGCGCGCCGTGACCTGGACCCAGGTGGCCCAGTACATCATCCTGATCGTGGCCTACATGATCCCGGTGGTGTGGATGTCGGTGAAGCAGACCAATGTGCCGGTGCCGCAGGCCATCTACGGCTATCAGCTCGAAAAGGTCACCGCCGAGGAAAAGCGCCTGACCAACGATCCGAAGGAGCTGGAAGTGCGCGAGATCTTCAAGCAACGCTCTGCCGCCCTGGCCGAGAAGCTGAAGGATCCGGCTGCGGCGCTGGCGGCCGACAAGGCAGCTGCAGAAGCGAAGATCACCGAGCTGAAGGCGGCCAACGCCCCAGCGGGTGACATCCTTGCCGCCGAGAAGGCGCTGGCGGCGTTGCCCAAGGACGCAGCCGCTGCCAAGGCAGCCTGGACCCGTGCCAAGGCCGGTGCGGACACCAAGGCCAAGCCGCTCAACGGCATGGTGCCGCATGCACAGCAGTATGCGGGTGATCCGAATGGTGATGCCGCAGCCCAGAAGGCCTACGATGTTTCGCGCCGCAACTTCCTGGCGCTGATCTTCTGTCTGATGGTGGGTACCGCCGCATTGCCGCACATCCTGATGCGCTACTACACGGTGCCGAGTGTGAAGGAGGCCCGTGAGTCGGTGACCTGGTCGCTGTTCTTCATCTTCCTGCTGTACTTCACCGCGCCGGCCCTGGCCGTGCTGGTCAAGTACGAGGTCTTCCACGTGCTCATCGGCACGCCGTTCGACCAGTTGCCGGTCTGGATCGCAGAGTGGAACAAGGTGGATCCGGGCCT
>CAZJKR010000088.1:0-4199 GCA_964546615.1 uncultured Curvibacter sp.
CACCGTGGCCCTGGCGCACTCCCTGGCTGGCAGTTCCGCCACCGTGGGTTTTCATGCACTGTCCGAAATTGCCCGTGCACTGGAGCAGGCGCTGCAGCATGTGCGCCTGCAAGCGATGGGCCAGCCCGGACAGGCTGAGGTATTTCTTGCGGCGGCGGAGGACATCCGGCATTTGCTGCACCAGTTCGCGGCCGGTTTCCTGAAGGAACCCAAGCCGCAACTGCTCGACGCTCTGCAGCAGATGCTGGCCAGTGAACTCGGAACCTCCGCGGCAGGGGCAATGCCGGTGCCGCCCGTCTCCGCTGCGCCGCTGCCATTGCCCGAGGAGCTGCTCGCATCCGATCTGGCAGAGGCGCCGGCCGAGGGGGGCGAAGAGGACTTCTCGCTCGATTTCGTCGGCACTCCTGCGCAGGCCCCGGTGAAGCCAGAAGGCGCGTCGCCCGTTTCACAGATGGGTGCGGCCCGGATCGTGGTCGAAGACCACGACGATGACATCGATGCGCTCGACACCATCGACCCCGATCTGTTTCCGATCTTCGAGGAGGAAGCCAACGAGCTGCTGCCGCAGCTGGGCGGCGCCCTGCGTCAGTGGGCCGGACAGCCTGACGACAGCGCAGCCCGTGGCGAGGTGCTGCGCCTGTTGCACACGCTCAAAGGCAGCGCGCGTCTGGCGGGGGCCATGCGCCTGGGCGAAATGGCGCACCGCATGGAGTCTGTCATCGAGCAGATGGGGGGGGAGTTCGTGCAGGCCTCTCAGATCGAGCCGCTGCTGGCCCGTTTTGATGCGCTGCAACAGGATCTGGATGCCCTGTGCGCCGGGGGCCCCGAGGCGCAGGCTGTCGCTGCTGCCCAGGTGCCGCTCGCGTCTGCCGTGGGCACCGATGGCCAGCAGGCGCCGACGCTGCCGACGGCAGTGTCGATGCTGCCGGCCTTGCCGGCGACCGGCATCCCAGCCGCGCTTGCCGTGCGGCATGGCACCGGCCAAACGGTACGGGTGCGCTCGCAATTGCTTGATCGGCTGCTCAACCAGGCCGGCGAAGTCATGATCACGCGGTCACGCCTGGATGTGCGGGTTGGCCAGTTGCGCAATTCGCTGGAGGAGCTGACGGGCAATCTGGATCGTCTGCGCCAGCACCTGCGCGACATCGAACTGCAGGCCGAATCCCAGATGCAGTCGCGCCTGGCGCAGGCCAAGGACACGGCGCAGGGTTTCGACCCGCTCGAGTTCGACCGTTTCACGCGCGTGCAGGAGCTCACGCGCATGATGGCCGAGTCGGTCAATGACGTGGCGACCGTGCAGCGCAACCTGCTGCGAACGGTCGAGGGCACCGAGGACGATTCCGTCGCCCAGGCGCGCCAAGCGCGCGAATTGCAGCGTGATCTGCTGCGCACCCGCATGGTGGAGTTCGAGGGCATCGCCGAGCGGCTCTATGGTGTGGTGCGACAGGCGGCCAAGGACGCCGGCAAACAGGTCAAGCTCGACATTACCGGCGGATCGCTGGAGATGGACCGGGGGGTTCTGGACCGCATGACGCCGGCCTTCGAGCATATCTTGCGTAATGCGGTCGCGCATGGCATTGAAGAAGCTGCTGAGCGCGAAGCGGCCGGTAAACTGGCGGCCGGGACGATCGGTATCGAGTTGCACCAGGAGGGCAACGACGTTTCGATCACCTTCCGTGATGATGGTGCCGGCCTGGATTTGGCGCGGATCCGGGAGAAGGCGCTGGCCCAGGGTATCGTGCCGCAGGACCAGTCCTTGTCGGATGCCGAAGCGGCCAATCTGATCTTCATGCCGGGTTTCTCGACCGCCAGCCAGGTGACCGAACTGGCCGGCCGAGGCATCGGCATGGATGTGGTCCGGGCCGAGGTCTATGCCCTGGGCGGACGGATCGAGACCAGCACCCAAGCCGGGCAGGGCACACGTTTCCAGCTGGTCTTGCCCCTGACGACGGCCGTGACCCAGGTGGTCATGCTGCGCATGGGGCATCTCTCGGTCGGTGTCCCGGCCAACCTGATTGAAATCGTGCGGCGCGCCTCCGGGCCCGAACTGGCGCAGGCCTATGAGCTCGGGCGCTTCGACTATGCCGGTGAGGTGCTGCCGTTTTTCTGGGCCGGCGCGCTGCTGCAGTCTTCCGGCTGCAGCCACGAAGCGCAGGGCAAGAGCATGCCGGTCGTGATCTGCCGCAGCGCGGGGCAGCGTCTGGCCATCCATGTGGATGAAGTGCTGGGCAACCAGGAAGTGGTGGTGAAGAACCTGGGTCCGCAACTCTCGCGGCTGCCCGGTCTGGCTGGCATGTCGGTGCTCGCTTCCGGGGCCGTGGTGCTGATCTACAACCCGGTGGCGCTGGGGGCGATCTACGGCGACAAGGCGCATGAGCTGCAGCGCGCGGCCCTGGCGGGCGAGCCGCAGCGAAGCGATGGTGATGCCGGCCGTTCAACACGGATGGCGACCAGCGAGCTGCCGCTGGTGCTGGTGGTGGACGACTCCATCACGGTGCGGCGCGTCACCCAGCGCCTGCTCAAGCGCGAGGGCTACCGTGTGGCCCTGGCCGCCGACGGCCTGCAGGCGCTGGAGCGGCTGCAGGAGGAAAAACCCGCGGTGGTGTTGTCGGACATCGAGATGCCGCGCATGGACGGGTTCGATCTGGTGCGTAACATTCGCATGGATGGGCGCTTGCGTGATCTGCCCATCATCATGATCACCTCGCGGATCGCAGAAAAGCACCGTGAGCATGCTCGCGAGCTGGGTGTCAACCATTACCTGGGCAAGCCGTATTCCGAGGATGAACTGCTGGGCTTGGTGCGCCATTACAGCAGCTCTCAAATTGAGGCCTGATTTCGATTTATAGCCCGTCTTTATTGCGCTGGCCGCTATAAAAATGATAGCGATCAACGCGCCTTCCTGACGACCGCATAGCGCGCCAGGGTCTGGGCGCGGGCAACGTCATGTTGCAGTAGCGGTTCGGGATAGTGGCGCCCCAGCTCGACACCGGCGGCAGCGCGTTCCTGCGGGCTGGCGCGCCAAGGGGCATGCAGCGCCGGGGTCGGCAGCGCCGCCAGCTGTGGCAGGTAGCGCCGGATGAACTTGCCCTCCGGATCGAACTTCTCGCTCTGGCTCACCGGGTTGAAGATGCGGAACCAGGGCTGCGCATCGCAGCCGCTGGAGGCGACCCATTGCCAGCCGCCGTTGTTGGCAGCGAGGTCGAAATCGTTGAGCTTTTCAGCGAAATAGCGTTCCCCCCAGCGCCAGTCGATACCGAGGTCCTTGACCAGAAAGCTGCCGGCCACCATGCGCAGCCGGTTGTGCATGTAGCCGGTCTGGTTGAGTTGCAGCATGGCCGCATCCACCAGTGGGTACCCCGTACGGCCCTCGCACCAGGCTGCAAACAGGGCGCGGGCGTGCGGGCCGCGCTCCCACTGGATGGCGTCGTACTCGGGCTTGAAGGCGCCGTTGCAGACATGGGGGAAGTTCGCCAGGATCTGGAAATAGAACTCGCGCCACACCAGTTCGCTCAGCCAGACACTGGCACCGCGGCTGCCCGTCAGGCTGCGTTGCAGGGCCGTGGCGACCAGCTTGCGGATGGAGACCGTGCCAAAACGCAGGTGTACGCTCAGATAACTCGGCCCCTTGATGGCCGGAAAATCGCGCGTTTCATGGTACTGGTCCATGCGCTCGAAGAAGTCCTCGAACAAGCGCCTGGCGCCGCTGCTGCCGGTGGGGATCTTCAGCTCCCGCAGGTTGGTAGCGGCAAAGCCGAGATCGTGCAGTTCCGGCACGGGCTGGTTCAGGGCGGTCGGGCGTGCGGCCAGGGACGAGGCCAGTGGCGCAGGGTCTTGAATGGTCAAAGGGTGCGTCTGCAGCCTGGCCAGCCAGGCACGCTGATAGGGGGTGAAGACACCGTACGGTGTCCCGGTCTTGGACAGGACCTCACGACCTTCGAAGATGACATGGTCCTTGCAGGTATGCAGGGCAATGCCCAGCCCGGCCAACTGGCCGCGGATCCGGGCATCGCGGGCCATGGACTGGGGTTCGTAGTCGTGGGCGGCAAAAACCGCCTGCACTTGCAAGGTCTTGGCCAAAGCCGGAATCAGTTCACTCGCGTGGCCATGGCGCACGATCAGGCCGGCATCAGTTTTTTGTGCCAGTGAGCGCAGACTTGCGTCGAGCTCTACCAGGGTGTCGCGGATGAACTCGACGC
>CAZJKR010000088.1:4216-5482 GCA_964546615.1 uncultured Curvibacter sp.
GACCAGGCCGGAGTCGTAAGGTTTTTGCATGATCGCCGCTAAAATTCAGACATGGCCGATGATTCTGCACCCATCAACCTCACGAATCATTTTCTGATCGCGATGCCCGGACTGGTGGACGCGGCTTTCTCGAAAAGTGTGGTCTATCTCTGCGAACACAGCGAACGGGGGGCGCTCGGTCTGGTGATCAACAAGCCCAGTGACATCAAGCTGCAGAACCTGTTTGACAAGGTGGAGTTGCCGCTGGGGCGAGCCGATCTGAAGGACGAGCCGGTGTTCCAGGGTGGTCCGGTGCAGACCGAACGTGGATTTGTGCTGCATGAGGCCATCTTGCCGGCTGGAGAATCGGCCGATGACCCCCTTTATGCCTCCACCATGGTCATACCCGGGGGGCTGGAGATGACGACCTCGCGCGATGTGCTGGAGGCCTTGTCCACGGGCGGCGGTCCGCGACGAGTGCTGGTGTCGCTCGGCTACGCGGCCTGGGGTGAAGGGCAGCTGGAGTCGGAAATTGGCGAGAACAGCTGGCTGACCGTGGACGCCGACCGGGCGCTGATCTTCGAAACCCCGGTGGCGCAACGTTACGACAAGGCATTGGCACTGCTGGGCCTGCAGGCCTGGATGCTGTCGCCGGAAGCAGGGCACGCATGAGCGAACCCTGCGTCCTGCGCTTCCAGGGGCGCTGGCCATGAGCGTCACCGCCGTGCCTGCCGATCCTCCTGTTCCCGCACGGCTGCAAACATTTCTGGCATTGGATTTCGGTCTGAAGCGCACAGGCGTGGCCGTGGGCAACCGCCTCACGCGCAGTGCGCAGCCGCAGGCCACCATTCAGGCCGAGGGCGACGCTCGTTTTGTCAAACTGGCGGAGCGCCTGCGCGAATGGCAACCCGATGCCCTGGTGGTCGGGATCCCTTTTCATCCCGATGGCGCGGCACATGACAATACGGCACGCGCGCAGCGTTTTGCCCGCCAGCTGCGCGGTCGCTTCGGCTTGCCGGTGTACGAGGTGGACGAGCGTTACAGCACAACGGAAGCCTTGGCTGCAGGCGCGAAGGATGCCGATGCCGCTTCGGCCTGCATCATCCTGGAACAGTTTTTGAGGAATCTCCCATGACCACCCCATCTCCCGGAATGTCCGGTAGCCTGGTGCTAGACGCCGAGGCGCTGTACCGCGAGCTGCTGCGCGGCGTGCGCTACTTCGCGAACGGCGCGCGCACGAACTCGGTGGCCATGGACGGCAAGACCGGCACGGTGCGCTTCATCGAC
>CAZJKR010000088.1:5492-7884 GCA_964546615.1 uncultured Curvibacter sp.
GGCCTGCATCATCCTGGAACAGTTTTTGAGGACGATCGAATGAGCAATCTGGTTTTGGATGCCGAGGCGCTGTACCGCGAACTGCTGCGTGGCGTGCGCGGCTTGTGCGATGCGCAGACCCGGCTGGTGGGCGTGACTTCCGGTGGCGCCTGGCTGGCCGAGCGGCTGCAGCGCGACCTGGGTCTGGCCGGTGAGCCTGGCACCATCTCCTCGGCCATGCACCGCGATGACTTTGCCCGGCGTGGCCTTGCGGCCGGTGGCCAGACCCTGCTGCCCTTCGATGTCAATGAGGCGCACATCCTGCTGCTGGACGATGTGCTCTACACCGGGCGCACCATCCGCGCCGTGATCAACGAGCTGTTCGACTACGGCCGCCCGGCCAGCATCCGCCTGGCGGTGCTGGTGGACCGTGGCGGGCGCGAGTTGCCGATCCAGGCGGACCTGGCGGCTGCGCGCGTGTCGTTGCCGGCGAGTCAGTCGCTGGCGCTGGCGCGTGATGACCAGGGTAACTTCAGCTTCTCGGTGCAGGGGGCGTGACGCGGCTACCCGCCATGACCCCAGCCGATCTCGTCCGAACGTTCAAGACCAGCAGCATGCTCTACAAACGCAATCCTCAACTCAACAAGAACGGTGAGCTGATTCACCTGTTGTCCACGGAAGGGCTGTCCAGGGACATCCTGACGCACATCCTGGATACGGCGGCCAACTTCGTCAGCGTCAACGACCGTGAGGTCAAGAAGGTGCCCTTGCTGCGCGGCAAGAGCGTGTTCAACCTGTTTTTCGAGAACTCCACGCGTACCCGAACCACTTTCGAGATCGCCGCCAAGCGGTTGTCGGCCGACGTCATCAACCTCGATATTGCGCGCTCCTCGGCATCCAAGGGCGAGTCGCTGCTCGACACCATCGCCAACCTGAGCGCCATGGCGGCCGACCTGTTCGTGGTGCGTCACAGCGAGTCCGGTGCGCCCTACCTGATCGCCCAGCACGTGGCGCCGCACGTGCACGTCATCAATGCCGGCGACGGCCGCCACGCGCATCCCACGCAAGGTCTGCTGGACATGTACACCATCCGGCACTACAAGAAGGACTTCTCCAACCTCACCGTGGCCATCGTCGGCGACGTGCTGCACTCGCGCGTGGCACGTTCCGACATCCACGCGTTGACGACATTGGGCTGTGCCGAGGTGCGGGTGGTCGGCCCCAAGACGCTGGTGCCGGCCAACATGGCGCCGATGGGTGTGCGCGTCTGCCACACCTTGGAGGAAGGCATCAAGGACTGCGATGTCATCATCATGCTGCGCCTGCAGAACGAGCGCATGAGCGGTGCGTTGCTGCCCTCCAGCCAGGAGTTCTTCAAGAGCTTCGGCCTGACGCCCGAGAAGCTGCAGCTGGCCCGGCCGGACGCCATCGTGATGCACCCGGGGCCGATCAACCGCGGTGTCGAGATCGACTCGGCCGTGGTGGACGGCAAGCAGAGCGTGATCCTGCCGCAGGTCACCTTCGGCATTGCGGTGCGCATGGCGGTGATGAGCATCGTCGCAGGCAACGAGGCATAAGATGAAACTGTTGATCAAAGGCGGCCGCATCATTGACCCGGCCAGCAATCTGGATGAAATCGCCGATGTGGCGATCGCGGCGGGTCGCATCATCGCCATCGGCCGTGCGCCGGGGGACTTTGCGCCCAACCGCACCATCGAAGCCGCGGGCTGTGTCGTGGCGCCGGGCCTGATGGACCTGGCGGTGCGTCTGCGTGAGCCGGGCCATGAACACGAGGGCATGCTGGAGTCCGAGATGGCAGCGGCAGTTTCCGGCGGCGTTACCAGTCTGGTCTGTCCGCCTGATACCGATCCGGTGCTCGACGAGCCCGGCCTGGTCGAGATGCTGAAATTCCGTGCCGAGAAGCTGCACCAGGCGCGAGTGTTCCCCTTGGGGGCCCTGACACGCAACCTCCAGGGAGAGGTGCTGACCGAGATGGTCGAGCTGACCGAGTCCGGCTGTGTGGGTTTCAGCCAGGCCGATGTGGCGCTGGCCAATACGCAGGTGCTGCAACGCGCCATGCAGTACGCCAGCACCTTCGGCTTCGCCGTCTGGCTGCGACCTAACGACCACTACCTCGGCCAGGGCGTGGCGGCCAGCGGTGCACTGGCGACGCGCATGGGGCTGTCCGGGGTGCCGGTGGCGGCAGAAACCATCGCGATGCACACGATCTTCGAACTGATGCGCGCCACCGGGGCTCGGGTCCATCTGTGCCGCATCAGCAGCGCGGCCGGCGTGGCACTGGTGCGGCAGGCCAAGGACGAAGGTCTGCCACTGACCTGCGACGTCAGCATCAACTCGCTGCACCTGACCGATACCGATATCGGCTACTTCGACAGCCGCATGCGACTCCAGC
>CAZJKR010000088.1:7894-9008 GCA_964546615.1 uncultured Curvibacter sp.
CGGTGTCGAGTGGAACTGGTCGCGCACTCCGTGCAGCCGCCGTTGAGGCAGCAAGCGGACCGCGAGGCTTTGCGTGAAGGTCTGGCCGACGGCACCATCGATACGCTGGTGTCGGACCATACCCCGGTCGACGAGGATGCCAAGGCCCTGCCTTTTGCCGAAAGCGAGCCTGGCGCCACCGGCGTGGAACTGCTGTTGAGCCTGGCGCTGAAATGGGGTCAGGAAAGCGGCGTCGGCCTGACGCGGGCGCTGGCGGTGCTGACCAGCGAGCCCGGGCGGGTGCTGGGCAACGCCTTGGGGACCTTGCAGATGAGTGCCGGCCAACTGGTGGTGGGCGGTGTGGCCGATGTCTGCGTATTCGACCCGCAGGCGCAATGGACGGTGCAGTCGCAGGTGTTGTGCAGCCAGGGCAAGCACACCCCGTTTGCAGGCTACGAGCTGCCGGGGCGCGTGCGCTGCACCATCGTGGGTGGGCAGATTGCGTTCCAGGCCTGAGTCAGGCCAATCGACCCTGCGCGCCGCCTGGCGCCTCTGGCGTGCCCTGATCCATATCCTGGCCGGGTTGCTGACGCTCCTGCTGCGCTTCCCGCGCCTGTCACAGGAGCAGCGGGAAATCCGGATCCAGGTCTGGTCGCGTGAGATGCTGGCGCGACTTGGCATCCGGCTGCAGATCGACGGTGATGCGACATTGCCAGGCCCCTTGCTGCTGGTGGCCAACCATATCTCCTGGCTTGATATCACCGCCTTGCACGCCGCGCGCTACTGCCGCTTCGTTTCCAAGGCGGATGTGAAGTCGTGGCCGCTCATCGGTTCGTTGGCCGCAGGCGTCGGCACCCTGTTCATCGAGCGCGAGTCGCGGCGCGACGCCATGCGCATGGTGCATCACATGGGGCAGAGCCTGCGTGCCGGCGATGTGCTGGCGGTCTTCCCCGAAGGCACTACCAGCGACGGGCAGTCCTTGCTGCCCTTCCATGGCAACCTGTTGCAGGCCGCGATCGCAGCCGACGCGCCCGTGCAGCCGGTGGCGCTGCAGTTCATCGACAGCCGGCGCGGCGTACGCAGCCTGGCGCCATGTTATGTCGGCGATGACACCTTGCTCGGCTCGGTCTGGCGT
>CAZJKR010000088.1:9018-11360 GCA_964546615.1 uncultured Curvibacter sp.
TCGCACGGACGGCATCACGGTACAGATCATTTTCGGTGAACCGCAACGCGCGCTGGGGCGCGATCGGCGGCGCTGGGCGACGGATCTGCGTGCCTGTGTCGAGCAGCTGCGGCAGCCGGCGCAGAAGGCCTGATCAAAGCGTCTCGACGACTTCACCGGTGCCCGCACTGGTGCAGCTGGCCCGGCCATTGGCGCAGGGCATCTGGCACAACTCGCTGTTGCGGATCGGGCAGGCCCGGTTGAAGGTCACTACGTGGTCGACCTCGGGCCGGATGCCGATCCACTCGCCGATGCGGTGGTTGTGATGGCTCGGGACATGGGCCAGCACGGTCTGGCCGCCAGCCAGGCGCAGGGTGTAGAGAAACTCCGAGCCGCGAAAGGCTTTGCGGACGATCTCTGCCTTGACCGGGGCATCGTCGTCATGCACGATGTCATCGGCGCGCAGAAGCACATCGCACTCGCCGGCGGCAAACGCGCACGGCAGCGGGCACTCGGCCACATCGGTCAAGTCGCCCAGCGGCGTCTGTACGACGATTTGCCGGTCGACTTCGCGAATGGTGGCCGGTGCAAACACGCCATGACCGATGAAATCGGCCACAAAGCGTGTGGCCGGGCGGTGATACAGCGTGTAGGCGTCATCCCACTGGTGCAGCTTCCCGCCCTGCATGACGCCGATGGTGTCACCAATGGCAAAGGCCTCCAGCTGGTCGTGTGTCACGAACAGTGCCGTGGCCTGGGCCGCCTTCAGGATGTTGCGTACCTCGTGCGCCAGGCGTTCGCGCAGATCGACATCGAGGTTGGAGAACGGTTCGTCCAGCAGCAGCAATTGCGGGCGCGGGGCCAATGCGCGCGCCAGGGCGACGCGCTGCTGCTGCCCGCCCGACAGCCGGGAAGGCGAGCACTTTGCGCGGCTTGAGCCCGAAAGCAACATTCTCAAAGACGCTGAGGTGGGGGAACAGTGCATAGTCCTGGAACACCATGCCAATGCGCCGCAGTTCCGGGGGCTGCTGGTGGGCCGGACTGCTGACGACCTGGCCGGAAAGCCGGATTTCCCCGCCCGTTACGGGCTCCAACCCGGCGATGGCGCGCAGCAGCGTGGTCTTGCCGCAACCGGACGGGCCGATGAGTACCCCGATATCGCCGGCGCGCAGTCCCAGGGAAACGCCATCCACGGCTGGCTGGGTACTGCCGGGGTAGCGAACCTGAAGTTGGGAGACCTCGAGAAACATGGTGTCTCATTGTAGATGCTTACAATTCTCATTTGTTCCAATCGTGCGCTCCACGCCCTTCTCCATGCCGTTACGCCGGCTCCACCACTTCTTTCTGCTGCTGTTCACGGTCTTTCTGATGTTGCCGGTGCTGGCCGTGCTGGCCTCCTGGTGGCCCTGGGGGGAGCAGGGGGCGCAGACGGCCCAGATCCTGGGTGAAATGGTGCGTACGGTGCTGCCCGACTACGTGGCCACCACGTTCTGGCTGTGCCTCATGGTGGCGGCCGGTGTGGTGGCGGTCGGGTTGTCCGCCGCGGCTGCAGTGACGCTGTTCGATTTTCCCGGGCGTCGCATCTTCGAGTGGGCGCTGCTGCTGCCGCTGGCCATGCCGGCCTATGTAGTGGCCTACGCCTACACCGATTTTCTTCAGTTCAGCGGACCGTTCCAGAGTTTTTTGCGTGAACTCACAGGCCTGCAGGGACGGGTCTTCCCCGAAATCCGCAACACGGCCGGTGCAGCCTGGGTGCTGACCTTTTCGCTCTATCCCTATGTCTATCTGCTGGCACGCGCCGCCCTGGGCGAGCGGGCGACGCATCTGATGGAGGCGGCCCGTCTGCTGGGGGCGCCGCTATCGCGCCGCATTCGCGAGATTGCCTTGCCGCTGGCACGCCCCGCCGTGGCCGCTGGCGTGGCGCTGGCGCTGATGGAGACGCTGGCAGACTTCGGCGTCGCCAGCTACTTCGGCATCCAGACCTTCACCGCCGGCATTTACAAGGCCTGGCTGGCCATGGACAACCGTCTGGCCGCGGCGCAGCTGGCCACCATGCTGCTGCTGCTGGTCGTGCTGCTCCTGCAGCTGGAGCAGCGTGCCCAACGGCGCATGCGTTTTGCCACCGGACGCGGTGCACGTGCCGGCGGGACCGAGGCGCGGCCGGTTGCAGTGTCGGGCGGGCGCAAATGGCTGGCCTGGGGCGTGTGCGGTCTGCCGTTGGTGATGGGCTTCGTTGCGCCCGTGCTGTTCATGTTCCGGCCCCTGCTGGCCGACTGGTCCGTCCTGCCCTGGGACCGTTTCCCGGTCTGGGCCTGGAACAGCGTGCGTCTGGGGGGGCTGAGTGCGGTGCTGGCAGTTGCCTT
>CAZJKR010000089.1:0-2370 GCA_964546615.1 uncultured Curvibacter sp.
GGCCACGCTGAGGTACCAGCTCGCTGCGACCAGTACGCCCACCAAGGCGCCGGCCAGCGGTTGGCGCCAGCCGCGCCAGGCCGAGCCCTGCGGTGCACGCAGCAGGTAGAGGGCTGCCAGCGCCAGCAGTGCGGCGGTAACCGCCCAGGCCGGCACGCCGCCCAGCAGCGCCGGCAGGCTGGCGGCAGGCAGCGCTACCGCCGGACCGGTGAGCCGTTCGCGCACCGGGGCCAACACGCCTTCGAGGCTGGCCATGATGGCCAGCACGAACATCAGCCAGGTCAGCAGCGCGGCGCCCTGACCTTGCGCGGCACGCACCACCAGCCGGCCAGGGCAGCCACCGGCAAACATCATGCCGGCGCCGAACAGCACACCGCCCACCACCAGCCCCAGCAGGGGCACACTGGCGCGCAGGTAGGGTGTGCCGGAGAGATCCACCAGGCCCGCACCGACCAGGCCCTGTGTGCCGAGCAGCGTGACCGCCATGGCCAGCACGAAGGCACGCAGGCGGGCCTGGTCCTTGCCCTCAAAGGCGTCTGCCAGCGCGGCGCGGGCACAGAAGGCACTGCGCTGCAGCACCGCACCCAGCACGAGACCCAGGACAAGACCGGCCCAGACGCTCAGGCCCAGGACGTTGTTGGCAGCATCGGTGTTCAAACTCAGTTCCTTTCAGTACAGCGCAGCGCTTCCAGGCGGCCGCGGTTCAGCTCCACAGATCCAGCGGCGGATCGTGCACCACGGCGCGCAGGATGTCGGTGCGCGAGACAAAGCCGCTGACGCGGCCGTCGTCGCTGACCACCGGCAGACCGGGCAGATGGGTGTCGAGCAGCACACGGGCCACGCGGCGGATATCGGTGCTTTCATCCACGGCGGGAACGGGTGTCCACATGACTTCGGCCACCGGTTGCGCCAGCAGGGCACGCCACACCAGCGAATTGGCTCCCGGCAACAGCAGTTCGGCGCGCGTGAGCAGCCCGACCAGCCAGCCCTGCGCATCCACCACCGGCGCCTGCCCCAGCCCCTGACTGAATAGCAGTTGCCAGGCGTCGAGTACCGGCATGTCGGATGGCACGGTGGTCACGCCGCGGGTCATGACATCGGTCACACGGCTCAGGGGATGGCGCTGCACCTGCGGTGCGCCGGCCCGGGCATAAGCCGCCAGCGGGCTGCGCGCGCCGCCGGACTGACCACCCAGGCCAGACACCGGGCCACCCGCCGCTGCCGGCGGGGTGGTCTGTACATGTTCCTGCATGGGCTCGAGGGCACGCGTTCGAGCGGCTGCGCGCACCGAAGTCACCTGGCGCAGGTCTTCCATCGCGCCCCTGAACACCCGTCCCGTCACGCCATAGACCGAGAACATGCCACTCTCTCCTTGTTGTGATGCCTGCAAATATAGCGGGCCGCTGGCGCGGCGGCGCCCCTGCTGCCGACTCAGTCCGACAGAAAGAGCGACTGCAGGTCGCTCAGGAAGTCGAAGCCGCGCTCGGTGGGTACTACGCGCGCCAGATCGCGTGTGATCCAGCCCTGGCGCTCGGCTTCTTCCAGCCCGTGCTGGATGGCGGTGAGCGCCAGGCCGGTGCGCTCGCAGAACTCGGCCAGCGCAAAACCCTGGCGCAGCCGCAGCGCGTTGAGCATGAACTCGAAGGGCAGATCGGCGCGCTTGACCTCTTCCTCCTGCGCCATGGCCTGGCCGGCCAGTGCGCGCTCCATGTACAGGCGCGGCTCGCGTGAGCGCACCTGGCGCAGCACGCGGTTCGGGAAGCTGAGCTTGCCGTGCGCGCCGGCGCCGATGCCGAGGTAGTCGCCGAACTGCCAGTAGTTCAGGTTGTGGCGGCAATGGTGACCGGGCCGGGCGTACGCCGAGACCTCGTAACGCTGCAGGCCAGCCAAGCCGGTGCGCTCGGTCAGCAGGTCGAGCATGGCGTAGGCCTCGTCGTCCTCCGGCACCTGGGGCGGGTGCTTGGCGAAGTAGGTGTTGGGCTCGATGGTCAGGTGGTAGATCGACAGGTGCGGCGGCGCAAAGGCCAGTGCCTGGTCCACATCCTGGCGCAGTTCGGCCAGCGTCTGGCCCGGCAACGCGTACATCAGGTCGAGGTTGAAGGTGTCGAAGCTGCGCGCGGCTTCCTCCAGCGCGGCCAGCGCCTGGTCACGGTCGTGCACGCGACCGATGGCCTTGAGGTGGCCGTCGTTGAAGCTCTGTACGCCCACCGACAGGCGCGTGACGCCAGCGGCGCGGAAGGCACGGAAGCGGTCTTTCTCGAAGGTGCCGGGGTTGGCCTCCAGCGTGATCTCGCAGTCGGGCGCGAGCGTGAACGCGCGGCGCATCGCGGCCAGCACCTGGCCGGCGCTGTCGTGCTCGTGCTCCATCTG
>CAZJKR010000089.1:2380-8869 GCA_964546615.1 uncultured Curvibacter sp.
CAGTCGGCGGTGAGCTTCAGGCGTGCGCGCAGGGCCGAGATCAGCCGCTCGATCGCCTCAGGCGAGAACAGGCTGGGCGTGCCACCGCCAAAGAAAACGCTGATGACGCTGCGGCCCCAGATCAGCGGCAAGGCGGCATCCAGATCCGCCAACAGCGCGTCGATGTAGCGCTGCTCGGGCAGGTCGCTCCATTCGGCGCCGGGCCGCCCCAAGCCGGATGCGCCCCCTCGGGGGGCCGACGCCGCAGGCGTCTTGGGGGCCAAGGAAATCTCATGCGAGTTGAAGTCGCAATACGGGCACTTGCGGATGCACCAGGGCAGGTGCACGTAGAGTGACAGCGGCGGCAGGCTGCTCAGCTGCAGCGTGCCGGGACGCAGGTAATGCTGAATATCACGCATGGGGCTCCCCCCCGTGGCTGGCCCACTGCGTGTGGCCGCCTCCCCCCTCAAGGGGACAACGCCAGTGGCTTAGGCTTTGCCGGGCCACGGCGTTTCCCGCCTTAAGTCGTGAAGGTCGGACAAGTTTGCAGCAAGAGGAGTCCCTCATGCCATCCATCTTTCCCGAATCAGCTCAACCATGGCCTTGGCCGCGCGGCCGCGGTGGCTGTTGGCATTCTTCACCTCGGTGGGCAACTCGGCGAAGGTCTGGCCGAATTCAGGGATGTACATCACCGGGTCGAAGCCGAAGCCGTTGCTGCCGCGGCGCTCGCGCGCGATCTCGCCGCTGACGCGGCCCACCGCAATCAGCGGCTCCGGGTCGTCGGCCGAGCGCAGCGCCACCAGGGTGCTGACCATGGCGGCACGCCGGTTGTCGATGTGCTGCATCTGCTCCAGCAAGGCGGTAACGTTGTTGTCATCGCCCTTGGCGTAGCCGAACTGCGTGGCGTAGTAGGCGGTGTCCACACCGGGCAGACCACCGAAGGCATCGACGCACAGGCCGGCGTCGTCGGCCAATGCCGGCAGGCCGCTCAGGCGTGCGGCGTGGCGCGCCTTGGCCAGCGCGTTCTCGACGAAGGTGCGGTGCGGCTCCTCGGCCTCGGGAATGGCCAGATCCCCCTGCTTCACCAGTTCCAGCCCGAGCGGCGCCAGCATGGCCTGCAGCTCATGCAGCTTGCCCTGGTTGTTGGAGGCCAATACCATTTTTTGCATCAAATCGTTCTCCAAACCTTATGAGATATGCGCAGTCAGCTATTAATTCGATAGCGCTTCGGTCTGCAGGCGGATCAGCTCGGTTATGCCCTGGTCGGCCAACTCCAGCAGGTCGTCCATCTCCTGGCGGCTGAAGGCCACGCCCTCGGCCGTGCCCTGCACTTCGATGAAGTGGCCAGCACTGGTCATCACCACGTTCATGTCGGTGTCGCAGGCCGAGTCTTCGGTGTAGTCGAGGTCGAGCAGCGGCGTGCCCTGCACGATGCCGACCGACACCGCCGCCACATGGCCGGTGATGGGCGATTCGCTCAGCTTCCCGGCGGCCAGCAGGGTGTTGACCGCGTCCTGCGCCGCCACGAAAGCGCCGGTGATGGCCGCGGTGCGTGTGCCACCGTCGGCCTGCAGCACGTCGCAGTCCAGCGTGATGGTGCGTTCGCCCAGTTTGGCCAGGTCGAACACGGCGCGCAGGGAACGGCCGATCAGGCGCTGGATTTCCTGCGTGCGTCCGCTCTGCTTGCCGCGCGCGGCCTCGCGGTCGCTGCGGCTGTGGGTGGCACGCGGCAGCATGCCGTATTCGGCCGTCACCCAGCCCTCGCCGCTGCCGCGCTTGTGCGGTGGCACCTTCTCCTCCACCGAGGCGGTGCAGAGCACGCGCGTGTTGCCGAACTCGATCAGCACCGAGCCCTCGGCGTGCATGGTGTAGTGGCGGGTGATGCGCACCGGGCGCAACTGGTGAGCGGCACGAGCGCCGCTGCGGGTGAATTGGCTCATGGTCGGCGGATTCGGTTTGCGATGAAATGGCGCCAGCCCACCGCCCGCCTCAGCTCTTGCGGGCGGCGGTACGGCGGATGGCTTCGTTGATTTCGGCGATCGAGCGCTCGATCGCATCGTCGTCCAGATCTTCGGTGACGTTGTCCAGCATGCTGGCCTGCACCGTGGAGGCAAACACGCCCTCGTTGATGGTGTCGGTGCTCACGCCACCGCGGGTGGCCTCGAAGGCGTCCGGTGTTTCCCATTCAAGGGCAATCACCGTCACGTTGTCGCTGCTGCCGCCGGCCTTGGCCAGCGCCTTTTCCACCAGATCCGGCACCGCATGCGACACCGGCTTGAGACCGAGGTCATAGACGATCTCGACATCGCTCAGACTGCCCCACAGGCCGTCGGAGCACAGCAGGATCTTGTCACCCTGCTGCAGGCTGACCGGCCCGGTGAGGTCGAACACCGGATTGGCCGGCGAGCCCAGGCAGGTGAAGAGGATGTTGCGATTGAGCTTCTCGCCGGCCTTGGTGACCGGCATCTCGTCCAGGCGTTGTTCCAGATAGGAGTGGTCGCGGGTACGCGCCAGCATTTCGCCGTCGCGCACCATGTACAGGCGCGAGTCGCCGCAGTGCACCCAGGTCACGCTGCCGCCCTGGATCAGGGCCGCCACCACCGTGGTGCGCGGCGAGTCGAGCATGCCCTTCTCGACGGCATAACGCAGGATCTGCCGATGCGCCGCCAGGACCGCCGATGCCAGGAAGGCACGCGGGTCGGCAATCTCGGGCCGGGCTTCCTTCTGGAACAGCGCGGCAATGACCTGCAGCGTCAGTTGCGCCGCGATCTCGCCTTCGGGATGCCCCCCCATGCCATCGGCCAGCAGGAACAGGCCCGAATTGCGCGTGTAGCAGTAGCCCATGCGGTCTTCGTTTGTCTCACGACCGCCCTTGCGACTGACCTGATAGACCGAAAATCTCATCGTTGCTTTCCTGCCAGGCCGGGCACGGCCTTGACGCTCTTCTTGGTATCGGCCACCATGGTGTCGAACTGCAGACGCACCTTCTCGCCCATGGTGAGCTTGGTATAACGACGCTCACCTTCACGGCTGAGCGCTTTTTGCAGCGCAAACACCGATTGCGGCCGGGACAGCGGATCGAGTGCCATGCACCACTCCACCACCTCGATCAGGTTGTCGGAATAGATGCCGCGCAGCCGCGACAACGCCACTCCGATGCGGTCTTTTTCCAGTCGTTGCGGCGCTTCATTGGGCGGATAACCCTGCATGCAGGCGTAGATGCAGGCACCGATGGCGTAGATGTCGGTCCACGGCCCCATGGCAGCGTCGCGCCGGTACATCTCGGGCGCGGCAAAGCCGGGCGTGTACATCGGGCGGATGAAGTTGCCTTCCTTGCTCAGCACCTCACGCGCGGCGCCGAAGTCGATCAGCACCGAGCGGTTGTCATCGGTGATGAAGATGTTCGCCGGCTTGATGTCCAGGTGCAGCATCTTGTGCTGGTGCACGATGCGCAGGCCGCGCAGGATCTCGTCGAACAGTGAACGGATGGTCGATTCGCGAAACACCTTCTGCTGCTTGAGGTCGCGCGCGGTGATGATGAATTCCTGCAGGGACGCGCCCTCCAGGTAGTTCATCACCATGTAGACGGTTTCGTTCTCGCGGAAGAAGTTGAGCACGCTCACCACCGAGGGGTGGGATATCTGCGCCAGCGCACGCCCCTCCTCGAAGAAGCTCTTCAGTCCGAGGCGATAGAGCGAGAGTTTTTCCGGCGGAACTTCCGGCAGCAGCTTGCCGGGCGCTCGCGATACCAGTGAAGCCGGCAGGTATTCCTTGATGGCGACCTGCTGACCTTCCGCGTCCTGCGCCAGGTACACCACGCCAAAGCCACCAGCTGCCAGCTTGCGTAGGATGCGGTAATCGCCCAAGGCGGTTTCCGGAGGCAAGGGAGCGGGTTTGACCTTTGACATAATTTAAGGAGACAGGCACTCGATGGCGGGGTACATCCCGGTTATTCTTGGGCACACTCCACAGATCAAGACATCGCAATGCCAGTTTACAGCATGACTGGCTATGCCAGTGCCCAGCACGGCGCAGCCAGCCCCTCCACCGACAATGCGCCGCGCGGCGCAGCCCCTGGTCAGCTCGGCCTTGAAATCCGCTCGGTCAACAGCCGCTTTCTCGACCTCACTTTCCGGCTGCCCGAAGAACTGCGCCAGTTCGAGCCGGTGCTGCGCGAGCTGCTGACGGCCAAGCTCAAGCGAGGCAAGGTCGAAGTACGCGCCTTCATCGACAACGGCATGACCAGCACCGTCAGCGAGCCCTCACCACGGCTGATGCAGCGGCTCAACACCGTGCAGGACAGCATCAAGGCGTGGTTGCCGCAGGCCCAGGCCCTGAGCGTGGCCGACATCCTGCGGCTGGCCGCCAGCGAGCAGTCCGGCACACGCGACTGGAGCCAGGAAATCGCCCCCCTGACCGAGCAGGCCCTCAAGGCGCTGCTGGCGGCACGCCAGCGCGAAGGTGAACGCCTGGCCACCATGCTGCTGAAGCACATCGGCCAACTGCGCACCCTGGCACAGCAGGCCGGTCCGCTGGTGCCGCAGCTGGTGGAGCAGCAGCGCCTGCGCTTCCTGGAGCGCTGGCAGGAAGCCATGGCGCTGACCGACGGCAGCACCCTGCCCGAAGCGGCGCAGGACCGCGCACTGACGGAAGCCACGGCCTTCGCGATCCGCATCGACGTGGCCGAGGAGATCACGCGCCTGGCCTCGCATCTGGACGAACTGGAGCGCCTGATCAAGAAAGGCGGCGAGATCGGCAAACGGCTCGATTTCCTGATCCAGGAGCTGCACCGTGAGGCCAACACCCTGGGCTCCAAGTCTGCCGCGCTCGAACTCACGCGCATCTCGGTCGACATGAAGGTGCTGATCGAGCAGATGCGCGAGCAGGTCCAGAACATAGAATAAGGCGACCCTCCGTCGCCCCGCCCGCTCCCATGCACCAACCCGGAAACCTGTTCGTCATCGCCGCCCCCAGCGGGGCCGGCAAGTCCAGCCTGGTCAAGGCCCTGCTGGAGCGCGATCCTCAGCTCCAGCTCTCCGTCTCCCACACCACCCGCGCACCGCGCGGCCAGGAACAGAATGGGCGCGAGTATTTTTTCGTCTCGCCCGCGGCCTTTGATGCCATGGTGCAGGCCGACGCCTTCGTCGAATGGGCCCATGTGCACAACCACCGCTACGGCACCTCGCGCCAGGCCATTGAAGACAAGATGCTGCAGGGCGCCGACATCGTGCTGGAAATCGACTTCCAGGGGGCGGTCCAGATCAAGCGTCAGTTCCCCGGCGCCGTCACGATCTTCATCTTGCCGCCAAGCTGGGATGAGCTGCGCGCCCGGCTGGAGAAACGCGGCGAGGACTCGCAGGAGGTGATCGCGTTGCGGCTCAGGAACGCCGCCACCGAGATGGCTCAGGCCGAAAAGTTCGATTTCGTTATAATCAACGACTTGTTCGATCGCGCGCTGTCCGACCTCCAGTCGGTTGTGCACGCCCAACGGCTCAAGTACCCCACCCAGCGCCGCGTCCGGGCGCAGACCTTCCAGGCGCTGCATCTGCCCTGAGGGTGGCGCCCCTAGCTTTCCGGAGAATTTCATGGCCCGTATCACTGTCGAAGACTGCCTGCAGCAGATCCCCAACCGCTTCCAGCTGGTGCTGGCTGCGACCTACCGTGCCCGCATGCTGAGCCAGGGTCACACCGCCAAGATCGAGAGCAAGAACAAGCCCGGCGTGACCTCGCTGCGCGAGATCGCCGCCGGCAAGGTGGGCGTGGAAATGCTCAAGAAAGTCCCGGCCTGAGCGCTCGCCTTTCTTCCCCCGAAGCACCGCTGCGCGGTGCTTTTTTCATGGTGCGGCGAAATCGGCATGCTCAGGCTATATTTGGGGGGTGAGTACCGCGCTCAAATCCCCCGCCGACAAACCTGCCGCCAAGCCCGCAGGCAAGGCTGTTTTTGCGCCCAGCGCGGCGGCCGTCAATGCGGCGGCGGCCAGTTTTGCCAGCCTCACCGCCAAACTCGACTACCTGTCCCCTGCCGACCTTGAGCAGGTACGCCAGGCCTACCGCTTCGCCGACGAGGCCCACCTGGGCCAGTTGCGCAACAGCGGTGAGCCCTACATCACCCACCCGATCGCCGTGGCGGCGCAATGTGCCGAATGGAAGCTCGATGCCCAGGCGCTGATGGCCGCCCTGCTGCACGATGCCCTGGAGGACTGCGGCATTACCAAGATGGAGCTGATCGAGCGTTTTGGCTCACCCGTGGCCGAGCTGGTCGACGGACTGACCAAGCTGGACAAGCTGCAGTTCAACACGCGCGAGGAGAGTCAGGCCGAGTCCTTCCGCAAGATGCTGCTGGCGATGGCGCGCGACGTGCGTGTCATCCTGGTCAAGCTGGCGGACCGTACGCACAACATGCGCACACTGTCGGACGTGCCACGCAGCAAATGGGGGCGCATTGCCTCGGAAACGCTGGAGATCTACGCACCGATCGCTTACCGGCTTGGACTGAACCAGACCTACCGC
>CAZJKR010000089.1:8879-11354 GCA_964546615.1 uncultured Curvibacter sp.
CCCTGGCGCTATGCCATCCTGTCCAAAGCGCTGGCCAAATCACGCAGCCGCCGCCGCGACCTGATCCAGAAGGTGCACAAGGAAGTGGAAACCGCCTTTGCCGCCACTGGCATCCCGGTGCGCATCGCCGGACGCGAAAAGACGCTCTACTCCATCTACCGCAAGATGGACGAAAAGCATCTGAGCTTTGCCCAGATCAGTGACATGTATGGCTTTCGGGTCATCGTCCCCAATGTCGGCGACTGCTATACCGCGCTAGGCACCCTGCACCAGCTCTACAAGCCGGTACCCGGCAAGTTCAAGGACCACATCGCCATCCCGAAGCCCAATGGCTACCAGTCGCTGCACACCACGCTGGTGGGGCCGGCCGGCGTCAACATCGAGTTCCAGCTTCGCACCGAAGCCATGCACGTGGTGGCTGAATCCGGCATCGCGGCCCACTGGCTGTACAAGGCCAAGGAACCGGACAGCCCGACGACGGCGCGGCTGGGCGCCCAGTGGCTGCAGTCACTGCTCGACATCCAGAACGAGACCCGCGATGCCGCCGAGTTCTGGGACCACGTCAAGGTGGACCTGTTTCCCGAGTCGGTCTATGTCTTCACGCCCAAGAGCAAGATCATGGCCTTGCCACGTGGTGCCACGGTGGTCGATTTCGCCTACGCCATCCACAGCGACATCGGCGATCGCACCATGGCTGCCCGCATCAACGGTGAGCAGGTGCCGCTGCGCACCGAGCTCAAGAACGGCGATGTGGTCGAGGTGGTGACCGCGACGGTAGCCGCCCCCAATCCGGCCTGGCTGAGTTTTGTCCGAACCGGTCGTGCGCGCTCCAAGATCCGGCACCACCTCAAGACCCTGGCGCAGACCGAGTCGGAAGCCCTGGGCGAAAAACTGCTGCTGCAGGCGCTGCGTGCCGAAGGCATCGACAGGTTCCCGACGGATGACGATGCGTCCGCACGTTCGGGCCTGTGGGACAAGCTGCTGCGCTTCACCGGCAACCGCAGCCGGGCCGAACTGCTGACCGATATCGGCCTGGGCAAACGCGTCGCCTCCATTGTCGCCAAGCGCATGGCCATCCTGCTGACTGAAAGCGGCGAAAAGCTGGACGCCCTGCTGCTGACCCGCGAACGCTTCACCGCCGACGCCGCCAATGTACAGGCGATGGTGACTGTCGACGGGAGTGAAAACGCCTCGGTACAGTTTGCCCACTGCTGCCGCCCCGTCCCGGGTGACCGCATCGTGGGCTACCTCGGGCGTGGCGAAGGTCTGGTCGTGCATACCGAGGATTGCGCAGTCGCCCGCAAGCTGTACAACAAGGACAGCGAACGCTTCATCGGCGTGGACTGGTCGGACGAGCCGGTCCGCGCCTTTGAGACCGGCATCACCGTGACCGTCACCAACGGCAAAGGGGTGCTGGCCCAGGTGGCCTCTGCGCTGGCCGCCTCGGAAGCCGACATCATCCACATCGACATGGGCCAGGAAGCGGCGCAAGAAACCACCGACCTGCGTTTTGTCATCGCGGTCCGTGATCGCATCCACCTGGCAAGCGTGCTGCGGCAACTCAAGCGAACCCCATCGGTTCTGCGGGCGATTCGCAGCAAGAGCGGCCTCTGAGCCAGTTACGCCCCTCACCCCCCGGAAGGGGCCGGGTAGCGCACCGCGATCACTTCGACTTCCTCTGCGCCCAGCGGCGTGATCAGCTTGACCACATCGCCCTCACGCGCCTTGAGCAGCGCGCGCGCAATGGGCGAAACCCAGCTGACCTGCGCCTGTGCGCTGTCGGCCTCGTCAACCCCCAGGATGGTGATGGTGCGCTCACGGCCACTCTGGTCGGCATAGGTCACGGTGGCGCCAAAGAACACCTGATCGCTGCCATGGTGCAAACCCGGGTCGGTGACTTCGGCAATCTCCAGCCGCTTGGTCAGGAAACGAATGCGGCGATCGATCTCGCGCAGGCGTTTCTTGCCGTACAGATAATCGCCGTTTTCAGACCTGTCACCGTTGCTCGCAGCCCAATGCACGATGTCGACCATTTTCGGTCGCTCGGTGTCGATCAGGTCGATCAACTCCGCACGCAGACGGGCATAACCCTGTGGCGTGATGTAGTTCTTGCCGCCGGCCGGCAGCGCGGGCAATTGCAGATCGTCATCGTCCGCCGCCTCGGATTCCCTGGTAAATGCCTTGCTCATGGCGCTTCCCCTCGAACCAGAACCTCGTATAAGAAAAAAGCCTGCAACTTTGCAGTTGCAGGCTTTTCTTTTTGGTGCGGCTGGCAGGAATCGAACCCACGACCCCTTGGTTCGTAGCCAAGTACTCTATCCAGCTGAGCTACAGCCGCGTAAAAGTAAATTATAGCACGATCCAGGACACCTTCCAGTGCCCGCAAACGAACCGGGCCACTTACCCCCAGTTTCTGTGGTCTAGCTGTGAAGCGTCAAGAGGTTGTTTCTTGATCGGTTGAGTCTGGACATGGGT
>CAZJKR010000090.1:0-7405 GCA_964546615.1 uncultured Curvibacter sp.
CCAGCACCGCCTGCGTCAGCCGCGCGCGCGCGGCCGCCACGGCAGCACGGGCCGAGCCGCGCTGCGCCACGGCGACATCGACCGCACGCTGCGCCTCGTCAAGTTGCGCCGCACTGTAGAAACCCTGCGCCACCAGTTGCCGGCCGCGCTGCAGCGTAGCCTGCGCCGCCTGCAACGTGGCATCGGCCTGGCGCTCGGCCGCCACCGCCTGCGCCAGGGCGGCATTCAATTCATCGGTTTCGAGCCGGATCAGCACCTCGCCGGCCCGCACCTGCGCCCCTTCGCGCACCAGCACCTGGGCGACCCGGCCAGTCAAGGTGCTGCCGACATCAACGCGCGACAGCGTGGCCACGCGAGCGGAAAACTGCAGCGTGCGCACCAGCGGGCCGGGCTGCATCAGCAGCGCCTCGGCACGCGGTGCACGCAAGGTGAAGGCCGCCAGCGCGGCCAGTGCCAGCACGAGCAACACGGCGATAACGATCCAACGGGTTTTGCCGGTAGAAAGTTTGCTCATCTCGGTTGCTCCACCACGCGGCCAGCGACCCGCGACGCATGGAACGAGTTAAACGGGGAACGCCGTGGAACCGGCTGTGCCGGGCCACTGGCGTTGCCCCCTGCAAGGGGGGTGGCGTAGCGACACGAAGTGCGCGAAGCCTGGGGGTGTTTCATGTCATGCCTCGAACAGGCCGCCTTCAGTCTTCGGGGGCGTCACGCCCAGATGGCGGTAGGCCGCCAGCGTGGCAATGCGGCCACGCGGCGTGCGCTGCAAAAAGCCCTGCTGGATCAGGTAGGGCTCGATCACGTCCTCGATGGTGTCGCGCTCCTCGCCGATGCTGGCGGCGATGTTGTCCAGCCCGACCGGTCCGCCGTCGAAGCGGTGAATCACCGCTTCCAGCAATTTGCGGTCCATCAGGTCGAAGCCCTGCGGGTCGACATCCAGCATGGCCAGCGCCTTCTGCGCCATCTCTTGCGTGATGCGGCCGCTGCCCTTGACCTCGGCATAGTCGCGCACGCGGCGCAGCAGACGGTTGGCAATGCGCGGCGTGCCGCGCGAGCGGCGCGCGATCTCGAAGCCGCCCGTCTCGTCCATCGGCGCATTGAGCAGACCGGCGCTGCGCGTGACGATGCGGCCCAGTTCCTCGGCGGAATAGAACTCCAGCCGCGCCACGATGCCGAAACGGTCGCGCAGCGGGTTGGTCAGCATGCCGGCGCGTGTGGTGGCGCCCACCAGGGTGAAGGGCTGCAGGTCGAGCTTGATGGAGCGCGCCGCCGGCCCTTCGCCGATCATGATGTCGATCTGGTAGTCCTCCAGCGCCGGGTAGAGGATTTCCTCCACCACCGGCGACAGGCGGTGGATCTCGTCGATGAAGAGCACGTCGTTCTTCTCGAGGTTGGTCAGGAGCGCCGCCAGGTCCTTGGGTTTTTCGAGCACCGGGCCGCTGGTCTGGCGCAGGTTCACACCCAGCTCGGCGGCGATGATGTGGGACAGCGTGGTCTTGCCCAGCCCCGGCGGGCCGAACAGCAGCACATGGTCCAGCGCTTCCTCGCGCTTGCGCGCCGCGCCGATGAAGATCTCCAGTTGCTCACGCACCTTGGCCTGGCCGACGTACTCGTCCAGCTGCTTGGGCCGCAGCGCGCGCTCGATCGCCTCCTCGCCGGGCGACGTGGGCGCGGCGGACACCACGCGGCTGGCAGGAGAGGGGGCAAAATCGTCGGTCTGGATGCTCACGGCGTCTCGGCAGAAGTGTGGGAATCGGGCGCATGGCACGCCCCATGTCCGACTATAAACCCCGCCACGCCCAGGCACGGCCCGCCCCTTGCCATTTCACACGCTGCGGCTCACACTGTGCTTGCCCCTCCAGCCGGGCCGGCTTTCTGCCGATACCATGGCATGCTCCGACCGAAAACCGCCCGCGCCATGAAACTGCCTCTGCTCGCCCGCCGCCCCCCCATCACCCTCCTGTGGCACAGCTGCGCCTGCCTGGGCCTGGCCGGCGCACTCGCCCTGGCGCCGCTGCCTGGCCGGACCGCCGAGCCGGACAGCCCGGCCGCCGCGGTGGGCAAGAGCATCGCCGAGCAGTTGCGCGAGGCCGCCACCTCGGGCAAGCTGTCGCAGAAACAGCTCACCGTGATCGTCAACGGCACCGAGTCCCGCAGCAGCGGCATCACCGACGTACCGCGGCCGGCCAGACCGGTCGCCCCCGTCCGGCCGGCCCGCACCCTGCAGCCCCAGGAAACCGCCTCGGCCGACCCACCGGCACCGGCCGTGCAGGGCAGCAATCCGCCCGCGGCAATCCCGGTCCAGCGGGCGCGCGCCGCGGCACTGACCGGGCATGCCGCACCCACGGCGGTCAAGGCCTCGCACGGCCACGAAGTCCACTGGGCCTACGAAGGCGAAGGCGGGCCACAGGCCTGGGGCCAGCTCAAGCCCGAGTTCAAGACCTGTGCCACCGGCCAGCGCCAGTCGCCCATCCACATCGAAGACGGCCACACCCTGCAGGGGCCGGCCGAGGCCATCCAGTTCAGCTACCAGCCCAGCGACGGCACGGTGGTGAACAACGGCCACACCATCCAGGTCGATGTGGCGGGCGACAACAGCATCACGGTGCGCGGCTCCACCTTCAGACTGCTGCAGTTCCACTTTCATCATCCGTCCGAGGAGCGCATCAACGGCAAGGTGTTCTCGATGGTGGCGCACCTGGTGCACCGCAATGCCGAAGGCCAGCTCGCCGTGGTGGCGGTGCTGCTCGACCCCGGTACCGCCAATGACCTGATCGACAAGGTCTGGACCTACATGCCGCTGGACAAGGGCGACCGCGTGCGCATGCCGTCGGGTCTGCTCGACCTCAACGCGCTGCTGCCCAAGGACCAACGTTACTACCAGTTCCTCGGCTCACTCACCACGCCGCCCTGCACCGAGGGCGTGCTGTGGCTGGTGCTGAAGCAGCCCACCACGGTGAGCCCGGAGCAGCTCAAGCTGTTTGGCCAGCTCTACCCGCACAACGCGCGCCCGGTGCAGCCGCTGCACGGCCGACCGATCCGGGACGCTCAGTGAAATAGAGCCCCCACGTTCGCTCACTGCGTGTAGCTCTCTGCCCCCCGAGGGGGCCGCGTTTCGCCTTGGGACGGCCCGGCGGCGGAACCAGCACCCCCACGTTCGCTCACTGCGTGTAGCTCTCTGCCCCCCAAAGGGGGCCGCGTTTCGCCTTGGGACGGCCCGGCGGCGGAACCAGCACCCCCACGTTCGCTCACTGCGTGTAGCTCTCTGCCCCCCAAAGGGGGCCGCGTTTCGCCTTGGGACGGCCCGGCGGCGGAACCCCGCTCTGATTTACTTCGCCAGCGCCTTGAGCGCGAGCTTGATACCTTCGCTCACGCCCACGTCGGCCGGCAGCGCCTTGAGTGCGGCGGCGGCTTCCTTGTCGCTGTAGCCCAGGGCCAGCAAGGCCTGCAGGATGTCGCCCTGCGCGTCGTTCACCGGGCCGCCCGCTCCCACGCCATCGCCGATGTCGGCCCCCAGCTTGCCCTTGAGTTCCAGCAGCAGGCGCTCGGCCGTCTTCTTGCCGATGCCCGGCACCTTGACCAGGCGCCCGGCTTCCTGCAGGCTCACCGCCTGCGCCAGCTCGGCCACGCTCATGCCCGACAGCACGGCCAGCGCGGTGCGCGGGCCGACGCCGCTGATCTTGATCAATTCACGGAATGCGCCACGCTCGGTGGGCGTGCCGAAACCGTAGAGCAGTTGTGCATCTTCGCGCACCACGAAGTGCGTCAGCAGGCTGACCTTCTCCCCCAGGTTGGGCAGGTTGTAGAAGGTGCTCATGGAGACCTGGACTTCGTAGCCCACGCCATGGCAGTCCACCAGCACCTCGGGTGGATTTTTTTCGAGAAGAATGCCTGTGAGCCGACCGATCATGGGGTGTCCGTTTTGTTGTCAGTGACTATGATTGCAGTTTGGGCCCGTCGTCATGCCGGCCCGTTGACAGGAATTATCAGCTTGATTCTCCGCCACCTCTTCACCCCGCCCAACAACACCCGCCTGGCCCACCTGTGCGGCCCCATGGACGAGCACCTGCGCACCATCGAGACCGCGCTGCAGGTCAAGATCGCCCACCGCCACGAGCAGTTCAAGGTCGACGGCCCCAAGGCCAAGGCCAAACGCGGCATGGAAGTACTGCAGGCGTTGTACGAGATGGCGGCGCGCCCGATCGACACCGCCACCGTGCAGTTGATGCTGGCCGGCGACAGTTCCATGCCGCTGGCCGAGGACGGCGAGGTGCTGCAGACGCGCCGCCACGAGCTGCGCGCCCGCACGCCCAACCAGGCGCACTACCTGGACAGCATTGCCAGCCACGACATCACCTTCGGCATCGGCCCGGCCGGCACCGGCAAGACCTATCTCGCCGTGGCCTGTGCGGTGGATGCGCTGGAGCGCAGCGTAGTGCAGCGCATCGTGCTCACGCGCCCGGCGGTGGAAGCCGGCGAGCGCCTGGGCTTTCTGCCCGGCGACCTGACGCAGAAGATCGACCCCTACCTGCGCCCGCTGTACGACGCGCTGTACGACCTGATGGGTTTCGAGAAGGTGCAGAAAGCCTTCGAACGCAACGCGCTGGAGATCGCCCCGCTGGCCTTCATGCGTGGGCGCACACTGAACAACGCCTTCGTCATCCTGGACGAGGCGCAGAACACCACACCCGAACAGATGAAGATGTTCCTCACCCGCATCGGCTTCGGCTCGCGCGCCGTGGTGACGGGCGACGTCAGCCAGATCGACCTGCCCAAGACGCAGTTGAGCGGCCTGATCGACGCCGAGCGCGTGCTCAAGCGCGTCAACGGCATTGCCATCTGCCGCTTCACCAGCGCCGACGTGGTGCGCCACCCGCTGGTGGCCCGCATCGTCGACGCCTACGACAAGCCTCGCGCCAGCAGAACGCTATCAAAAGAATAGCTGCTCGCGCATATTTGACAAGGGCCAGAGGCCAAAATGACCATGAATTCACTCTCGCTTTCGCTGCAGTTCGGCAGCGACCAAGGCATGACCCGCCACCGTGCCGTGCTGACGCGCGCCAAGGTGGCACGCTGGATCCGCCACGCCCTGCAACGCGACGCCGAACTCACCGTGCGCATCGTCGACGCCAAGGAAGGCCAGGCGCTCAACCGCAGCTACCGCCACAAGGACTACGCCACCAATGTGCTGACCTTCGACTACGCGCAGGAGCCCGTGGTGCTGGCCGACCTGGTGCTGTGCGCGCCGGTGGTGGAGCGCGAAGCGAAGGAACAAGGCAAGACGCTGGAAGAGCACTACGCCCACCTGCTGGTGCACGGCACCCTGCACGCGCAGGGCTACGAGCACGAGACCAACGAGAAGGATGCCCTGGAGATGGAGGCGCTGGAAGTGCTGCTGATGCAGTCGCTGGGGTACGGGAATCCGTACGAGTAAGGCATATCTACCAGCGTCAGATCCGGGGGACTGAAGCTACAGAGACTCCTCCAATGCCTTCAGTACTCCAGGCAAACGCCACCTCAGCAGTAGTCGATAGCACAACCAACCGCTCAGTCCAGCAATTACCAAGATAAGCAAAACAAAATAGTGTGGACTCACAAAAACTGCCGGGAGCGATAACGATGTCTCAGAAGACACCAAGGCCGCAGTCACCTGAAGAAAAAAAGAAACTACCAAGAGCAGACCACCCACTAAGTACTGCGCTGATTGAGTAACTATCGCCGTGGCTTGTTCTTTGTTGTAGTCCCAATACGTTGAGGCAAGGAGGACGATAGCCCTTTGTCTCAGCAATGCAGACCCATAACCAAAGAATATTGCAGCAACGAAACCTACAGAGGCCGCAGCTAATGTGTACGCGATTTGCTCATTCATCGAAATCTCCGTAATTTCGTCACGCATATACCGAAGAGATAACAGCGTACTCTTAACAGCATCGTCACTAGCCTGTCATTGACCAACTGTGCGTTGTGGAACAGAACCACCTTGCGGTCAATTAATTCTGTTTCAGGCGCTTGACGATCAACTGACTAAGCGCCTGCGCCGCCACCGACAGGCTCTCCCCCTCGCGCTGAACCACATAGATACGGCGCTTCAGCCCCGCCAGCTTGAGTGCGCGCGTCACCAGCGCCGGGCGCTGAAAGTGGAATAGCGTGAGCGCCGGCACCACGCTGATGCCCAGGCCGGCTTCCACCATGCCCGCCACAGTGGCCAGGTGCTCCACCTCCAGGACCGTCTTCAACTGCATCGGGTGCAGCGCGGCGTCGAGCCGCTGGCGCACGCTGCTGTTGCGCGCCAGGTGTACGAAGGGATAGGGCGCCAGGTCTTTCAGTTTGATATCGGCCGCCTTGCGTTTGGCCAGCGGATGGTCCTTGCGGCACACCAGGTGAAAGCCGTCCGAACACAGCACTTCGGTCTGCAGGCCGGCGCTGTTGGCCCCGGTGGAAGCCAGCGCGAACTCAACCACGCCGCCGCGCAGCAGGTCGAGGCAATCGTCCGACAGGCTGTCGTGCAGATTGAGTTCCACCCCCGGCCACTGCGCCTTGTACTCGGCCAGGATGGCCGGCAACCAGCCAGCGGCCAGTGACGGCAGCGCCGCCAGGCTGACGCGGCCGGTGCGCAGCTGCAGGTGGTCGCGCAGGTGGCCGACGGCGGCGCCGAAGTCGCCCAGCAGTTGGCGTGCCGAAGCCTCGAACAGCCGGCCTTCGGCAGTGAGTTCCACGCTACGCGTGCTGCGGTCGAACAGGCGCGCGTCGAGCGACGCTTCCAGCGTACGGATCAACGCGCTGAAGGCCGGCTGCGACAGGTGCACCTGCTGCGCCGCGCGAGTGAAGCTGCGCTGCTCGGCCAGCGCCAGGAAGGCGCGCAGCTGGCGGGTGGAGAGGTCGGGTTGGCTCATGGGAATGAATCCAAGTAATTGATTTGTTTTACAGATCAATTGATTCTAATTTTCAATTTCACAAATCAAAAGCCCTGGCCTACAGTGCACGTCAGAAACACCTGAACGCATGACAACGCCCAGCCCTGCCCCGCTCTTCATCGGCTGCGCCGCCGGCTTCTCTGGCGACCGCGTGGACGCCGCCGGCCCGGTGGTGGACACGCTGATCGCCCGCCTGGCCGAGCGTGGCGGCAGCGCCTGCCTGATCTTCGAAACGCTGGCCGAGCGCACGCTGGCACTGGCCCAACTGCGCCGCCGCGCCGACCCGCAGGCCGGCTACGAGCCGCTGCTGGCGCTGATGCTGCGCCCGGTGCTGGCGCGTTGCCTGCAGCACGGCATCCGCGTCGTGAGCAACTTCGGCGCTGCCAACCCGCAAGCCGCGGCGCAGCTGATTCAGCGCATGGCGCGCGAACTCGGCCTGCCCTCGCCCCGGATCGCCGTGATCCACGGCGACGACCTGTCGGCCCCGGCTC
>CAZJKR010000090.1:7415-8187 GCA_964546615.1 uncultured Curvibacter sp.
CACTGCTGCGCGCGCACCTGGGCGAGCAGGTCGATGCGTTGCAGATCGCCAGCGCCAACGCCTACATTGGCGCCGAGCCGATTGCCGCCGCGCTGCACGCCGGCGCGCAGATCGTGGTGGCCGGGCGCGTGGCCGACCCCTCGCTGGCCCTGGGCCCGGCACTGGCGCACTATGGCTGGCGCGCCGATGATTGGGATGCCATCGCCGGTGCCACCATGGCCGGCCATCTGCTGGAGTGTGGTGCCCAGGTCTGCGGCGGCTACTTTGCCGACCCCGGCTACAAGGATGTGCCGGACCTGGCCCAGGTGGGCTTTCCGGTAGCGGAGATCGACGCGCGCGGCAGCTGCGTCATCGGCAAGGCCGAGGGCACCGGCGGCCTGGTGAACCTGGCCAGCGTGAAGGAGCAGCTGCTGTACGAGGTGCACGACCCGGCGGCCTACCTGACGCCCGACGTGGTGGCCGACATCAGCGCCGCCGAGCTCGAACAACTCGGCCCCAACCGCGTGGCCTTGCGCGGTGTGCGCGGCCACGCGCGCACCGGCACGCTCAAGGTCAATGTCTGCCATGAAGGCGGCTGGCTGGCCGAGGGCGAGATTTCCTACGCCGGCCCGCGTGCCGAAGCGCGCGCCCGGCTGGCCGCCGAGGTGCTGCGCCAGCGCCTGCCCACCTTGAAACTGCGCGTCGATTTGATCGGCGTGATGAGCGTGATGGGGGATGACAGCGGCACCCTGCTGCAGGCCAGCCCCGTCGGCATGGCACGTGACGTGCGCCT
>CAZJKR010000090.1:8197-10849 GCA_964546615.1 uncultured Curvibacter sp.
GAAGAGCGGCACAGTGGATCACGCATCCCACGCCTTCCTCGACGCCGGCAAGGCGGCCGAGCAGCTGGCGCGCGAGGTGACGGCGCTCTACACCTGCGGCCCAGCCGGCGGCGGCGGCGTGCGTACGACGCTGACGCCGCGCCTGAACACCCTGTCTGGCCTGGTGCCGCGCGAGGCAGTACCGGTCGGTTTCGAGATGCTGGAGGCATGATGGACCAGCACAGCTTCATCACCGTGCCGCTGTACCGCGCCGCCCACGGCCGCACCGGCGACAAGGGCAACCGCTCCAACATCAGCGTGATCGCCTGGCATCCTGACCTGTATGCCGTGCTGCTGGAACAGGTCACGGAAGAGGCTGTGGTGCGCCACTTTGCGCACCGCCGCCCCAGCACCGTGCGGCGCTACCTGCTGCCGACGCTGGGCGCGATGAACTTCGTGCTGGACGACGTGCTCGATGGGGGCGTCAACGATGCGCTGAACCTCGACACCCACGGCAAGGCCTTGTCCTACTGGCTGCTGGATTTGCCGGTGCGCATCCCCACTGCCCTGAAACCCCTGCTGGCCGGCGACGACCACGATGGATTGATAACCACCTGAGGAGACACCCATGAACCGCATGACTTCCCCCCGCATCCGTCCGCTCGCCTTGGCGATGCTGGCTGCCGCACTGCTGACCCCCACGCTGGGCAGCGCGCAGGGCTTCCCGGACAAATCGATCACCTTCATCGTACCCTTTGCCGCCGGCAGCGCCACCGACCAGCTGGCGCGCGCCATCGCCCAGGGCGTGACGCTGGAGAGCAAGCAGTCGGTGGTGATCGACAACAAGCCGGGCGCCAACGCCTTCATCGGTGCGCAGGCGGCCAAAGCGGCCAAGGCCGACGGCTACACGGTGTTCATCACCACCAACACCACACACGCCGCCAACGAACACCTGTTCAAGAAGCTGCCCTATGACCCGGTGAAGGATTACGAGCCGGTGACGGCGCTGGGCCGCGGCGGCCAGATCATGGTGGTCAACCCCAGCCTGCCGGTCAACAGCGTGGCCGATTTCATCAAGCTGGCCAAGGCGCAGCCGGGCAAGCTGTCGTTCGGCAGCGGCAGCTCGTCCAGCCGCACCGCGGGCGAGCTGTTCAAGCAGATGACCGGCACCTACATCGTCAACATTCCCTATCGCAGCAACCCGCCGGCGGTGACGGATCTGATTGGCGGCCAGATCGACATGATGATCACCGACATGGCCACCGGCCTGCCGCAGGTGAAGGCCGGCAAGCTCAAGGCGCTGGGAGTGTCGACCAAAAAACGCAGCCCGCTGGCGCCTGAGGTGCCGACCATCGACGAGGCCGGCGTCAAGGGTTACGAGATGACCTACTGGTTTGCCGCCTACGTGCCGGCCGGCACGCCGGCGCCGGCGGTCGCGCGCCTGAACAAGCTGCTGGTGGGTGCCGCACACAGCAGCACGGCGGCCAACTTCTACCAGTCCACCGGCACCGAGATCTTCACCAGCACGGCGGAGGAACTGCGCAAGTTCCAGGCGGCCGAGTCGTTGAAGTGGGGCCGCATCATCAAATCGGCCGGCATCGAGGCTGAATAAGTTTCAACGCAAGGTCAGCGGTATCGTCACCGGCCCGTCGTTGACCAGATGCACCTGCATGTCGGCCGCAAACTGCCCGGTCTGCACCACCGGGTGTGAAGCCCGGGCTTTTTCCACGAAGTAGTCGTACAACCGCCGTCCCTCGTCGGGTGGCGCGGCGTTGCCGAAACTGGGGCGGTTGCCGCCCGAGGTGTCGGCGGCCAGGGTGAACTGGCTGACGATGAGCAGGCCGCCGTTCACATCGACCACACTCTTGTTCATCTTGCCGGCGTCATCCGAAAAGATGCGCAGCTTGAGGAGCTTGGCGAGCAGTTTGTCGGCCACAGCCGGGGTGTCGCCTCGTTCGGCACACACCAGAATGAGCAAACCCGCGTCGATGGCGCCGACGGTGTGATCGTCGACTTCGACGCGGGCTTCTTTGACGCGTTGGAGCAGGGCGAGCATGCGGCGTTTATACCGCGGCGCGCCAGCCCCGTCGCAGCGGGCTTACTTGCCGCGGGCCACCGACACCATGGCGCGTTTTTCCAGCGCCCACTGGTGCAGCGAGCCGTCGTAGAGCTTGGCCTGCTTGTTGCCCAGAATCTCGGACAGCACGAACCAGGTGCCGGCCGCCTGGCTGCCGGTATTGCAGTAGGCAATGGCGGGGGCCTGCGGCTCGACACCGCTCATCTTGTAGATGTCGCGGTAGGTGTCGGCGCCCATCAGGCGGGCGGCCTCACCGCCCTGGGTGGACATCAGGCCGGTGTAGACATTCTTGGCGCCGGCGATGTGGCCCAGGCCGTTGACGCTGCTGCTCTTGGACAGGCCGAGGAAGTGGGCGTTGTCGCGCGCATCGACCAGTTGGGCCGACTTGTCGGCCTGGGCCTTGGCCACATCGTCCGAGGTGGCCATCAGCTCAGCGCTGCGGTCGGCCTTGGCGGCCCAGTTGCCCTCGGTGGCCTTGACGGCCGTGGTCACCACCTCCCGGCCTTCACTGATCCAGCCCGCGGTGCCGCCATTGAGCACGGCGACGTTGTCTTCGCCATAGACCTTGAACTGCCAGTACAGGCGGGCGGCGTCGT
>CAZJKR010000090.1:10859-11336 GCA_964546615.1 uncultured Curvibacter sp.
CGTTGAAGTCGATCGGCTCCATGCCGGCCGAGACGATGACGACAGGCCGGCCGGCCTGCACGCCCCAGCTGCGGGCCAGCTTCTCGAAGTCGGCACGCTCGGGAATCATGGACTTGAGCGCCACCCCATTGATGGTGCGATCCACGCGCACCTTCTTGTTGTCCACCGGCACGGCGCCGTCGATGTGGCCGCCCAGTTCGACCAGGAATTTCTTGCCGGTCTTCTTGTCGGTCTCGAACTCGGGCATCGCCGTGAACGACTTCTGGTTCGGACGCACATCGAGCACGGTGACATCGGCCCGGTTCTTGGCCAGCCATTCGCCGTCGACCACCGGGCCGGGCACATTCAGGGCCAGCGCCCACTGGGCCAGGCCCAGCAGGGCCGCGCCGGCAACGAAACGGAAGTGAGTTTTCAAGAAGGTCTCCTTTTATGAACGGGAACGGGATGGCTGGCCCGCAACATGCAAGGCATCTTGCG
>CAZJKR010000091.1:0-1732 GCA_964546615.1 uncultured Curvibacter sp.
CTTGGCCACGGCGGCGCTGTGGTGGCCGGTGCGCCGGCTGCGTCAACTCGGTGCTGCGGCGCCGGCCGGACCGGCAGCGCCGGCGGCCCGCTTCCGCTGGCGCCCGCTCGGTTTTGCGCTGGCCGGCTACGGGCTGTTCGGCGTCGGCTACATCGGCTACATGACCTTCGTGATTGCGCTGCTGCGTGAGCAAGGGGTGGGCGACGCTGCCATCACCGGCTTCTACGCCTTGCTCGGGCTGGCGGTGGTGGTGTCGGCCCGGCTGTGGGCCGGCCTGCTGGACCGGAGCCGCGGCGGCCAGGCCTTGGCCATACTCAACACCCTGCTCGGTGTGGCCACGATCCTGCCGGCGCTGACCTCGTCCTGGGGCGTGGTGCTGGCCTCGGGCCTGTTGTTCGGCGCGGTGTTCCTGTCGGTGGTGGCGTCCACCACGGCGCTGGTGCGGCACAACCTGCCGCAGGCGCAGTGGGCGGCCGGCATCAGCGCCTTCACCATCGTCTTTGCGGCCGGGCAGATCGTCGGCCCGACCATCGTCGGCTGGATTGCCGATGGCCCCGGTGGCCTTAGCCGCGGCCTGCTGTTCTCGGCGCTGGCGCTCTGGCTGGGGGCGCTGCTGGCCTGGCGCCAGCGCAGCCTGGTGCCTGCGGCGGCGTGAGCGGGCCGTCGGCAGGCCGCGCCTGTGCTGCGGTGCCACAATGCCGGCATGAAACGCGCTGTCAAATGGATCGTGATCGCACTGCTGGTGCTGTTGTCGGGGCTGGCCGCCGGTGTGCTGGTGCTGCAGCGCTGGATTGGCAGCGACGATTTTCGCCAACGCATCGAGCAGCAGGCCGGCATGGCGCTGGGCGTGCCCCTGCGCCTGGGCACCATCGACGTGGCCTTGTGGCCCTTGCCGGCCCTGGCGGTGGACGGCGTCGAGGTGCAGACCCGGCCGGCCTTGACGGTGGCGCGGGTCGAGGTGCGGCCGGTGTGGGCCGATCTGCTGCAGGGCCGCGTGGCGCCGGCGACCCTGATCGTGCGTCGCGCCGTGCTGCCGCAGCCCGGCATCGAGGCGCTGCTGGTGGCCATGGACAAGGCCCGGCCCAAGGAGAAGTCCGCGACGGGGACGCCCTGGCCGTTGCTGCCGCAACGTACCGTGCTCGACGACCTGACCTGGGTGGATGGCAAGGGGGTCGCCATCACCGTGCAGGCCGAGGCCTTTCTTGGCCCCGATGTCTGGCCGCAGCAGCTGCAGGCGCAGATCGTTCAAGGGCGCCTGCAGGGCAGCCGGGTGACATTGCAGCGCGAGGGGCAGACCCATGCCTGGGGCGTGGACGTGCAACTGGCGGGTGGCGCGATCACGGGTCGTCTGGAACTGCAGACGCCAGCGCAGCCGGGGAAGGAGCTGGTCCTCAAGGGGCAGCTCAAGACCCAGGGGGTTGAGGTTGCGCGCCTGACCGCGCCCGAGGCGACCCCGCAAGCGCAGGCGGCGCAGCCGCTCAGTGGCCGGCTGGAGGCCAGCACCACACTCAGCGCCCGCACACGCCAGCCCGGTGCGCTCGCCGAGGTGCTGCAGACCCAGTCCACCTTCACCGTGCGCAATGCAGTGGTGCATGGCATCGATCTGGCCCGGGCGGTCAAGACGGTGGGCATGAGTCGCGGCGGCGAGACGCCGCTGGAGGCCGCCGCGCTGGTGGCCGTGACGGTCGACGGGCAGTCGGAGGAATTCTGGCTGCAACGAAACGACGAAGAA
>CAZJKR010000091.1:1742-2564 GCA_964546615.1 uncultured Curvibacter sp.
GACGCCGCTGGATACCCTGGCCGGCCAGGTGCGCACACAGGGCCGGGCGATCGAGCTCAGCAACCTGGTGGCCAGCTCGGGTGTGCTCAGTGCCACCGGGCAGGTGAACGTCGCGCCGAGTCAGGCGCTCAGCGGGCGCATCAGCGTGGAGCTGGGTGGCGCGGTCGGCGTGCCCCTGGCGTTGGGCGGCACGGTGAGCGACCCGCATGTGACACTGACCACCGGCGCCAAGATCGGCGCGGCCATCGGTACCGTGCTCATGCCCGGGGTCGGGACGGGCGCTGGCGCCAGCCTGGGTGACAAGGCCAGCGAAGGCTTGAAGAAGCTTTTTGGCAAGTAGACCTTGCTGCTATTGCCCTGGCAGCTATCAAAACAATAGCTTTCCGGGCTCGCCGCGCAGGGCTCAGGTCCGGTAGCCGGGGTCGATGCGCTCGATCCGGCGCAGCAGGGCCGGCCAGGCCAGGTTGGCGCCCTGGCCGGCGGTGGCGGTTTTCATCACGCCCGCGATGCCTTCGAGGATCTTCGGGTTGATGTGCACCAGTTCGCCGCCGGCCTGCGCATCGAGCTGGATGCGGCAGCTGGCCTCGAAGATATACATGTTGAGAAAGGCCTCGGCGATCGTCCTGCCCACGGTCAGCAGGCCGTGGTTGCGCAGCACCAGGTAGTTGGCCGTGCCCAGATCGGCCTGCAGGCGCGGCTTCTCGTCGTCGCGCAGGGCCACGCCCTCGTAGTCGTGGTAGGCCAGCGAGCCCAGCACGAAGGTGGACTGCTGGCTGATCGGCAGGATGCCGCACTTCTGCGCGCTCACCGCCACGCCGGCGC
>CAZJKR010000091.1:2574-9482 GCA_964546615.1 uncultured Curvibacter sp.
CGCGCGAGTGCGTGTGCAGCACGCAGCCGGCATCCTCGCGCACCGCATGCACTGCGCTGTGGATCACGAAACCCGCCGGGTTGACCGGGAAAGGCGAGTCGCTGAGCTTGTTGCAGTCCTGGTCGACCTTGACCAGGCTGGAGGCGGTGATCTCGTCGAACATCAGCCCGTAGGGGTTGATCAGGAAGTGGTGTTCAGGACCCGGGATGCGGGCGCTGATGTGGGTGAACACCAGATCGCTCCAGCCGTAGTGGGCCACCAGGCGGTAGGCGGCGGCGAGGTCGCAGCGCAGCTGCCATTCCTCGGGGCTGACGGCATCTTTCAGGGACGGGATGTGCATGGCGGCTCCTGCGGATCGTGGCGGTCCGCTACTGTTCACCAGCCGCGCGCAAAGATCAATGGCGCGGCGGTCACGTGGGCGACGCGACCTGGCCCTGCTGGCGGAACTCGCTCGGGCTCATGCCGGTGTGCTCACGGAACACGCGGCTGAAGTGCGAGGAGTTGTTGAAGCCCCAGGACAGCGCGATCTCGGTGATCGGGCGGGCCTGCGCCATCGGATGCAGCAGGTCGCGGATGCAGGCTTCGATGCGCAGATGCTGGATGTAGCTGGCCAGGGTCTGGTCCTCTTCCGCAAAGGCGTTGTACAGATGGCGTTTGCTGCAGTTGAGGGCATGGGCGATCTGGTCGACGGTCAGGTTCGGGTCGCGCAGGTGCAGATCGACATAGCTGCGGATGCGATCCTTCAGCGCTTCGCGCTGCGTCAGCGCGGTCTCCTGGCCAGCCAGTTCGATCAGCGACAGCCGCACCAGCTGCGCAATCAGCTCGCCGGCACCGCGCGCGGCGTCGGCGCTCATGTGCGGCAGCTCCTGGAAGGTGCTGCGCATGGTGGTCAGCGCCACGCGGGCGATGCCGCTGGCGCCGCCGACCGGGCGCGCCATCAGCGTGTCCAGGCGCAGGCCGCGTTCGAGCATCTGCGCCTTGGGCAGCATGACGATCAGGTGTTCCACCCGTTCCGGGTTGGCCACCGAGTAGCTGCCGGTGGTGTCGTAGATGGTCCAGGCGCCCGGGGCCACCCAGGCCTGGCGGCCCATCTGCTCGACGCCGGCGCGCCCCTTCATGGGCGCCACGATCTTCAGGTAGCCCTCTTCGCTGGTGCGCACCATGTCCTGGGTGCGTACCACGCGGTGGCGGTTGGCTTCGAGCTTGGTGAGAATCAGGTCGCCGGCGCGGGCCGAGGCCATGTGGCCGTCAAAGGTGGTGTCGCCGTAGAGGTCCGACTCCAGGCCGCCGAAGTGCTTCCAGATCCACTCGCGCCAGACCGGCGCACGCTCGCGCAGCGGCACATCGTCGGTGGTGACGGCCGTGGCGCCCGTCATGGGCGTCTCCTGGAGGTGGTGCGGTCGGTGGGCATGCGTGCCGGATTATCCGGCAATCGCATGCAGGGACAAACCCGCGAGCCCGGGTAAACCCTAGTGCCCTTGCGTGATCTGTCAACTACTTTGTGCACGTTCAGCAAAGCCACAAGCCGTGCGGTTTTTTAGCATTGCCTGTCCAATCCCCGAAAGCAACTTTCACTGGAGACAACCATGGTTCAACAATCAAAACGCACCCTGCTCAAAGGCACGGCCGCTGCTGTCGGCGCCGCCACCTTTGCCCCGCATCTGCTGGCCAACCAGGCGCCGGTGCGCGTGGGCTACGCCATTGCCCGTACCGGCCCCTGGACCGGTGGTGCCCAGGTCAGCCAGGAGCCCAACTACCTGTTGTGGGCCGAGCAGCAGAATGCCGCCGGCGGTCTGGACGTGAAGGGCGTACGCCGCCCGATCGAGCTGATCAGCTCCGATGACCGCAGCGACATCGAGACCTGCGTGCGCTCCTACGAGAAGCTCATGGGCTCCGACAAGGTGGACCTGGTGCTGCCGCCCTGGGGCTCGAACGCCAACTTCGCTGTGGCCCCGCTGGCCAACCGCTTCCAGTACCCGTTCCTGGCGCCCACGGCCCTGTCCAAGCGCCTGGTCGAGATGAAGCTGCCGTATTTCTTCCTGCTGCTGCAGCAACCCAAGCCCATGTGCGATGCGCTGGTGGACATGCTCAAGGCCAATGGCGTCAAGACCGTGGCCGTGGTCTATGTGGACGACCTGTTCGGCCTGGAAAACTACGCCGCCCTCAAGGTGGCGCTGCAGGGCACCGGCATCAGCATGGTGGAGGACAAGAGCTACCCTGGTGGCGTGAAAGACCTTTCGCCGGTGCTGCGCTCCATCAAGGACAAGAACCCGGACGCCTTCATCGGCTTCACCTACCCGCCCGACACCATCCTGGCCAGCCGCCAGGCCAAGGAGATCGGCTTCAACCCGAAGTTCTTCTACGCCTCGGTCGGCACCGCCTTCCAGCTCTACCGCAACGTCATGACGCCGGCCGGCGCCGAAGGCGTGCTGGGCATGGGCTCCTGGAACAGCAAGACCAGCCCTGGTGCCAAGGCCTACTTCGACGCCCACACCAAGAAGTTCGGCGGCAAGGAGCCGGACCGCTGGGCCAGCGGTGCGGCCTGGGCCGGTCTGGAGATCCTGACCAACGCCGTCAAGGTCAACGGTCTGGACCGCAAGGCCATCCGTGACTACGTGGCCAACACGACCCACAAGACCATCCTCGGTGACATCAAGTTCGCGGGCAGCGAGAACGTCGGCACCCCCGGCACCGTGGGCCAGTGGCAGAACGGCGAGTTCGAGGTGGTGTGGCCGCCCAAGCTGGCCACCGCCAAGCTCAACGCCAACAAGCCGGCGTGGAAGTGAGCGCCCCCTGAGGCGGCCAACTTCTGGATAAGTTGCCGCCTTCCCCCTGAGGGGGACGCCGCCAGCGGCCCGGCCCAGCCGGTTCCGCGGCGGCCACCCGTTAACGCCCCCTGTTTTCTCCCCTTTTCCCATGTCATTCACTGCCTGGTTAGAACTGATAGCTTCCGGTCTGATCACCGGCGGCATCTACGCGCTGGTCGCCCTGGGGCTGAACCTCCAGTACGGCCTGATGCGCATCCTCAACATCGCCCACGGGGAATTCCTCATGGTGGGCGCCTACCTGACCTGGCTGGTGCAGACCAGCTTCGGCATCTCGCCGCTGCTCATGGTGCCGGTGGCCTTTGTCGTGCTGCTGGGGCTGGGTGTGGCCGTGCACTTCCTGTGCTTCCGGCGCCTGACCGCCACCTCGCCCAACCTCGACGTGTTCGAGGCGCGCGGCCTGATGGTGGCCTTCGGCCTCATGTTCCTGGTGCAGAACTTCGTGTCGTGGATGTGGGGCGGTGACCTGCGCGGCTACGACTACCTGACCGAGCCGGTCAAGTTCGGCGAAGTGCAGTTCGCGGCCAACAAGCTGCTGGTGTTTTTCCTGGCCCTGGTGTTTTCCGGCGCCCTGATCGTGCTGATGCGCATGACGCTGCTGGGCAAGGGCGTGCGGGCGTTGATGCAGTCGCCGATCGGCGCCCAGCTCATGGGCATCGACACCAAGCGCCTGCACCCGCTGATGTTCGGCATCGGCCTGGGCCTCTCGGGCATTGCCGGCGCGCTCCTGTCCATGGCCTACACCATCACCCCCTACATGGGCCAGCCCTATACCGTGACGGCGCTGATCGTCATCACCCTGGGCGGTTTTGGCAGCATGGGTGGCGCGCTCATCGGCGGCCTGTTCCTGGGTGTGATCGAGGCGCTGGGCATGCACTTCACCAACCCCTCGCTCAAGGCCCTGCTGTCCTACAGCGTGTTCATTGCGGTGCTGCTGCTGCGGCCCGAAGGTCTGTTTGCACGCAAGGGGAGGAAGGCATGAACTCGAAGCAGATCACCTCGTGTCCATCGCTGCCCCCCGAAGGGGCGTTCAGCCCCTTGGGGCGGCCCTGCGGAACTGAAGCATGAATTCCCGTCAATTTCTCATCCGCGACCTGCTGGTGCTGCTGGCCTTCGCCGGCTGGGCCCTGGCCCTGCCTTTCTACACCAGCGAGTTCGTCGTCTCCATGGCACTGACCTGCCTGATGTACGTGGCCCTGTCCTCCAGCTGGGGCCTGTTCTGCGGCAGCACGCGCTACCTGTCGCTGGCCACCTCGGCCTTCTTCGGCATCGGCGCCTACAGCACGGCCACCCTGCTGGGCCAGTTCGGCTGGGTCGAGACCATCCTGATCGGCGCCGGCATCGCGGTGGCGGTGGCGGTCGTCATGGGCGCGGCGGTGCTGCACCTGCGCGGCACCTACTTCGCCGTGCTGACCTTCGGCATGACCGAGCTCATCCTGCACGCCGTGACCTACTTCGAGAAGTCGGTCACCGGCACGGTGGGCCGGGTGCTGACCGTGGTGCCCGAGCGCGACACCATCTACCTGACCGTGCTGGCGCTGGCGGTGCTGTCGGTGGCGGTCTCGATCTGGGTGCGCCGCACGCGCTTCGGCCTGGCCCTGATGGGCATCGGTGCCGACGAGCAGCGCGCCCAGACGCTGGGCGTCAACACCCGCCTGATCAAGATCGCCGGCTTTGCCATCACCGCTGCCTTTGCCGGCGCGGTGGGTGCGGCCATGGCGGTGCGCTGGACCTACATCGACCCGCACACGGTGTTCAACCCCTTCATCGGTTTCCAGACCGTGCTGATCACGCTGATCGGCGGCGTGCTCACGCTGTGGGGGCCGCTGATCGCCGCCATCATCTTCAGCGTGCTGGCCGAGTCGCTGCGCCTGCAGTTTCCGCAGATCTACCTGATGTCGCTGGGCCTGCTGCTGATCCTGTGCGTGCTCTACCTGCCCGGTGGCCTGGCGTCATTGCGCTGGGAGACCTTCAAGGGCTGGTGGAACGACAGCCGCGACTGGGCGCGCGATCTGAAGCGCGAACTCAGCGGCGAGAAGGAACGTGAGAAGCAGCGCGCCAAGCGCCGCGAGAAGGAGAGTCATTTTGTCTGAGCAGGCAACCCCCTTGCTGGAGGCGCACAACGTGACCGTGCGCTTCGGCGGCCTGGTGGCGGTGGATGCGGTGAGCGCGAATTTCGCCCCCGGTGAACTGGTGGGCATCATCGGCCCCAACGGTGCCGGCAAGACCACGTTCTTCAACGCCATTTCGGGCGTCATCGCGCCCACGTCCGGCCGGCTGACGGCCCGCGGCCACAACCTCACCGGCCGCGGCCCGCACCGTTTTGCCGCCCACGGCGTGGCGCGCACCTTCCAGACGCCGCGCGTGTTTGCCGACATGGCGGTGGCCGCCAACATCGAGTTCGGCCTCAAGTTTGCCGGCAAGCGCCGCCGCAAGTACCTCTTCTGGGGCGACGAGGTGGACGTGCCCTGGGCGCTGCGCGATGCGACCAGCATCCTCTCGCTGATCGGCCTGTCGGCGCAGGCCGAGCTGCCGGCGGCGGCCATCACGCCGTCGCAGCAGCGTCTGCTGGAGATCGGCATGGCGCTGGCCACGCGGCCCAAGCTCTTGCTGCTCGACGAGGTGGCCGCCGGCCTGACCGAAGCCGAGATCGAGGAGATGGCGCGCCTGATCCGCCGCCTGCGCGACGAGCTGGACCTGACGGTGATCTGGATCGAGCACGCCGTGACCACGCTGCTGCGCCATGTGGAGCGCGTCATCGTGCTGCACCAGGGGCGCAAGATTGCCGACGACACGCCGGCCAACGTGGTGCGCAACCCGGAGGTGATCGAGGCCTACCTGGGCGACGAAATGGTGGAGCCCGGGACCGAGCCGGCCACTGACGACGAGGAGGTGGCCGCATGATGTGGTACCGCGAAACCCCTTTTGTGCTGGGCGACGACAAGCACGCCCATCTGCAGGTGCGGGGCCTGAGTGCCGGCTACGGCGCCTTCCTGGTGCTGCGCGACCTGCGCTTCGAGGTCAAGCCGGGCCTGACCGTGATCCTCGGCCCCAACGGTGCCGGCAAGACCACGCTGCTCAAGGCGCTGATGGGCCTGATCCCGCGCGCCGGCATGGTGCTGCTCGATGGCGAGGACCTGCCCGAAAAGACCCACGAGATCGTGCGCGGCGGCATGACGCTGGTGGCCGAAGGCCGGCAGCTGTTCCCGCAGATGAGCGTGCTGGAGAACCTGGAGCTCGGCGGCTGGCTGATTCCGCGCGCCGAGCGGAGCCGGCGCATCGAGCAGGTGATGCACGACTTCCCCAAACTGCGTGAGCGGGCCCAGCAGCTGGCCGGCACCATGAGCGGTGGCGAGCAGCAGATGGTGGCCGTGGCGCGCGCCATGATGAGTTCACCGCGCCTGCTGATGCTCGACGAGCCCTCGCTCGGCCTGGCGCCCAAGATGGTGGACGAGCTGCTGGCGATCGCCCGCCGCATCGCCGATGCCGGCACCACCGTGCTGATGGTGGAGCAGAACGTGAAGAAGGCACTGGCCGTGGCCGACCGCGGTTATGTGCTGGAGCGCGGCGTGCTGGTGGCCAGCGGGCCGGCCAAGCTGCTGGCGCGCTCGAACGTGGTGCGCGAAGCCTACCTGGGCGCCGATGCCGCCGACACCACCACCGCGGCCGATGCCGTGCATCGCCGCCGCAAGACCGCAACCGTTTGACCGATCCGTTTTTTCTGAAGGAGAACCCCCATGTCCGACCTGTCCATGCTCATCAACGGCCTGAAAGTCACGGCCGAGCGCGGTGCCACCTTCGAGCGCCGCAACCCGCTCGACGGCAGCGTGGCCACCCGTGCCCCGGCTGCCTCGCCGGCTGATGCGGTGATGGCCTGTGATGCCGCTGCCGAAGCCTTCAAGACCTGGAGCCAGACCGGCCCCACCGAGCGCCGCATGCTGCTGCTGAAAGCCGCCGATGCGCTGGAGGCCAAGACGCCCAAGTTCATCGAGGCCGTCGGCGCCGAGACCGGCGGCACCGGCATGTGGGCCGGCTTCAACGTCATGCTGGCTGCCGGCATGCTGCGCGAGGCCGCCGCGCTGA
>CAZJKR010000091.1:9492-11212 GCA_964546615.1 uncultured Curvibacter sp.
CAGGTGGCCGGTGAGGTGATTCCGTCCGACGTGCCGGGTTCGCTGGCCATGGGCGTGCGCCAGCCCGCTGGCGTGGTGCTGGGCATTGCGCCCTGGAACGCGCCCATCATCCTGGCGGTGCGTGCTGTCGCCACCCCGCTGGCCTGCGGCAACACCGTCATCCTCAAGGGCTCGGAGAACTGCCCGCGCACGCACCAGCTCATCATTGAAGCCTTCATGGATGCCGGCTTCCCGCCCGGCGTGGTGAACTACGTGACCAATGCCCCGGCCGACGCCGGCGCCGTGGTGGAAGCCATGGTGGCGCACCCGGCGGTGCGCCGCGTCAACTTCACCGGCTCCACCAAGGTGGGCAAGATCATCGCCATGACCTGCGCCAAGTACCTCAAGCCGGTGGTGCTGGAACTCGGCGGCAAGGCGCCGATGGTCATCCTGGACGATGCCGACATCGATGACGCCGTCAACGGCGCCGCCTTCGGCTGCTTTGCCAACAGCGGCCAGATCTGCATGTCGACCGAGCGCATCATCGTCGACCAGAAGATTGCCGACGAGTTCGTCAAACGCTTCGTCAACAAGGCGAAGAACCTGCCGCTGGGCGACCCGCGCAAGCCCGAGCCGGTGGTGCTGGGTTCGGTGATCGGCATGAACACGGTGGAGCACTGCAATGCGCTGATCGACGATGCGCTGGCCAAGGGCGCCAAGCTGGTCTGCGGCGAGAAGGCCACCACCACGCTGATGCCCGCCACCATCCTTGACCACGTCACCCCGGCCATGAAGATCTACCACGAGGAAACCTTCGGCCCGGTCAAGTGCATCGTGCGCGTCAATGGCGTGGAAGAGGCCGTGGCCTGCGCCAACGACAACGAGTACGGCCTGTCGGCGGCGGTGTTCGGCGGTGACATTGCCCGCGCCTTCAACGTGGCCCGGCGTATCGACTCCGGCATCTGCCACGTCAACGGCCCCACGGTGCACGACGAGGCGCAGATGCCGTTTGGCGGCGTCAAGGGCTCCGGCATCGGCCGCTTCGGCGGCAAGGCCGGCATCAACGAGTTCACCGAGCTGCGCTGGATCACCATGCAGACCACGCCGCGCCACTACCCGTTCTAAGAAGAAGACGGACGAAGAAGAAGAATTCGACCGCCTGCTTGACCGCGCCACCTGGCTTGTTCAGGTCGGCGCGGTTTCTTTTTCCAGCTGCGTCAGGAAAGCCAGGGCCTGGGTGTCCGAGCTTCCGCACATGGCGGGCGAGGGTGCCAGACTGACGCAGACCGCGGGACGTTCCGGGTGGCCGAAGAGGCGGCAGCGGTTGGCCGCATCCAGCTGCACGCAGCGCACGCCGGCCGGTTTGCCCTGTGGCATGCCGGGAATCGGGCTGGAAATGGAAGGGGCAATGCAGCAGGCTGCGCAGCCGGGGCGGCAATCCATGGGGTTTGCTATTGAATTTGTAGCTGCTTGCGCAGGTGGCGACTGGGTCAAAGCCCGATTTAATGCCCCGATTGTCGCGGAAATCGGCCCGCCCGGCTAAAATTGCGGGTTCTTCTCCCTGCGCAGACCGCCCCGCGGTCCCCCTTGCACCATGTTGTACCCCCAAGAATTCGATGTGATCGTCGTCGGTGGCGGCCATGCCGGCACCGAAGCTGCGCTCGCGGCCGCCCGCATGGGCTGCAAGACGCTGCTGCTGACGCACAACATCGAGACCCTGGGCCAGATGAGCTGCAACCCC
>CAZJKR010000092.1:0-11144 GCA_964546615.1 uncultured Curvibacter sp.
CCGCTTGCAAGCGGCGTGCCCGGGCCGCTGCGTCTTTCGCCGCCACAATACGGGCCGGGGGTCGAAGACCGCGGCCCCGGTTTGCAGGAGACCTCATGAGCGACACCTCTTCCCCCCTTGAACTGCTGAGCGAACAGCGTGGCCCGGTGCTGTGGCTGACGATCAACCGAGAAGCCCGCCGCAACGCCGTGAGCCACGGCGTGCTGGCCGCCCTGGCCCAGGCCATCACGGCGGCGCAGGCACAGCGCGAGGTGCGCGCCATCGTCATCACCGGTGCCGGCGAGAAGGCTTTCTGCGCCGGCGCCGACCTGCAGGCCAGCCAGGCCTTCACCACCGACTACTCGGAGCCGCAGGGCCATGTGGCGCGCGTGCTGCGCGCGGCCAAGGCCAGCAACGTGCCGCTGATCGCGCGCGTCAACGGCGCCTGCATGGCCGGCGGCATGGGCCTCTTGAGCATGTGCGACCTGGCGGTGGCGGCACGCCATGCCGTCTTCGGCCTGCCGGAAGTCAAGGTGGGTGTGTTCCCGGCCCAGGTGCTGAGCGTGCTGCAGCACCTGATCCCGCGCCGCAAGCTGGCCGAGATGTGCCTGACCGGCGAGCCCATCACGTCCGCCGAAGCACTGGAACTGGGCCTGGTGAACTACGTCGACGACGACCTGGACGGCAAGCTGCAGTGGCTGCTGGACCGCCTGCTCGACAAATCGCCCGCCGCCATCCGCCGCGGCCTCTACACCATGAAGCGCATCGAGGCCATGGGCTTCGAGGAAAGCATGGCCTTCACCGAAAGCCAGATTGCCCTGTTCACGCTGACCGACGACGCCCGCGAGGGCCAGGCCGCCTTCCAGGAAAAGCGCCCCCCGGTCTGGCCGGGGCGTTGAGTTGGCGCGGGACAGGAAAGACTGCCCCGGTCCCTGTCCGTCAATTACGCTTGACGGGTTCTGCAACGCAGAATATCATCAGCCATGATCCATTCGTTCGCCTGCGCTGAGACTGAGCGACTGTTCAACAGTATCGCGGTCGCCAGGTTCCGGAACATCGAGCGCGTGGCCCGGCGCAAGTTGCTGCAACTGCACGCTGCGACCGAGCTCGCCAGCTTGAAGGTGCCGCCGGGTAACCAGCTGGAGGCTCTCAAAGGGGATCGCAAGGGCCAGCACAGCGTGCGCATCAATGACCAGTGGCGTTTGTGCTTTGTCTGGCGACAGGATGGCGCGCACGACGTGGAAATTGTGGATTACCACTAAAGGTCTGACATGGCTAAGCTACTTGACGAAATTCACCCCGGCGAAATCCTCTTGGAGGACTTCATGAAGCCGATGGGCATCACAGCGCGCAAGCTGTCGTCCGACATCGACGTGCCGGCCAGCCGCATCAGCGAGCTGGTGAACGGCCAGCGCCCGGTGACGCCGGATACCGCCATCCGGCTGGGCCTGTATTTCAAGATGGACCCGCGTTTCTGGCTCAATCTGCAAACCGAATACGACATGCGCGTCGCGGCACGCGAACTGAAGGACAAGATCGCGCCCCGGATTCGGGTGTACGAGCCGGCGGCGGCCTGAGTCCTGTCAGCGAACGCGCCACAGAACCTGGCTGGTCAGCTGCGTTCGATCGCATCGACCTTGCTCTTGATACGTGACCACACCGCGGCACTGAACCGAGCCTTGTCGATCTTGATAAAGCGGGGAATCATTGCAGTCTCACCATGGAGACAAAGTCGGATTCGGTCAAGATGCGAATCGGCAGCCCCTTGGCAATCAACTCCTCGGCCTTGCGGTGCTTGGCGCTCTTCTCATGGCCGTTCAACACCCGGATGTCCTGATCGCCGACCACGAGCAAAGTAGTGTGCTTGGTCACGCCGTCCGCGGTTTCGCAGCCCGCTCGAGCGGCCAATTCGGCCGCCTCTCGCCGGGGGACGGTCAACGCTCCGGTGAACACCAGCACTTCGCCAAAGAGCGGCCCCTCTGGATTTCCATCCTTGACAACGCTGCCGCTGGCATTCAGGTTGATGGGCTGGCGGATCCGATCCAGCCAAGCTGCCACGTCGAGATGCGCCTCTTCGATCGCTCGAACGAGGATGAGGCCTGCGGCTCGGGCGTCCTCGACAGCGTTGTGGTGCTCGAACTCAATGCCGAATCTCTCCGCCAGAGCGGAGAGGCCATATCCCCTTTGGGCCACGTCCGACCACGCCCGGCGGGCGACGCTGGCGGTGTTGAGCCACTGGCATTCGGGAGGCGCCACAGCTTGCCGCAACGAAGCCCTGACGATAGCGTTTCGGTCGAAGGCCGTGTGAATCGCCACCACCTGGCCAGCAATCCGGCGATTGATCTCCTCGGACGCCTGCTTGAAGTCGGGAGCGCCCCGGACATCCTCTTTGTCGATGCCATGGATGGAGACGTTCATGCCATCGAAGTAGTCCTTGGGATCCACCAAGGATGACCAGGAGTCCACGGGCTTTCCGCCCTCGAAATGGACAATGCCGATCTGGCAAATGCTGGCCATGTCCGGATTGGCGGTTTCAACATCCAAGGCGACGAACCTCATGGCAATCCTCCCGTGAAACTCTTCGTCGAGATTCTTGCAGACAAATCGCTGAAAAGGGCCGACTAAGGCCTGTCCACTACGGTTCCGGAACAACGCCTTATTTTTCCCTTTCTTCACTACTTCTTTGTAAGAGGCTCACCGCCACACCTGTCCCAACGCCGCCCAGGCGCTGGCCACCACCGGCTCGCTGCGACGCGCCTTGAGGCAGACGAAGCTGAGGCGGCAGTCCAGGCTGACGCGGTCGGCGATCACCAGGCCGCGCGCCTGCGCCTCGTTCATGGCGATGGCATCGCGCACCAGCGAGAGGCCGACACCGGAGCGCACCAGGTCGAGCATCGACGCTTCCTGGTCCACCAGCGCCACCTGGCGCGGGTGCAGGCCCAGCGGCGCATAGACGCTGGCCAGCAGGCGGTGGTGGGCGGAAGCCGGTGGCGTGGCGATCCACGGCAGCGCGGCCAGCGCCTTCCAGTCGCGCCCCAGCACCTGTTCGCCCCAGCCGGCCGGCGCCAGCACACGGTAGGTGAAGTGCGACAGCACCCGGACTTCAAAAACAGGAACACCCGGGGCAGATGCAGCAAGGCCCGGGGCCATTTTTGGCTCTGAATCCTCGGGCAAACCGAGGTAGAAGCCCACATCCAGTTCACCGCGCCCGATCTGGGCCAGCACCTCGCCGCTCATGCCCTGGCGCAGCTCGGTTTCGATCTGCGGCGCCGATTCCACCAGCTCTTTCAGGAAGGCGCCCAGGCGGGTGAACTCGGGGTCGAGGATGGTGCCGATGCGCAGCCGGCCACGTACCGTGCTGTGCAAACTCAGCGCGGCCTGGCTGAAGTCGCTCAGGGCCGCCAGCGCTTTCTCGGCCTGCGGCAACAAGGCGGCGCCGTCGCGCGTGAGGGCCAGGCCATGCGGCGTGCGCGTGAACAACTGCAGGCCGGTGCTCTCGGCCAGGGCCTTGAGCTGCAGGCTGACGGCCGGCTGGCTCAGGTGCAGGCGCACGGCCGCACGCGAGACATTGCCTTCGCGCGCCACGGCGATGAAGGCGCGCAGGGTCTGGGGATCGGTCGCTGCAGTCATATTTGTCAAATTTATATCACCGTTTAGGTGAAATCATTGGAAAAATCCATTCTTTTCCTCGACACTCTGCGCATCACGAGGAGCTTTCACCATGAGCATTGCAAATATTGACCACTACGTCGGCGGCCAAGTGGTCGCCGGCACCTCCGGCCGCCACCAGGACGTCTACAACCCGGCCACCGGCGCCGTCAGCGGCCGCACCGCGCTGGCCAGCGCGGCCGAAGTCGACAAGGCCGTGGCCGCCGCGCAGGCTGCGTTTCCCGCCTGGGCCGACACCTCGCCGCTGCGCCGCGCGCGCATCATGTTCAAGTTCCTGGAGCTGCTGAACCACCACCGCGACGAGCTGGCGCGCCTGATCACCGCCGAGCACGGCAAGGTGTTCACCGACGCGCAGGGTGAAGTGACGCGCGGCATCGAGATCGTCGAGTTCGCCACCGGCATTCCGCAACTGCTCAAGGGCGACTACACCGAGCAGGTCTCCACCGGCATGGACAACTGGACCCTGCGCCAGCCGCTGGGGGTGGTGGCCGGCATCACGCCGTTCAACTTCCCGGTCATGGTGCCGATGTGGATGTTCCCGGTGGCCATTGCCGCGGGCAACACCTTCATCCTCAAGCCCAGCCCGATCGACCCCTCGCCTTCGCTGTTCATGGCCGACCTGCTGAAACAAGCCGGCCTGCCCGACGGCGTGTTCAACGTGGTGCAGGGCGACAAGGAAGCGGTGGACGCGCTGCTGGCCCACCACGATGTGAAGGCCATCAGCTTCGTCGGTTCGACGCCGATTGCCAACTACATCTACGAGACCGGCGCCCGCAACGGCAAGCGCGTGCAGGCGCTGGGCGGCGCCAAGAACCACATGGTGGTGATGCCCGACGCCGACCTGGAGCAGGCGGTGGACGGCCTGATCGGCGCGGCCTACGGCTCGGCCGGCGAGCGCTGCATGGCGATCTCGGTCGCCGTGCTGGTGGGTGATGTGGCCGACAAGATCATGCCCAAGCTGATCGAGCGCACGAAAGCGCTGAAGGTCAAGAACGGCATGGAGCTGGACGCCGAGATGGGACCCATCGTCACCGACATCGCGCACAACCGCATCACCGGCTACATCGAGCACGGTGCCCGGGAAGGCGCCCAGCTGCTGGTCGATGGCCGCAGCTTCAAGGGCAAATCGGCCGGTGCCGGCTGCGAGCAGGGTTTCTGGCTCGGCGGCACGCTGTTCGATCACGTCACCCCCGAGATGAAGATCTACAAGGAAGAGATTTTCGGCCCGGTGCTGTCGTGTGTGCGCGTGCCCGATTTCGCCACCGCGGTGAAGCTCATCAACGACCACGAGTTCGGCAACGGCGTGTCCTGCTACACACGCGACGGCCACGTGGCGCGCGAGTTCTCGCGCCGCATCCAGGTCGGCATGGTGGGCATCAACGTACCGATCCCGGTGCCCATGGCCTGGCATGGCTTCGGCGGCTGGAAGCGTTCGCTGTTCGGCGACATGCATGCCTACGGTGAAGAGGGCGTGCGTTTCTACACCAAGCAGAAGAGCGTGATGCAGCGCTGGCCGGAAAGTATTGGCAAAGGCGCGGAATTTGCCATGCCCACGAGTAAGTAACCCCCCTGAGCCGGCCTAGCGGCCGTCATCCCCCCAGAGGGGGACGCCACCAGCGGCCCGGCAGAGCCGGTTCCGCGGTGCCCCCCGGTTGGCTTGATTTGCGCGCAGAGGTCCTTGCGATGAGCGATACAACGTTTGACTACATCATCATCGGCGCCGGCACCGCCGGCTGCCTGCTGGCCAACCGGCTCAGCGCTGATGCGTCCAAGCGCGTGCTGCTGGTCGAAGCGGGGCGCAAGGACGACTACCACTGGATCCACATCCCGGTGGGTTACCTCTACTGCATCGGCAACCCGCGCACCGACTGGCTGTACCAGACCGAGCCCGATGCCGGGCTGAACGGTCGCACACTGCGCTACCCGCGCGGCAAGACCCTGGGCGGCTGCTCCAGCATCAACGGCATGATCTACATGCGTGGCCAGTCGCGCGACTACGACCAGTGGGCCGAGCTGACCGGCGACGAGAGCTGGCGCTGGGACCAGGTGCTGCCGCTGTTCAAGCAGCACGAGGACTACCACAGGGGTGCCGATGCGCTGCACGGCGCCGGCGGCGAGTGGCGCATCGAAAAGCAGCGCCTGCGCTGGGACGTGCTCGATGCCTTCGCCCAGGCTGCGCAAGAGGCCGGCATTCCGGCCAATGAGGACTTCAATCGCGGCAACAACGAAGGCGTGGGCTACTTCGAGGTCAACCAGAAGCGTGGCTGGCGCTGGAACACGGCCAAGGCCTTTCTGAGGCCGGTGCAGCATCGCCCCAACCTCACGGTCTGGACCGGAACCCCGACCAGCCACCTGACCTTCGAACGCGACGCCGACGGCGCGTTGCGCTGCAGCGGCGCCGTGGTGGTGCGCGAAGGCCGCAAAGTCACGGTGTCGGCCCGCGGCGAGGTGCTGCTGAGTGCCGGCAGCATCGGCTCGGCGCAGATCCTGCAGCTCTCGGGCGTCGGCCCGGGCGCGCTGCTGCAGCAGCACGGTGTGCCGGTGGTGCACGCGTTGCCGGGCGTGGGCGCCAACCTGCAGGACCACCTGCAGATCCGCTCGGTCTACAAGGTGCAGGGCGTCAAGACGCTCAACACCATGGCGAATTCGCTCTGGGGCAAGGCGATGATCGGGCTGGAGTACGCGCTCAAGCGCAGCGGGCCCATGAGCATGGCGCCCTCGCAGCTGGGCGCCTTTACCAGGAGCGATCCGGCGCTGGCCTGGCCCAACATCGAGTACCACGTGCAGCCCTTGTCGCTGGACGCCTTCGGCGAACCGTTGCACGACTTCAACGCCTTCACCGCCAGCGTCTGCAACCTCAACCCCACCAGCCGCGGCACGGTGCAGATTCGCAGCCCGCGCTTCGAAGACGCGCCGGCCATCGCCCCCAACTACCTGAGCACCGAGCAGGATCGCAAGGTGGCCGCCGATTCGCTGCGCGTGACGCGCCGCATCGTCGCCCAGCCCGCACTGGCGAAATACCAGCCCGTGGAATGGAAGCCCGGTCTGCAGTACCAGAGCGACGAGGACCTGGCGCGGCTGGCGGGCGACATCGCCACCACCATCTTCCATCCGGTGGGCACCACGCGCATGGGCCGGCCGGACGACACCATGGCGGACCCGCGCTTGCGCGTGCGCGGCATCCGCGGTCTGCGCGTGGCCGATGCCGGCGTCATGCCGACCATCACCAGCGGCAACACCAACTCGCCGACCTTGATGATCGCCGAGCGCGCGGCCCGGCTCATCCTGGCCGATGCCTGAGTGCCCACCCCGGGGCGGCCGGCACGCGCGGCATCTCGCCCGGCGGATCGGGGGAAACCCCTATGTCCTGTTCCCCCGGGCTGGCTTAAATTACGGCCACTCGTAAGCGTGGCCGGGAGGCTCCGCGAGAGAGGAGCCGAGGAAGACACCCCCACCAACTCGAACAAGATTTATCCCGTCCAGAGCAGACGGGTCTCGCAAGGCACCGGTCACCCCGGTGCCTTTTGTTTTTAAGCCATATCCGGCTTTAAGCCTTTCTGGATCTACGGCTTCAGCTCCTTTTTCGATAGCAAACTGGGGGCTGAAGGCGATGCGACAATCCTGCCATGGAGTTTCTGCTGGTGACGCTGGCCTCGCTGCTGGCCGGTTTTGTCGATGCCATCGTCGGCGGCGGGGGGCTGGTGCTGCTGCCCGCCCTGTTCGCCGCCTATCCCGGCGCCCACGCCGCCACCCTGCTGGGCACCAACAAGTCGGCCTCGGTGTGGGGCACGGCGTTCGCCGCGGCCCAGTACACACGCCGGGTCGAAATGCGCTGGGGCGCGCTGCTGCCGGCCATGGCGCTGTGTTTTGCCGGCGCCTTTGCCGGCGCCTGGGTCGTCACGCTGATCTCGCCGGATTTCCTGCGCCGGCTGCTGCCCCTGATCCTGCTGGCGGTGCTGCTCTACACCCTGGCGCGCAAGCAGCTGGGACGCACCCATGCACCGCGCTTTGCCGGCCGGCAGGAACTGCTGGCCGCCGGCGCGGTCGGCCTGGGGATCGGCTTCTATGACGGTTTCTTCGGCCCCGGCACCGGCAGCTTCTTCGTCTTCCTGTTCGTGCGCTGGCTGGGCTACGACTTCCTGCACGCCTCGGCCGCGGCCAAGCTGCTCAACCTCTCCAGCAACATCGCCGCCCTGATCCTCTTCACGCTCAAGGGCCACGTCTGGTGGCATTTCGCCCTTGGCCTGGCGTTGGCCAACGTGGTCGGCAGCCTGCTGGGCACACGACTGGCGCTCAAACATGGCGCCGGCTTCGTGCGCGGGGTCTTCATCGCGGTGGTCGGCCTGCTGATCCTCAAGACCGGCTTCGACGCCTTCGTGCGTCAGGGCTGAGCCACCGGCGTGATGGCTGCCGCCTGGGCGGCAAAACGCCGGGGCGGCCAGGCGGCCTCCGCGGCCGGGCGCGGCTTGCCGATCGGTGCGGCTGCCCGGCCCAGCTTGACGGCGGCCAGGTCTTCCTCGCTCGGGTACTGGCCCAGCAGCCAGTAGTCGAACACCCGGCGCGCGATCGGTGCGGCATGTTCAGCGCCGAAACCGGCGTTTTCCACCACCACCGCCAGCGCGATCTGGGGGTCGTCGGCCGGGGCGAAGGCCATGTACAGCGCATGGTCACGCTGGTGTTCCTCCATCTTGGAGGCGTTGTACTTTTCCTTCTGGCCGATGGTCACCGCCTGTGCCGTGCCGGTCTTGCCGCCGCTGAGATAGCCGGCCCCGGCAAAAACACGGGTCGAAGTGCCCTCCTGCGTCACACCCACCAGCGCCTTGCGAATCACCGCCACGTTCTCCGGCTTGTAGCCCAGGTTCTCCGGCGGCCTGGTCGGCAGTGTGACCCGCGTATGCGAGCCCGCCTCCTGCGTGGCCAGCACCAGTTGCGGCGCGTACTTGAGGCCACCGTTGACCAGCGTGGCGGTCGCCGAAGCCAGCTGCAGCATGGTGAACGTGTTGTAGCCCTGGCCGATGCCCAGTGAAATCGTTTCACCGGCATACCACTTCTGCTGCTCGGGCTTCTTGTAGGCCCGGCGCTTCCAGGCCTGGCTGGGCAGCACACCGCGCACCTCGCCCTGGATGTCGATACCGGTGAGCTGGCCGAAACCGAGCGGGGCCATGAAGTCGTGGATCGCGTCCACCCCCAGTTCATTGGCGAGCGAGTAGTAATAGACGTTGCTCGACTTGACGATGCTGCGGTACATGTCCACCGGGCCGAGGCCGTGGTCGCCGTGGCTGCGGAAGACGTGGCCGCCGAAGGTCCAGGAACCGGCATCGTTGACGATCGTGGCGGGCGTGCGCTTGCCGCTTTGCAGCGCCGCCATGGCCATGAAGGGCTTGTAGGTGGAGCCGGGCGGGTAGGTGCCGCGCAGCGCCCGGTTCAGCAGCGGCTTGTTGATCGACTCGTTGAGCTCCTGCCAGCTTTCGCTGTCGATGCCCTCCACGAACAGGTTGGGGTCGAAGGTCGGCTTGCTGACGAAGGCCAGCACCTCGCCGCTCTTGGGGTCGAGTGCCACCAGCGCCCCGCGGCGCTCACCGAACATCTCCTCGATCAGGTTCTGCAGCTTGATGTCGATGGCCAGCACCACGGTGTCGCCCGGCGTGGCCGGATGGCTGGCAAGCTTGCGCACGGCGCGGCCGCCGGCCGAGGTTTCGACCTGCTCCACGCCGGTCAGGCCGTGCAGCGCCTTCTCGAAGCTCTGCTCGACGCCGAGCTTGCCGATGTACTCGGTGCCGCGGTAGTTGGCAATGTCTTCGTCAGACCATTCCTCGATGACTTTCTTTTCGGCCTGGTTGATGCGGCCGATGTAACCGATCACATGGCTGGCCACCTCGCCCCAGGGGTACTGGCGAAACAGCCGGGCCTTGATCTCGACGCCGGGAAAGCGGAAACGCTGCGCCGCGAACTTGGCCACCTCCTCGTCGGTGAGGCGGGTGCGGATCGGCAGCGACTCGATGCCCTTGGTCTCTTCGCGCAACTTCTTGAAGCGGCGCCGGTCGCGCGGCGTGATGTCCAGCACCCGGGCCAGCTCGTCGATGGTCTGCTCGACGTTGCCCGCCTTGGACGGTGTGATCTCCAGCGTGTAGGCCGAGTAGTTGGTCGCCAGCACGATGCCGTTGCGGTCCAGGATCAGGCCGCGGTTCGGCACCACCGGCACGATGGCGGTCCGGTTGGTTTCGGCGCGTTCGTTCAGCTCGTCATAGCGCAGCACCTGCAGGTAGACCAGGCGCAGGGCCAGCAGGACGAAGCAGGCCAGAACCACGACCGTGATCACCAGCACGCGGGTACGAAAGCGCGTCAGGTCGGCTTCAACGTTGCGCAGTTCGGTCATGACTCATGAAGCGAAGCGCAGGGCACGCCTGGGCCGGGCGACAGCGCAGCACACGCAGTGTTCTCGAAGAGCGGCGAAGCCACAAGCGTGGGGGCCATGTCACAGCGGCCGGTCGGCATCGGGATCGGGCGCGCGCCGCTGCGGCAGCAGCAGCAGTACCGTGACCAGGGGCCACAGCGCGGCCTCGATCAGGGGGGCCAGCAGGATCAGGAAACCGGGGAAGATGCCGCCCACCATCATGCGCACCGCCAGCTCCACGGCATGGGCAGCGGCCAGCAAGGGCAGCACCTGCAGCGCCTGCTGCGGCACGCTGAACCAGAGCAGGCGCCGGTGGATGGTGATGGCGAAGTAGCTCAGCACCGTGTAGGCCAGCGCATGCTGGCCCAGCACGCTGCCCTGGTGCACGTCCATGGCCAGGCCGAAGACGAACGCGGCACCAACGCCGACCCGCAGCGGTTGATGCACCCCCCAGAACACCAGCGCCAGCGCCAGCAGATCGGGCGTCCAGGCCGCGCGCCCCCACAGGCCCATGTTCTGCAGCATGTTGAGCAGCAGGGCCACGACCAGGCTGCTCCAGATGAACAAGGGGTTGGCGGGCAGCAGCAGCTGCTGGCCGGGACGCATGATCATTTGTGCTTGCCTTTCTTCGCGGCCTCGGGCGCGTCCTGCGGCTCCGGCAGGGCCGGCATCTGGCTCGACACCGGCTGCAGCACCAGCACATGCGCCGCCCCACCTTCTCCACGCGGGCCACCGGCAACCCGGCCGGGTAGACGCCATCGACCCCGCTGGTGGTCAGCAGATCGCCCGGCTGCACGTCCGCGTTGGCGGCCATGAAGCGCAACTCCAGGGCGCCGGCATGCGCGCCCGGGTCGCCGAAGGCCACCGCGCGCGCGCCGGTGCGGGTGTTGAGTACCGGAATGGCCTGATCGCTGTCGGTCACCAGCGTCACTTCGCTGAGCAGCGGATAAACCCGCGTGACCTGCCCGAGCACGCCGGATTCGTCGAGCACCGGCGAACCGGCCAGGATGCCGTTGAGTGAGCCCTTGTCAATGACAACCTTGCGGGTGTAGGGATCGGCCACGTCGTACAGCACCTGGGCCGCCTGGCCGGTCGCGGCAAA
>CAZJKR010000093.1:0-366 GCA_964546615.1 uncultured Curvibacter sp.
CCAGCGTCGCGTGGCGGCCGAGCAGGCGGTGCGCTTCTACGGCCGCAGTGCCGGCACGCGCGCCAGCGTGCTGCGCATTCCGGGCATTTACGCGTCCGACCGCGAGGGCGGAACGCCGCGCGAGCGCCTGCGCAAGGGCACACCGGTGCTCACGGCCGAGGACGACGTCTACACCAACCACATCCACGCCGACGACCTGGCGCGCGCCTGTGTGGCGGCGCTGTGGCGCGGTGCGCCGCAGCGCGTCTACAACGTGAACGACGACACGGTGCTGAAGATGGGCGATTACTTCGACCTGGCCGCCGACCTGTACGGCCTGCCGCGCCCGTCGCGCGTGCCGCGCAGCACGGCGCAGGACAAGCTGCC
>CAZJKR010000093.1:376-11144 GCA_964546615.1 uncultured Curvibacter sp.
TGATGCTGCTGAGTTTCATGAGCGAGTCGCGCCGCATGGACAACACGCGGCTCAAGAACGAACTGCGGGTGGCGCTGCATTACCCGACAGTGCGGGAGGGTTTGCTGGCAGCAGAGTGAAAAGGGAACGTGCCGGTTCGAGTGAACCAGTTGTCGGGGAAAAGACGGAGATGGTGCCCGGGGCCGGAATCGAAACCCGCGCATGAAGTGCGCTTCACGTGCCGCCTTGGGCGTGTCGGTTCGAGTGAGCCAGCCAGCTGAGAAAAAGGAGGAGGTGGTGCCCGGGGCCGGAATCGAACCGGCACGCCTTGCGGCGGGGGATTTTGAGTCCCCTGCGTCTACCAATTTCACCACCCGGGCAGGGAGGAAGGCAAGAGCGAAATTATGGCACAGTGTGGGGCATGAAGTACCCGACGATTGAAGACGCCATCGGCAAAACGCCCCTCGTGGCCCTGCAGCGTATCGGTGCGGCCGAGAACGCTGCGCGCGGCAATGTGATCCTGGGCAAGCTCGAGGGCAACAACCCGGCGGGCTCGGTGAAAGACCGGCCGGCCCTGTCCATGATCAAGCGCGCCGAGGAGCGTGGCGACATCAAGCCGGGGGACACGCTGATCGAGGCCACCTCGGGCAACACCGGCATCGCCTTGGCCATGGCGGCGGCCATCAAGGGCTACCGCATGGTGCTCATCATGCCGGAAGACCTGTCCATCGAGCGCGCGCAGACCATGAAGGCCTTCGGTGCCGAGCTCATCTTGACGCCGAAGTCCGGCGGCATGGAGTACGCGCGTGACCTGGCCACGCAGATGGAGCAAAGCGGCAAGGGCCGGGTGCTGGACCAGTTCGCCAACGCGGACAACCCGCGCATTCACTACGAGACCACGGGTCCCGAACTGTGGGAGCAGACCGGCGGGCGCATCACGCATTTTGTGAGCGCCATGGGCACTACCGGCACCATTACCGGCGTGTCGCGTTTCCTGAAGGAAAAGAATCCGGACATCAAGATCATCGGCGCCCAGCCCAGTGAGGGTTCGCGCATTCCAGGCATTCGCAAGTGGCCGCAGGAGTACCTGCCCAAGATCTACGATCCGAGCACGGTCGACGAACTGGTCTATGTGAGCCAAGCCGATGCCGAGGACATGTGCCGTCGTCTGGCGCGCGAGGAAGGCATTTTTGCCGGCATCTCGGCGGCTGGTGCCTGCTGGGTGGCGCAGCAGATTGCGGCGCGCGAGCAGGACGCCACCATCGTCTTCGTGGTGTGTGATCGCGGCGACCGATACCTTTCGACGGGCGTTTTCCCGGCCTGAGAGGGCGGGCGCAAGCGGCATGACGCACGTCTACCGTTTCTGCCCGAGCTGCGCTGCGCCGCTGGTGCTCGCGGTGCGGCTGGAGGACGGTGGCGAGCGCGAACGCCTGCGCTGCACCGCCTGCGACTTTACGCACTGGAACAACCCGACGCCGGTGCTGGCCGCGGTGATCGAGTACCAGGATCAGATCCTGCTGGCGCGCAACGCGGCCTGGAGCGGCAAGATGTATGCGCTGATCACCGGCTTCATGGAGGCCGGTGAGACGGCGCAGGAGGGTATCGCGCGCGAGATCCGCGAGGAAACCAGCCTGGAGCCGCAGGAACTCAATCTGATCGGCGTCTATGACTTCCAGCGCATGAACCAGGTCATCATTGCCTACCATGCGCGCTGCGAGGGCGAGGTGCGCCTGTCGCCCGAACTGGTGGACTACCGCCTGTTCAGCCCGGCCGCCGTCAAGTGCTGGCCGGCCGGCACCGGCTACGCTTTGGCCGACTGGCTGACGTCGCGCGGCCACACCCCGCAGTTTCTGGACTGGCCGGCGGCGGCCTGAGCGCCTGGCCTGCGGCCCGGCGATGCTCGTACACTGCTGCAGGGAGGCACAGGCATGGCGTGTGTGGCGGTCCCGCAAAACAACATGAGGGGATGTTCCGATGAGCGGCTTTCAAGGTCTGGCGTTTGCCGAACAAGACGACAAGCTGTTGGCGCAGGTTGCGCCGGCTGACGACCGTCCGCAGCTGGACGAAACCACGCTGCGGGCCTTGTTGAGCCAGGCCGGCTACGGGCACTGGTTTCTGCAGGAGGGCGCGCTGGCGACGCTGGTGGCGCGCTTCAATACCGTGCCCACCGGGTTCGAGCTGACCATCGGCGAACGACGTGACGCCAGCTTCCTGCTCGACATCGCCAAGGATGCCTCCTGTGTCTGGGTCAACGTGGTGCCGGCGTTCGGCGGCAAACCGCTGGTGCGCGAAGACATCGACCGGGCGCTGCAGGAGGCCGGGGTGATCTTCGGCATCGATGCGGCGGCGCTGCAGCAGGTGTGTGATGCGCGCGAGGCGGCACATGTGCTGGTCGCCAGCGGGCGAGCGCCAGTGCATGGGGTGGATGCGCAATTCGAAATGCTGGTCGACCTGGCCCGCGACCGGGCCCCGAAAGTCAATGCCGAGGGACTGATCGATTTCCGTGAGCATGGCGACATCCCGTCAGTGGAGGTCGGCACGGCGCTGATGCGGCGTATTCCGGCCACGGCGGGGATCGACGGCTGCGATGTGCGCGGCACGCCCCAGCCGGCCAACCCGGGGCATGACCATCCCTTCGCCGAGCCATTTGCCGGGGTGACCGTCTCCCCCGACGACCCGAACATGCTGGTGGCGACTCTCAAGGGGCAGCCGGTGTGCGTGCCCAACGGTGCCATGGTCGAGCAGGTGCTCACGCTGGGCAATGTCGACATGGACTGCGGCAACATCACCTACGACGGTTCGGTGCGGATCGATGGCGACGTGATGTCGGGCATGAAAGTGCATGTCAGCGGCGACATCAGCGTGACCGGCACGGTGGAGGGTGGCGAACTCGAGGCCGGCGGCAGCATCCAGGTCGGCGCCGGCATCATCGCGCACGCCAAGGTGAAGGCGGGCGGTTCGGTGTCCGCCCGTTTTGTCGAGAACTCGGAAATCTCTGCCGGTACGGTGATCGCGATCGACGACATGGCGCTGCAGAGTGACCTGCAGGCGCTCAACCAGATCATGGTCGGCATCAAGTCGCCGCAGCGCGGCCGCCTGGTCGGCGGTTCGGCGCGCAGCATGATGCTGGTACGCACGCCCTTGCTCGGCGCCGAGTCCAGCGGTGTGACGGCGGTACAGGTGGGCGTCAATCCGGTGCTGGAGGCCGAATACCACGCGCTGGAGCAGCGCATCGAAAAGCAGGGGGCCGACCAGGAGAACCTGAAAAAGGTGGTCAAGCACCTGAGCCAGACCGGCGACAAGAACGGCATGTTGCCGCGCGCCAAGGCGTCGTGGCAGCAGGCGCTGCAGCTGTGGGCGCATTCGCTGCAGGAGAAAGAGGCGCTGGAGCAGCAACTGGCGCTGTTCCGCCAGGCGCGGGTGGAGGTCGGCCTGGGTGTGGCGGGCACGGTGGACCTGGTGTTCGGCAAGCAGTCGCGCCGTCTGCAGCGCCCTTTTGACGCCGGCGTCTTTTCGATCGACGAGGGTGGCCACGTCATCTTTACCGGCAAAGGGGCGGCTGCGGTGGTGGTGCACTGAACGTCGGGCAGAAATTGCTTAAAATTAAAGCAATTGAAGGAATTGTGATGAATATCGACCGAGAACTCGACACCCGCGGCCTCAACTGTCCTCTGCCCATCCTGAAGGCCAAGAAAGCGTTGTCGGAAATGACCAGCGGTCAGACGCTGAAAGTGATTGCCACTGACGCCGGTTCGGTACGTGACTTCGTGGCCTTTGCCAAACAGACCGGCAACGACCTGGTCGACCAGACCACCGAAGGCAAGGATTACATCCACATTCTCAAACGGCGTTGAGAACTTACGAATAAATCTACTGCGCGACCTGATCGCCGCGTTGGGCGGTGTTGGCTCTGGCCGCTGCGCTTAACTTTTGCTTCGCGAAAGTTAGCCTGCGCCGCAACTGCGTTGTCGGCATCCTCACGTACCTGAAGTACGTTCCGGTTCCTGTGCTCCGTCCGCCTTGCGCTCAGGCCGCTCGCTACGATTTCTTCGCAAGTTCTGGTCGCGTCTCAGAGCGCGAGTGACTTCAGATAGCCGCGGAAGCTCGCGCCCACCTCCGGGTGTTGCAGCGCAAGTTCGACGGTAGCCTCCAGAAAACCTTCCTTGCTGCCGCAGTCATAGCGCTTGCCAGCGTAGGTGTAGGCGTAGGCCGCTTCGTGCTTCAGCAGGCCTGCAATGCCGTCGGTGAGCTGGATCTCGCCACCGGCGCCACGCGGCTGCTGACGGATCTGCTCGAACACACCCGGGGTCAGGATGTAGCGGCCCGCCACGGCCAGGCGTGACGGTGCGGCCTCCGGTGCTGGCTTTTCAACGATGCGCTCGATCTGCATCAGCCGTTCGCCAGCCGGTGTGCCCGCCACGATGCCGTAGCGCCGCACCTGCTCCTGCGGCACTTCCTGCACCGCCAGCACCGAGCGGCCCAGACGCTGGAAGACGTCTGCCATCTGTGCCAGCACGGGCGTACCACCGGGTGGGCCCATCATCAGGTCATCGGCCAGCAGGACGGCAAACGGTGCGCCTTCGGTCAGGTGCTCGGCGCACAGCACGGCGTGGCCCAGGCCCAGGGCGCGCGGCTGGCGCACGTAGGAGCACAGCATGTCGTCCGGCTGCACTGAACGCACAATGCCCAGCAGGGCCTGCTTGCCGGCCCGCTCCAGTTCGTTCTCCAGCTCGTAGGCCGTGTCGAAGTGGTCCTCGATGGCGCGCTTGTTGCGGCCGGTCACGAAGACCATGTGGCGGATGCCAGCCGCATAGGCCTCCTCCACCGCGTACTGGATCAGCGGCTTGTCGACGACCGGCAGCATCTCTTTCGGCGCCGCCTTGGTGGCGGGCAGGAAGCGGGTGCCCAGCCCGGCCACTGGGAAAACGGCTGTCTTGATTTTGTTGTTCATACGCGCAGCACTTTCAACATGTGGTGGCTTCATTCGGGGAACGCCGTGGAACCGGCTTGACCGGGCCACTGGCGTTGCCCCCTTGAGGGGGAGGCGGCGATAGCCGACACAGGGGTGCTACTTTAGTCTCGCCAGCTGGTCCTGGATCTTGGCCAGGGTGGCCGTGAAATCGGCCACGCGCTTGTTTTCCTGCTCGATCACGGCCGGTGGTGCCTTGGCGACGAAGGCTTCGTTGCTCAGCTTGCTCCTGGCCTTGGCGATCTCGCCTTCCAGGCGAACCGCTTCCTTGCCCAGACGGGCCTTTTCGGCTGCCACGTCCACTTCCATGTGCAGGCACAGGCGGGCCTCGCCGACCACGGCCACGGGTGCGGCCTGGGCCGCGGCAGCCCACTCGGCCTCGGTCTTGAACACCTTGGCCTCGCTGAGCTTGGCCAGGGCCTGCAGCACGGGCGACCACTGCGTGATGAAAGCCGCCTCGTCGTCGTTACTGGCCAGCGCATAGAGCGGCAGGCGCGTCGATGGCGAGACACTCATCTCACCGCGCAGGTTGCGGCAGGCGTCCACGAACTGGCGCAGGCGTGCCACCTCGGCCATGGCGTGGACGTCAATGCGCTCGGGCTGGGCCACCGGATAGGCCGCCACGCTGACCGACTCACCGGCACGGCCGGCCACCGGGGCCACCTTCTGCCACAACTCCTCGGTGATGAAGGGGATCACCGGGTGTGCCAGGCGCAGGATGGTTTCCAGCGTGCGGATCAGGGTGCGGCGGGTGCCACGCTTCTGCGCGTCGTTACCGCTGTTGATCTGCACCTTGGCGATCTCCAGGTACCAGTCGCAGAACTCGTTCCAGACGAAGTCGTAGATGGTGTTGGCGACGTTGTCCAGGCGGTAGTCGGCAAAACCCTGCGCCACCTGGGCCTCGACCTGCTGCAGCAGCGAGACGATCCAACGGTCGGCGGCGCTGAACTCCAGGTAACCACCGGGCAGGCATTCGCCGGCGCCGTGCTCCTTCAGACCGCAATCGTGGCCTTCGCAGTTCATCAGCACGAAACGCGTGGCGTTCCAGAGCTTGTTGCAGAAGTTGCGGTAACCCTCGCAGCGCTTGGAATCGAAGTTGATGTTGCGGCCGAGCGATGCCAGCGAAGCGAAGGTGAAGCGCAGCGCATCGGCACCGAAGGCCGGAATGCCATTGGGGAACTCCTTCTCGGTGTTCTTGCGCACCTGGGGCGCGGTCTCGGGCTTGCGCAGGCCGACCACGCGCTTGTCCAGCAGCGGAGCAAGTGCGATGCCGTCAATCAGGTCCACCGGGTCCAGCACATTGCCTTCGCTCTTGCTCATCTTCTGGCCCTGGGCGTCGCGCACCAAGCCGTGGATGTAGACATGCTTGAACGGCACCTTGCCGGTGAAATGGGTCGTCATCATGATCATGCGCGCGACCCAGAAGAAGATGATGTCGTAGCCGGTGACCAGCACCGTCGAGGGCAGGTAGAGGTCGAAGTCCTCCGTCTGTTCAGGCCAGCCCATGGTGCTGAAGGGCACCAGCGCCGAGGAGTACCAGGTGTCAAGCACGTCCTCGTCGCGCCGGAGCTTCTTGCCCGGGGCTTTCGCCTGCGCCTCGGCCTCGCTGCGCGCCACGATCACGTTGCCGTTTTCGTCGTACCAGGCCGGAATCTGGTGACCCCACCAGAGCTGGCGCGAGATGCACCAGTCCTGGATGTTGTTCATCCACTGGTTGTAGGTGTTGACCCAGTTTTCGGGGACGAACTTCACCGCGCCGCTGTCCACCGCATCGATGGCCTTTTGCGCAATGCTCTTGCCGGTCGGGTCTTTGTCACTCACTTTGCTCATGGCGACGAACCACTGGTCCGTCAGCATGGGCTCGACGATCTGGCCGGTGCGGGTGCAGATGGGCACCATGAGCTTGTGCTTCTTGGTCTCGACCAGGGCACCGATGGCTTCCAAATCCTTCACGATGGCCTTGCGCGCCACGAAGCGGTCCAGACCACGGTATTTCTCGGGGGCGTTCTCGTTGATGGTGGCCTGCAGTGTCAGCACGCAGATCAGCTCCAGCTTGTGGCGCTGGCCCACCTGGTAGTCGTTGGGGTCATGCGCCGGTGTGACCTTGACCACGCCGGTGCCGAATTCCTTGTCGACGTAGGCGTCGGCAATCACCGGGATCTGGCGTCCCACCAGCGGCAGGGTCACTTGTCTGCCGATCAGGTGCTGGTAGCGCTCATCCTCGGGGTGCACCATCACGGCCACGTCGCCCAGCATGGTCTCGGGGCGCGTGGTGGCCACGGTCAGGCTGCCCGAACCATCGGCCAAGGGATAGGCGATGTGCCAGAGCGAGCCGTCCTTCTCTTCGCTTTCCACTTCCAGGTCCGACACCGCCGACTGCAGCACCGGGTCCCAGTTCACCAGACGCTTGCCGCGGTAGATGAGGCCCTGCTCGTAGAGGCGCACGAAGGTCTCGGTCACCACCTTGGAGAGCTTCTCGTCCATGGTGAAGTACTCGTGCTCCCACGAGACCGAGTCGCCCATGCGGCGCATCTGCTGCGTGATGGTCGAGCCGCTCTGCTCCTTCCACTCCCAGACGCGGGCCACGAAGTTCTTGCGCCCTAGGTCGTGGCGGCTGATCTTCTGTTCCTGCAGCTGGCGCTCCACCACGATCTGCGTGGCGATGCCTGCGTGGTCCGTGCCCGGCACCCAGACCGTATTGGCGCCGGCCATGCGGTGGTAGCGCGTGAGCGAATCCATGATGGTCTGGTTGAAAGCGTGGCCCATGTGCAGCGTGCCCGTTACATTGGGCGGCGGCAGCTGGATGGCAAAGGACGGCGCGCCGGCTTGGGGCTTGCCGGTACCGCGGAAGCCGGCCCGGCCGTAGCCGCGCTTTTCCCATTCGGGGCCCCAGTGCGCCTCCAGGGCGGCGGGTTCGAAGGACTTGGACAGGCTGTTGAGGCCCGGTTGCTGGACGGTGTCGGTCATGTGCGTACAGAAAATGCGAAACGGCGCCCGTCTGGGCGCCGTTCCTGGGTGTGTCTGGGAACTGGCCTGATTTTACCGGGCCGTCATCCTCACGCCGGCAGGTTTTTCGCCACCTGGATGCACTCGGCCAGCACCTCGCGGCTGCCGATCTGGTTGGCCAGGACCAGGATCAGCCGCGCATTGAGCAGCTCCGACTGTTCGCGGCACAGGCCGGTGTGAGCGTCGAGCAGTTGCTCATAGAAGGTGTCGGCGTCCTGGAAATGGGCTTTGGTTTTCATGGGCTACTCCTTGAGGCCGAGGGCGCGTTCGATGGCCTGGATCAGGTCGGCGTCCACGCTTTCGCCGGTGGCGGCGAGGTAACCGTCCGGGCGCACCAGCGCCCAGGCATGACCGAACACATGGCAGGCGCCCTGCAGGTGGCCCTGCGGGTCGCGTACATGCTCACGTGCCTGTGGCCGGGTGTCGGGGCCGACCACCTGCACACAGCGCACCGGTGCCTGAGCTGCCAGCTGACGCAGGCGCTGTGCGGCGGCGTGCGACATGTCGCCGAACACCAGCAGCAGCAGGTCGCCCTCGGCCCATTCGATCAGGTCGTTGACGGCGCCCAGGCTGTTGTCGGCCCAACGAAAGCCCACGTTCTGCACTGACAGGCCGCCGCTGCGGTCGCAGATGCTGGAGCGGGTGTAGCTGTTGGCCATGGCCATGCGGCCGGTGTTGATGAGCGGACGCGCAAAGGGGTACTGCCGTGCCAGGCTGATGGCCGCGTTGCGGAAGGTGCGCTCCATGCCGTCGGCCGGGCGCAGGAAGCGGGCGGTGCGGTTGGTCACCATCACGTTCTGTGCGGCCGCCTCGTGGCGTTCCTCGTGGTAGCTGTCCAGCAGGCTGGCCGGGGCGCGCCCTTTGAGCACGGCGGCCAGCTTCCAGGCCAGGTTGTCGGCGTCGGCCACGCCGGTGTTGCCGCCGCGTGCACCGAAGGGGCTGACGATCTTGGCGGTATCGCCCATGAAAAACACGCTGCCGATGCGCAATCGGTCCAGGCACTGGCTGCGATAGGCATAGGGGCCGACCCAGACGATCTCGTAGTCGACATCCGGGCCGAACTGCAGTCTTAGCCGCTCGCGCACCACGTCTTCCCGGCTGACGACTTCGGGGTCGGCGTTGGGCTCCATCTGGTAGTCGATGCGCCAGACATCGTCGGCCATCAGGTGCTGCCAGACGGCGCGGTTGCCGTTGAAAGGGGCCTCGATCCAGGTATGCCGCTCCTTGGGCGGATGGTTCTTGAAACGCACGTCGGCAATGCACCAGCGGTCGTCGCCGCGGCGCGAGGTCATGGTGGCACCGGTCCAGCCGTGGAAGGGCGTGTGCGAGCCGCTGGCGTCGATCACGTGGTCGGCTTGCAGGCGGTAGTTGCCGGCCGGCGTTTCCACCGTCAGCGTGGCATGGTCCGCGTGCTGCTTGAAACCCACCACGCGCGATTTCCAGCGCAGGTCCACATGGCCCAGGCCATAGATGCGCTCCACCAGGTAGCCTTCGATATAGAACTGCTGGATGTTGATGAACGGCGGCTGGGCCGAGAGGCCGAAATTGCTCTGCTGGCGCAGGTCAAACGAGTACACCTCGTCCTGGCCGGCAAAGGTGCGCCCCACGCTCCACTGGATGCCCTTGGCGGCGATGCGTTCGTACACGCCCAGGCGCTGGAAGATTTCCAGCGACTTCTGCGTGTAGCAGATGCCACGCGAGGCAGCGCCCTTGACGCCCACCGTGTTGTCCTCGTCGAGCAGTACCGCCGCAATGCCCAGCTTGGCCAGGCAGCAGGCCATGGTCAGGCCGGTGATGCCGGCGCCGACGATCACCACGGGGTGGCGCTTGACTTCACCATGCTTGAGTTCGGGTGGTTCGACAAAGGGATATTCGGGCAGCTCGTAGCCTGAACCTTGCGTGAACTCGTAGCCGTTGGTGTAGACGGTCTCGCGGTAGGCCGTACTCATGCTGCGCCGCCTTTCTGCCCTTGGGCGCGCGCCGCCACCTCGGGCCGGTCGTTCTGCTGCGGCTTCAGGGGGGCGGTCACCTTGCCGGCGGCGCGCTCCTGGCGCCACACGTCCTTGCGTGCCGTCCATTCGTTCAGCCGTGCGTGGGCGGTGGTGCTCTCCTTGAGCATCTGGAACTCGTCGGCCACCTGGGCCGAAAGCTCCAGGCGCACGCCGTTGGGGTCGAAGAAGTAGATGCTCTTGAAAATGTGGTGGTCGGTCACGCCGATCACCTCGATGCCGTGCGCCTGCAGGCGGGCCTTCATGGCCTCCAGTTCGGCCAGCGAATTGAGGCGAAAGGCGATGTGGTTGACCCACAGCGGCGTGTTGGGGCTGGGCGCGGCAGCTTCGTCGTCGCCCAGGTCGAAGAAGGCAATGAAAGAGCCATCCTGCAGGCGGAAGAAGAAGTGCGTGTAGGGGCAGTACTCGCCGGTGCTGGGCACGTGGTCGCTCTGGATGATGTGGTACAGCGGCAGGCCCAGGATGTCCTCGTAGAAATGCCGCGTCTCCTCGGCATCCTTGGCGCGGTAGGCATAGTGGTGCAACTGCTGGATGGGGGCGGGCGGCGGCGTCAGACGGGCCGTCTGATCGGAACTGGTCATACAGTCTCCTTGGTGTAAAGATTCACCATTACGTAACAGATTTACTGTACCGTAATTTTGAGATGAATCTGTCATCGTTCAAGCTGAGGCGCGATAGTTATTGAGAATAGGTATTAATAGCAATTATTAATAGGAAACGGCAATTCAGTGAATTGACAGAGCCAATTAGTCCCAGGGCGGCATCGACAGTACGCTTGGCGGGTCTTTGACCCGTTCAAAGCAAT
>CAZJKR010000094.1:0-396 GCA_964546615.1 uncultured Curvibacter sp.
TCAGTTCTCTTTGCTCTCTTCCTTGCGCTCGGTCTGGGTCTTGCTGACGAGCACTGGCAGGCCCTTGAGCTGGTTCAGCGCCTGGGTCAGCTGGAAGTCCTTGTCGCTGCCGAACTCGGGCAGCTTGCGCTCCTGCGGCGGCTTCTTGGCCTCTTCTTCCAGCTTCTTCATGGCGGCGTCGCGGGCGCGCTCGCGCTCGGGGTCTTTCTGTTCCGCGCTCTGGCCGTTGGAGAGGTGTTTGTCCAGGTCGGCCTCGCGCGTGCGTAGGGCGGCGAACACATTGCCCTCGGCCGTTTCGTCGAGCATGACGTCGGGCACGATGCCGCGCGCCTGGATCGACTTGCCGCTGGGGGTGTAGTAGCGTGCCGTGGTGATCTTGAGCGCGGTGTCAGGGCC
>CAZJKR010000094.1:406-2037 GCA_964546615.1 uncultured Curvibacter sp.
ACCGAGCCCTTGCCGAAGGTCTGGCTGCCCATGACGACGGCGCGCTGGTGATCCTGCAGGGCGCCCGCGACGATCTCGCTGGCCGAGGCCGAGCCTTCGTTGACGAGCACCACCAGTGGTACTTTCTTGAGTGCAGCCGGCAGGCGCTTGAGCGGGTCGTTGCTGCCGCGGCGCTGGTAGAACTCGGGCGCGGCCTTGTAGGTGAACTTGCTTTCGGCCAGTTGCCCGTTGGTCGAGACCACGGTCACGTTCTCGGGCAGGAAGGCGGCCGAGATCGCGACAGCGGCGTCGAGCAGACCGCCCGGGTCGTTGCGCAGGTCGAGCACCAGGCCCTTGAGTGCCGGGTCCTGCTTGTAGAGCTCGTCGACCTTGCGCACGAAGTCATCCACCGTACGTTCCTGGAACTGGCTCAGGCGGATCCAGGCATAGCCGGGCTCGATCAGCTTGGCTTTGACCGACTGCGTCTTGATCTCTTCGCGTGTGATGGTGACGGCAAAGGTGCGGTTCTCGTCCTTGCGGAACACCGTCAGGATGACCTTGGTGTTGGGTTCGCCGCGCATGCGCTTGACGGCCTCGTTGAGCGACAGGCCCTTGACGGCGGTGTCGTCCACCTTGGTGATCAGGTCGCCGGACTTGAGGCCGGCGCGGTAGGCCGGTGAACCTTCGATCGGCGACACCACCTTGACCAGGCCGTCTTCCTGCGTGATCTCGATGCCCTCGCCGACGAAGCGCCCGGTCGTGCCCTCACGGAATTCCTTGAAGGACTTCTTGTCGAAATACTGGGAATGCGGGTCCAGGCTGGACACCATGCCGGAGATGGCGTCGGTGATCAGCTTCTTCTCGTCCACCGGTTCGACGTAGTCGGTCTTGACCATGCCGAAGACGGCCGCCAGCTGCTGCAGTTCTTCCAGCGGCAGCGGCGTCAGCGCACTGCGTGCCACGGTCTGCAACGACACCGTGGTCAACGCGCCGGCCAACACACCCAGCGAAATCCAACCTGCAATTTTGAGTTTCTGACCCATGAAAATTCCCTCGCCGCTTCAATATACACGGTTGGAAGCAAATCGGCCGCCAGGGTTCCCGGCGGCCGCTGATATAACGCCGGGTCTTTACCGGCGGTTTACCTGAGGGCCATCCTGGGCCGGCACGGCGCCGTGCTGGAAGCTGCTCAAGCCTTGCCCTGGGAGGCCACGGCGGCGGCGGCCTTGGCTGCCGCTTCGGCGTCGCCCAGGTAGTAGCGGCGGATCGGCTGGAGATCGGCGTCGAGTTCGTACACCAGCGGAATGCCGTTGGGGATGTTCAGGCCGACGATGTCCTGGTCGGAGATGTTGTCCAGGTACTTGACCAGAGCACGGATCGAGTTGCCATGCGCGGCTACCACAACGCGCTGCCCCGACCGGATGGCCGGCGCCAGGGTTTCATGCCAGAAGGGCAGCACGCGTGCCACCGTGTCCTTCAGGCACTCGGTCAGTGGTACATCGCCGGCAGGCAGGCCGGCGTAGCGCCGGTCGCTGCGCTCGCAGCGCGGGTCGGTGGGCTCCAGGGCTGGCGGCGGGGTGTCGTAGCTGCGGCGCCAGACCAGCACCTGGTCGTCGCCGTACTGCTTGGCCATGTCGGCCTTGTTCAGGCCC